>NZ_CP031240.1:958160-1277546 GCF_003351405.1 Haemophilus haemolyticus
ACGCCACCAATATTTTGCGCATTATTCACGTTGTCTAATAGCACTAAACAATCCTCTTCTCGGGGAATATCCAAATACCCTTGCAACGTGAAAGCACGAGGTTTCTTCACTAATAAGCAAATGCCACCATGATGTTCTGTTCCGCTCACTCGAGCTAATTCTTCGCTATCTACAACATGATAGGCCTTCTTGTTTTCGGCTAAATAACTCAATACCTCGCCAATTCTGTGTGACACTTGTACGGTTACCCACAATCGAACAATACTTTCAGGGCGTTCTGCAAATAAAGCTAAACAGGCATTTTCACCGTAAACCTTCATTTCTTCCGCACGGTTTTTCTTAATTTTTTCAGGAGCACGAGGAGAAAGCGCACCCGTTTTCTTTTCTTTTGTTTTATAAACCGTACCCGTACTTTTTATCGTCACCTGAACTTTAGGTTGTTCTGTTTTTTTATTTGATGGCGAACGAGATAAAGAAAGTTGCGTAATTTTAGTTTCTTTCACTTCTTGTTTATCACGAGGAAAACGAGATTTTTCGTTTCTATTTCCATGAAATTTATCATTAGAGTGCGGTCGATTTTGAGTTGGTTTTTCTCTGTATTTTTCACCTACTGAGCGTTCTTGAAAGGATCTGCCGGCAGATTGAAAAGACGGTTTGCGTTTGTCGTTCATAGGGTTTCCCTGAATAAAAATGAATATTTTTTAGCCAAAAAATGCTAAAATTTGTGAGCATTATAACGAAAAAAAGCCTTTTTTCTATTAATAAGCGCGTGAAATATTGTAAACTAACGCACTAGTCTTTAATCACGAGATGGATTATGTTAATCAATAAAACCAAACGAGCTGAACAAAATTTAAATAATTTGCCATTCCTTGCTTTGCAAGCTGAGCAAATTGAATTTTTGGGTAGCCCGGCCGAATTTAAAACTCAAATTATTGAATTAATCAGAAACACCAAAAAACGTATTTATGTCACTGCACTTTATTGGCAAAAAGATGAAGCGGGGCAGGAAATCCTTGATGAAATTTATCGCGTGAAGCAAGAAAATCCACACTTGGATGTAAAAATTCTCATAGATTGGCATCGCGCACAACGCAATTTATTAGGGGCGGAAAAATCTGCCACCAATGCAGATTGGTATTGCGAGCAACGCCAAACTTATCAGTTGCCTGATGATCCGAATATGTTCTTTGGCGTGCCAATTAATACACGCGAAGTTTTTGGTGTATTGCACGTTAAAGGCTTTGTGTTTGATGATACGGTGCTTTATAGCGGTGCAAGCATTAATAATGTCTATCTTCATCAATTTGAAAAATATCGTTACGACCGCTATCAAAAAATCACTCATGCCGAATTAGCTGATTCGATGGTGAATTTCATCAATGATTACTTGTTAGATTTCAGTGCAGTTTATCCACTTGATGTCACTAATCGCCCTCGCACCAAAGAGATCCGCGGCAATATTCGCGCTTATCGTAAAGACCTTGCGCAAAATGGTGAATATTCATTAAAAAGTGCGGTGAAATTACCGAATATTTTAAGCGTATCACCACTGTTTGGCTTAGGCGCATCGGGCAATGAATTAAATCAAGTGATTGAAGATTTATTCTTACAAGTAAAAGAAAAATTGGTGATTTGTACGCCATACTTTAATTTTCCACGCACATTGCAACATAAAATAGCAACGTTATTGGAAAATGGTAAACAAGTAGAAATTATTGTTGGTGATAAAGTCGCAAACGATTTTTATATTCCACCAGAACAACCATTCAAAATGGCAGGGGCGTTACCTTATCTTTATGAAAGTAATCTTCGCCGTTTCTGTGAAAAATTTGAGTCTCAAATTGAGAATGGTCAGCTTGTGGTGCGTTTGTGGCGTGATGGCGATAATACCTATCACTTAAAAGGTGTGTGGGTAGATGACCGTTATATTTTACTTACAGGCAATAATCTTAACCCTCGAGCATGGCGTTTAGATGCAGAAAATGGCTTATTAATTTACGATCCACAACAACAGCTTTTAGCCCAAGTGGAAAAAGAGCAAAACCAAATTCGCCAACATACAAAAGTATTAAAACATTACACTGAATTAGAAGAATTGAATCAATACCCAGAACCAGTGCAAAAACTTTTGAAAAAATTTGCACGAATTAAAGCGGATAAATTGGTGAAAATGATTCTGTAATGCTGAATAATATTTTTAGATTGAATAATAAAGTCTTGTGAAAATGATCTGCACCCCAAAAGTTGGACTAAATAACCAACTGATTAAGGTGCGGATTTTTTTATGACTATTCAACAAACTATGTCGAAAAAAGGAAATTGTTTAGATAGTACGGCGATGGAGAGTTCTTTATTAAAAACAGAATGTTACGATGGAAAACAATTTAATACTTTTGAGCAACTCAAAAAAACGATTCATGAGTATATTCATTGTTACAATCATAAGTGTATTCAGTGTAAACTCAAAGGACTAAGCCCTATGGATTACAGAATTTAGTCCTTGATTTGATCGTCTAACTTTTTGGGGACAGCTCATAACCGAGCTTTTTTCTTCAGAATAATCCTAATTTTTTCATTTGTTTAATAACGGGTTCGACTTGAATTTCTGCCATCAAATTTTTTCCTTTTAGTTTCGTTGCCCAAGGTAGTTCAGATGACGGTTTGCCAAATTCTTTTTGGGCATTTTCTTCATATATTGATACCACGTTATCTAAATTATTATAAGGCGCAGTACGCAAAGGATTGTGATACGCATACAGGCCAATAACTGGGATTCCTTGTGTTGTCGCAATATGGGCAGGGCCAGAATCTGGCGAAAGCACCAAATCAACTTTAGAAATTAAAGCGGTAAGCTGTTTTAGGTTTGTTTTTCCTGCAATATTAGTTGGCCAGAAATGGCAAAGAGCGGTAATTTTTTCGACTATTTCTAATTCACGTTTGGCTGGCGAACTGCAGAAAATTACATTGACATTATTCTGATGGGCAATATTGGCAACCTCTGCATAACGTTCGATTAGCCAATCTTTTTCTGATTTGCTAGAGCAAGGGGAAATCAATAAATTTTTACGAGAGAAATCAATAAATTTATCGGCAAATTTATCATCATCTTCTGAGATAGCTAATGCCCATTTCGGTTCTGATTTCGGTACGCCAATATATTCAGCGAAAGCCATAAATCCATCTAATACATGGGGCGATGAGGGATCTGTGATACGACGATTTACAAATAGCCATTGCCCTTCGCGAGAACGTTTTTCTCCAAATCCAATTTTGTATTTGGCTTTAATTCCTAAAGAAAGGATTGATGCGCGAAATGCTGTTTGCATATTTAATAGCGCATCAAACTGTTTATTTTTTAGTTGTTTCCAGAGTGATAAAACACCTTTCCATCCCGCTTTTTTATTGTAAGGAATGAGTGTGATATTAGGAATGCCTGAAAGCAAACTCATTTCGTTTTTTCCTACAATCCAAGTAATTTCTGTTTGGGGATAATATGCTTGAATGTGCTGAACCACAGCTAAGGCATGACAGACATCGCCTACAGCTGACAATCGGAGAATACAAAGGGATTTTGGAGCTTTGGTAAAAAGTGGCATTGACATTCCTTTCTCATTTAACTTGCGCCTATTTTAAAGTAGAATGAGTCCATTTTCTATTCATAACAACATTCCCATGCACCAATTCCAACAAGATAACCAATATTTTATCTTTAATTTTGACCGCACTTTTGAGCAAGCAACCGAGTTTTTCCAAGCGGAATTTTGGCAAAAACAAGACCGACTGATAGGAAGTGCAAAAGGTCGAGGCACCACTTATTTCTTGCAAACGGAAGATTGGTTTGGTGTAAATTGTGCGTTGCGTCATTATTATCGAGGTGGACTTTGGGGTAAACTGAACAAAGATCGTTATCGTTTTTCTGCTCTTGAAACTACCCGTAGTTTTGCTGAGTTTCATTTGTTGCAACGTTTGTATGAAGCAGGTTTGCCTGTGCCTAAACCGATTGCCGCACGTATTCAAAAAGGCAAGTTAGGCATTTGCTATCAAGCGGATATTTTGACGGAAAAAATCGAAAACGCGCAGGATTTAACCGCACTTTTACAAACACAAACATTGCCAAAAGAAACTTGGATACAAATTGGTCGTTTGATTCGAAAACTACATGATTTACAGATTTGCCATACGGACTTGAATGCACACAATATTTTGCTTCAACAGACTGAACAAGAGCAAAAATGTTGGTTACTGGATTTTGATAAGTGCGGTGAAAAATCAGGAGATTTTTGGAAAGTGCAAAATCTGAACCGTTTAAAACGTTCCTTCGAAAAAGAAGTTGGACGAATGAATATTCAATTTACCGAGCAAAACTGGGCTGATTTAACAGCAGCTTATCATCAATAAAAGGACTGATTATGAAACAAAAAATCGTACTTGCTACAGGCAATAAAGGCAAAGTGAAAGAAATGGCTGATGTCCTATCTGATTTTGGCTTTGAAGTGATTGCGCAAACAGATTTAGGCATTGAAAGCCCAGAAGAAACAGGCTTAACTTTTGTCGAGAATGCGTTATTAAAAGCGCGCTATGCCTCAGAGAAATCAGGTTTGCCTGCTATTGCAGATGATTCAGGCTTGGTGGTTTCCGCACTTAATGGCGCACCAGGTCTGTATTCTGCACGTTATGCTGGTGAAGAGGGCAATGATGCTAAAAACCGTGAGAAATTATTGGCAGAGCTTGCTCATGTTGCACAAGATAAACGTCAAGCCAAATTTGTGAGCTGTATCGTGTTTTTACAGCATCCAACGGATCCATCGCCAATTATTGCCGAAGGTGAGTGTCATGGTGTGATTGGTTTTGAAGAAAAAGGCGAAAATGGTTTTGGTTATGACAGTTTATTCTTTAGTCCAGAACAAGGTTACACATTTGCTGAATTAGAAACTGTTGAGAAGAAAAAAATTTCTCATCGTGCGCGAGCATTGAAAGTATTAAAAAGTAAGTTATAAATCTAGTTAAACGTATGATGATAAAAGGCGCGCATATTTTTATATGCGTGCCTTTTTATATGGATTTTATCTATAACGGAAAAGTAATATTATTCAGCATGTTCACTTAAAAATCCGCCACTTTGATGATTCCATAGTTTAGCGTACAGACCATTACGCTCCAGTAATTCAGCATGGGTACCTTGTTCAACAATTTGTCCTTTATCAAGCACAATTAGGCGATCCATCGCTGCGATGGTGGATAAACGATGAGCAATAGCAATCACAGTTTTATTTTCCATCATTTTATCGAGACTTTCTTGTATTGCCACTTCTACTTCTGAATCCAGTGCGCTTGTCGCTTCATCTAACAATAGAATTGGCGCATCTTTTAACATGACACGAGCAATAGCAATGCGCTGCCGTTGACCACCTGAAAGTTTGACACCTCTTTCACCCACATGGGCATCGTAGCCTTTTCTGCCTTGAGCATCAGTGAGGAATGGAATGAAATCAGCGGCTTCTGCTCTTTCAGCAGCTAAAACCATTTCTTCATCTGTGGCATTAGGGCGCCCATAAATAATATTGTCACGAACAGAGCGATGCAGCAGCGAAGTGTCTTGAGTCACTAAACCAATTTGGCGACGTAGGCTTTCTTGTTGCACATCTAGTACATCTTGCCCATCAATGGTAATCGCGCCTTGTTGTGCTTCATAGAAGCGAAGCAATAAGTTCACAATCGTAGATTTTCCTGCACCAGAACGGCCGATCAGTCCGACTTTTTCACCAGGTTTGATGGTGAGATTGAAATGATTGAGTAATGGTTTTGTCGGATCATAAGCAAAGGTAATATCGTTAAACTTAATTTCCCCTTGTGTCACCTGTAACGGTGATGCTTGTGCTTTATCCACAATAGTGTGAGGTTTGGTTAAAGTATTCATTCCATCGTTTACGGTTCCGATATTCTCAAACAAACGTGCAGATTCCCACATAATCCAACGAGACAGTCCATTGACTCGTAATGCCATTGCCGTTGCCGTTGCTATTGCACCCACGCCAACTTGACCATTTTTCCATAAAATAATACCAAGTATTGCAGTACTTAACGTAAGTAGAATATTTGTAGCGTAAGTGAGTGTATCTAGTGATGTTGCTAAGCGCATTTGGGCGTGTACTGTTACCATAAAATCTTCCATAGAACGTTTAGCATAAGCAGCCTCACGCGAACCATGAGAGAATAATTTTACTGTAGCAATATTAGAATAAGCATCTGTAATGCGTCCTGTCATTAAAGAACGAGCATCAGCTTGTCGTTGTGCAGTTTTTGATAATTTAGGAATGAGGGTTCGTAGGATAAAAATAAAAATCGTAATCCAAGCAATAAATGGCAGTAAGAACCAAGAATCTAATGCAGCGAGAACTAATCCTGATGTAATAAAATATACGATGACATATACAAACATATCCGCAAGTGTGAGTACCGTATCACGAACAGCAAGTGCGGTTTGCATTACTTTGGCAGACACTCTGCCAGCAAATTCATCTTGATAAAAACTCAAACTTTGACCAAGCATTAAACGATGGAAATTCCAACGTAATCGCATTGGAAATACGCCTTGTAAGGTTTGTAAACGTACGGTAGAGGCTAAAAATCCCCAAACGATGCTAACAAGTAATAGGGTAGCCATGCCAATTAATAAATGACCTTTTTCTTGCCATAATGTCTCAGGCGTGAATGTCCCTAACCAATCTACAAGCGTTCCCATAAATTGGAATAATACGGCTTCCATTACACCAGTACCAACCGTTAACACTGTCAGTAAGAGAATCCAGCCTTTCATTCCTTCGATGCTAGACCAAATAAAACGCAATAAGCCTTTTTTAGGTGTTGTTGGATTACCTTCTGGATAAGGATTTAAACGGTTTTCAAACCACGAAAAAATTTTGTTAAACATATCTTTTCCTTAAAAAGAAAAGGCAACAGATGTTGCCTTTCAAAAAACTTGGCGATTATAGCGCAAAAATTCTCCAATTTATAGGCTGGCAGATTTTCTGTATTGGCTTGGCGAAAGTTGGTAGTAATTCTTGAAGGCTTTACTAAAATGCGCCTCAGATTGATACCCAACTTCCAAAGCAATAGCAAGTACGGATTGTTGGGATTGCTTTAATAAAAATGCTGCCGATTGTAACCTCACTTGAGTAATAAAACGCCCTGGCGACATACCAAGTTGTTGTTGAAAAACACGAATAAAGTTTGCACGAGACATTGCAGAAAGATCGGCTAATTGTTCAATTCGCCAATCTTCTTGAGGGCGTTGTAATATCGCACCTAGCACCGCATTTAATCGCTTGTCTTGCAACGCGAGTAGCACACCGCCTGTAATTAAGTTCTCTTTAATCGCATGGCGTAAAATATAAATTAAAAGCACATTCGAAAGTGCATCGACGACTGATTTTGTACCTGCATCGTTTTTTTGTGCTTCTTGTAGAAAAAGCTGAACCAAAGGATGAATCGGTGTATCGCATAAATTGAGATGCAAGTATTCAGGCATAGAAGCGGTGAGGAGTGCATCTTGCTGATAATAAAATGCCCCGCAGAACATTTTTAAATCTGGTGTGCCTTGCCCTACTTGATGCAATTCAAATGCACCTTGCCAGCTTTTTTTCAATGACGCGTCTTTTGTTTTATCAGACGAATGACGCATAAAGTGCGGTTGATTTTGGGGAAGGAAAAAGATATCACCTTCCTTTAAATGAAATTGTTTTTGTCTGAGTGTAAGCCAACATTCGCCTTGTTCAATAAGATGGAATACGCCTTTTCCTGCATCTTTTTCTTGGTGGGCGACTTGCCATTCACCTTGAAATTCACAGCGAATATTAATTTCTCCACGCACTTGTGCTAAATGGGTGAGTTTATCTAAATAATCCATAATGAGATGTTAGCGATAAAAATTGAGATAAATAAGCAAGTATCATAATCCAATCTGCCTATAATTTGCCACACCAGTTCGTTATTAATTCAATATATTTAGGAGAACATTATGTTTGCAGATTGGAAAGAAGAAACATCACACGTTAAAAAATCATTTGGTGCGTTAGGTAAACAATATCCAAAAATGTTACAAGCTTACCAAGCATTAGGCGCAGCAGCGGCAGAAGGTAATGTACTTGACGCTAAAACTCGTGAGCTTATTGCATTAGCAGTTGCGGTAACAACTCGTTGCGAAAGCTGCATTAGCGTACACGCAGAAGAAGCGGTAAAAGCTGGCGCAAGCGAAGCTGAAGTGGCTGCAGCATTAGCAATGTCTATCGCATTAAATGCAGGCGCTGCTTATACTTATTCTTTACGTGCATTGGAAGCATATAACGTACAGAAAGGTTAATTACCCGTCATTCCATAGAGTTAAGTTGATTAAAGGAAAGGGAGTATTTTTAATACTCCCTTTGTTTTATCAATATTTTATTGCCTAACAAAATAAAAGCATTTTGCGATTAAAATTCTAACAATTTTCTAGCACTTTTTTCACTGGGGCAAAGCTACGACGATGTTGCGGTAACGCGCCAAGTTCAGCTAATTTTTCCAAATGTAATTTGGTCGGATAGCCTTTATGCTGGGCAAAAGCGTATTCTGGATATTGCTTGTCTAATTCTTCCATTTCTTGGTCTCGTGCTACTTTCGCCAAAATAGAGGCTGCACTGATTTCCGCCACAAGGCTATCGCCTTTTACGACGGCTTGCGCTGGAATATCTAAGTCTTTTGGGATCTTATTGCCATCAACCAACACAAAGTGCGGTTGAATTTTTAAAGATTTTACTGCTCGAGTCATTGCCAGCAAGGAGGCTTGCAGGATATTAATCTCGTCAATTTCGTTAGCTTCAGCTCGACCTAATGCCCAAGCAAGGGCTTTTTCTTTGATTTCTTCAGCAAGGGCTAAACGTTTTTTCTCAGAAAGTTTTTTAGAATCAGCGAGACCTTCAATTGGGTTATTCGGATCTAAAATGACGGCAGCCGTTACAACGGCCCCAACTAGAGGGCCTCGTCCAACTTCATCAACGCCAGCGATCAATTCATAGCCTTGTGGATATTCAAACATTTTCTGTTCCTTCTAATAAATCAATGACCGCTTGAGCCGCTTGCTTATCTGCATTGCATTGAATTTTTTGGTGTAAATCCGTGAAGTGCTGAATTAAAACATGGCGATTTTTTACCGCACTTTCACCATCAGAAAGATAAGCAGATAGTTTTTCAGCGAGCAATTCTGGCGTACATTCTTCTTGAATCATTTCAGGAACGAGCATTTCATTCGCAAGCAAGTTTGGTAAAGAAATATAATCGGTTTTCACTAAACGTTTTGCTAAGAAATAGGTCAGTGCTTTCATTCGATAGCCTACCACCATGGGTGATTTACAAAGCATTGCTTCAAGTGCTGCTGTCCCTGAAGCAAGCAATGTTGCATCAGCAGCGATCATTGCTTGTCGTGCATTGCCATCAATTAAATGCAGGTCTAGATTTGGCGCAATTTTAGCTTTAATAGCTTCAAATTGAATTCGTCGTTTTTCGTTCACCAAAGGGACTAGGAATTGTAAATCAGGAAATTGTTCTTTTAACAATAAAGCGGTTTTTAAGAAAGGTTCAGCTAGAAATTCCACTTCTGAACCACGACTTCCAACTAAGATTGCTAAATAGCGCTGTGCGGGATTAATCTGTAGCACTTGGCAGGCTTCGGCACGGTTTGGTTTGAGCGGAATAGCATCTGCCATTGTGTGTCCAATAAAACGGCAAGGTACGTTAAATTTATCGTAAAAGGCTTTCTCAAAAGGCAAAAAGGCAAGAACTTGATGAGTCGCTTTGGCGATTTTATGGATGCGATTTTGACGCCAAGCCCATACAGAGGGACTCACGTAATGAATAGTTTTAATTCCGTTTGCTTTGAGCTTGAGTTCTACATCCAAATTAAAATCAGGCGCATCAATGCCGATGTAAACATCAGGTTTTTCTTGCAACATGGTTTGAATGACATTTTTGCGAATTTTCAACAGACGAGGAAGATGTTTCAAAATTTCAGCCAAACCCATGACTGAAAGCTCTTCCATATCGACAAGCGTCTCACAGCCTTCAGCCAACATTCTTGGGCCTGCAATGCCAATAAAGTGAGCATTAGGATAATGAGCTTTGAGCTGGCGAATTAAACCTGCACCGAGAATATCACCAGATACTTCTCCAGCAACAAGAGCGATGGTTGGATTTGTTTTGTTCATCAAATTTACCCTAAAAAATAACCGCACTTTGGCGTGCAAAGTGCGGTTGAATACAGAGATACTTTATTAACGAATAATACCGCGAGTTGAACGTTTGAAAAATTCAACAAAGAAACTAATTGCTGAATCGGTTTCTGCAATTTGCTCAATTTCTGGTAACACTTCTTCCAACGTTTTGCCGCTACGATAGATCATTTTATAAACGTTACGGATCGCATGCATGGTTGGTTTATCAAAACCACGACGTTTTAAACCTTCTAAGTTTACGCCAAATGGACGGGCGTGGTTGCCTTGTGCCATAACATAAGGAGGTACATCTTGGCTTACCATAGAACCGCCGCCTAACATGACGTGTGCACCAACGATTACAAATTGGTGAATTGCTGACATGCCACCAACAATCACGAAATCATCTAATTCTACGTGACCAGCAAGCGTTGCATTGTTTGCCAAAATACAGTTGTTTTTAATTTGGCAATCATGTGCAATGTGAACATTCACCATTAATAAATTGTTATTGCCAATAGAGGTTACACCTCCGCCTTGGATGGTACCACGATGGATTGTCACGTGTTCACGAATTCGGTTGCCATTACCAATAATCGTTTTGGTTGCTTCGCCGTTATATTTTAAATCCTGGTTCACTTCACCAATGCTCGCGAATTGATAGATTTCGTTATCTTCGCCAATAACCGTATCACCACGTACGACAACGTGAGATTTCAATACAGTGCGAGCTTTAATTTCAACAGTGCCTTCAACAATACAGAAAGGCCCGATAACAACACCTTCACCAATAACTGCGCCTTCTTCAACTAAGGCTGTAGGATGGATTTTTGCATTTGGGTGGATCATATTTACCCCCTTAATTAACGACGAGCGCACATTAGTTTTGCTTCACAAGCAATTTCACCGTTTACGGTTGCTACGCCAGTAAATGCAGTGATGCCTCGACGTTCTTTAATCACTTGAACGTTTAATTCCATTTGATCTCCAGGTAACACTGGACGTTTAAAGCGCGCTTCATCAATACCAGCGAAATAGAATAATTCACCGCCTTTTAATTCGAGAGTTTTAAAGGCTAAAATGCCCATTGCCTGTGCCAAAGCTTCTAAAATTAAAACGCCTGGTAAAATAGGTTCGCCAGGGAAGTGACCTGTGAAACAAGGCTCATTGACGCTAATATTTTTAATCGCTTTTAACCATTCGCCTTCTTTAAAATCCAATACGCGATCCACTAATAAAAATGGATAGCGATGTGGTAATAAAGTCATAATTTCTTTTGATTCGATCACTCTTGGTTGTTGTTCTGACACGTTGACACCTTACAAAAAATAAACAAATAAAATCTCTCGGATTATACGATATTTACGGCTAAAAATAAAACGCACTCAATATAGCCTAGTGTTTAGGACGAATATCAATGGCTGGATCGTCATCTTTACGATATTTTTCATCAATTCGTTTTTGCAATCCAAAGTCATTTTTATCCGATTCGTTAGAAAATAAATCTTCTGTTTGCGTTAATTGAGGATTTTTGATTCCTATCCAATTTGCGATTCCTTCTAAGAAGTTCAACCCAGATTTAAACACCTTATATTCTTTGCGTTCGGTGTCATCCGACGAAATTTTGAATAGCGGAATATTATGATGTTCTCGGCTGAAACAGTTTTGATTGAACAAAAGTATATTATTTTTTTCATCTTGTTGGTGGCATAAACCGTGATCTGAGAAATAAATCATTGAGAAAGTGCGGTGATTTTTCTTCGCGTTTTCTGCAAGCTGATCATATACACGTTTTAAAAATTCATCAGTTTTCTTAATAGACGACACATAGCAATTTAAATAACCATATCTCGGATTAAGATCTTTATCATCAAAGATTTTTGGATAATCTTCGACACGGTCGCAAGCCATTGGATGTGAGCCATAAATATGCAACACAATAAAACGTTTTCCTTGAACAGGATCTTCTAATACTTGGGCGAATTTTGGTAATAAATCAAAATCACTAAAGTTAGTAGAATTAAAGCTTCCGCCTTTTTTCAAGAAAAAAGTTTCATCAGATTTTGATGCAAGGGATGAAACTGGCGTATCGAATTCACCGAGCATACCTTGATTAGAAAGCCAATAGGTTTTCACGCCTGCGGATTTGATGAGATCGACTAAACTCAAGCTGTAATTGGGTTCCCATTTTTCTTTGTTAGGAAGAGTTAACATAAGGCGAAGTGAGGCAACAGTATTTGTTCCAGCTGAACGAAAACCATCAATCAATGTGCCTTTAGCACCAGACATAAATGGGGTGTTTTCAATCGGATACCCATAGGCATGGTGATAATCTTTACGTGCACTTTCACCAAGAACAATCACATAATCATCATAGCGTGAATTTTCTAATGTTGATTTTCCCCAGTTATCAGATTGGGACATTTGTTTGAGTTTTTGCACTTCATCTACAATTTTTAATGTGGAACTTACTGTTTCTTTAATCGGTTCAGCAAGCGGCATGTTGTAAGCAAAGAGCAGTGTTGCTAAGGCAATAAATGTTTTATTACGATAAAATTTTATGCCAAATCTCACCGCACTTTTGTACTGAAGCAAAATCAAAATAGGAATGGCGAAAGCAATTAAGTAACTACTCACAGGGATTTGCAATAGAAATTCCTTCGTTTCCAACATATCTGTCGCAAAAAGCGAGGCGATATATTGGTAGCTTGGAGGACCAAAATTTAGCCCTGTAGGCGTATAAAAAGCATGCAGTAACGCAAGCGGTAGCAAAATAAAATAGAAGGATTTTTTACTGCTGCTTAATAAGAGAATAGTTGTTGTCGCAAGCAGAATGAGAGTCACACTTGGTTCTGGAAACATTCCAGAACCGATTAAAATAAAATAACCCGCTAATGCGGCACAAATCACCGCAAAAAGTGCGGGCAAAATTTGGCTTGTTTTTTTCGTGTTCATAATTGTCTTCCCTGAAAAGAAAATGTCGCTATTATCCACCTTTTACTCAGAATTTCCATATTTAACTTCTTCACTCTTGGGTGGTTATTTTATAGAATAAGCCAATTTTTTAAGCCAGAGGGAAAAAACAATGAGCCAACCAATTTATAAACGTATTTTATTGAAATTAAGCGGTGAAGCATTACAAGGAGAAGATGGTTTTGGTATTGATCCTGCGATTCTCGATCGTATGGCTGTTGAAATTAAAGAATTAGTAGAGATGGGCGTGGAAGTCGGTGTCGTTCTTGGTGGTGGCAACTTATTCCGTGGCGCAAAACTAGCAAAAGCAGGGATGAATCGCGTGGTGGGTGACCATATGGGAATGCTTGCTACGGTGATGAATGGTTTGGCAATGCGTGATTCTTTATTCCGTGCTGATGTGAATGCTAAATTAATGTCTGCTTTCCAATTAAATGGTATTTGCGATACTTATAACTGGTCTGAAGCAATCAAAATGTTACGCGAGAAACGCGTAGTCATTTTCTCTGCGGGAACCGGAAGTCCATTCTTTACCACTGATTCTGCTGCTTGTTTGCGTGGTATTGAAATTGAAGCTGATGTTGTGTTGAAAGCGACTAAAGTTGATGGTGTATATGATTGTGATCCTGCGAAAAATCCTGATGCAAAACTTTATAAAAATTTAAGTTATGCAGAAGTGATCGATAAAGAATTACAAGTGATGGACTTAGCGGCGTTTACTTTAGCTCGCGATCATGGCATGCCGATCCGAGTATTCAATATGGGTAAACCCGGTGCATTACGTCAAGTAGTGACTGGTACCGAAGAAGGCACCACTATTTGTTAGTGAATGTTAAAAAGTAAAACGGTAGGAAAATTCCTACCGTTTTTTTTGGATGTAGCCTAGAGATTATAACAATCCACCTTGACCTAATGCTGGGTCAGTTTCACGTGCTTTTAATGCATCTTCAACTGTTAAGCCCAATGCTTTTGCAACGCCTTCACCATATGCTGGCTCACACCAGTGACAGTTACGAATGTGGCGATATTTGATGAAATCAGGTGCATCGCCCATTGCAGCTGCAGTGTTGTTGAATAACGCTTGTTTTTGCTCTGCACTCATTAAGTTAAATAATGCACGCGGTTGGCTGAAGTAGTCGTTATCATCGTTGCGATAATCCCAGTGTGCTGCATCGCCATTGATACGAAGTGGTGGTTCAGCAAAGTCTGGTTGTTGTTGCCATTGGCTAAAGCTGTTTGGCTCGTAGTGCGGTAGGCTACCGTAGTTGCCATCTACACGGCCTTGGCCATCACGTTGGTTGCTATGCACTGGGCAACGTGGGCGGTTTACTGGAATTTGACGATAGTTCACACCTAAACGGTAACGTTGTGCATCCGCATAGTTGAACAAGCGAGCTTGTAACATTTTATCTGGGCTTGCGCCGATACCTGGAACTAAATTGCTTGGTGCAAATGCAGATTGTTCTACATCAGCAAAGAAGTTTTCTGGATTACGGTTAAGTTCAAATTCACCCACTTCAATTAATGGATAATCTTTTTTCGGCCATACTTTGGTTAAGTCGAATGGATGATAAGGTACTTTTTCCGCATCTGCTTCAGGCATAATTTGCACATATAATGTCCATTTAGGGAAATCACCACGTTCGATTGCTTCATATAAATCGCGTTGATGGCTTTCACGATCATTTGCGATAACTGCAGCTGCTTCTGCATCAGTTAAGTTTTTAATACCTTGTTGAGTATGGAAATGGAATTTTACCCAGAAACGTTCGCCAGCTTCGTTCCAGAAACTGTAAGTATGTGAACCATAACCATGCATATGACGATAGCTTGCAGGAATACCACGATCACTCATTACAACAGTTACTTGGTGTAATGCTTCAGGTAATAATGTCCAGAAATCCCAGTTGTTTGTTGCTGAACGCATATTAGTGCGAGGATCACGTTTTACCGCTTTGTTTAAGTCTGGGAATTTACGTGGATCACGTAAGAAGAATACCGGGGTGTTGTTACCCACTAAGTCCCAGTTACCTTCTTCGGTATAGAATTTTAATGCGAAACCACGAATATCACGTTCAGCATCAGCTGCACCACGTTCACCAGCAACAGTGGTAAAGCGTGCGAACATTTCTGTTTTTTTGCCAACTTCACTGAAAATTTTTGCGCGAGTATATTTAGTAATATCGTGTGTGACAGTAAAGGTACCAAATGCACCAGAACCTTTTGCGTGCATACGACGCTCTGGAATAACTTCGCGTACGAAATCAGCTAATTTTTCGTTAAGCCATAAATCTTGTGAAAGTAATGGACCACGCGGACCTGCAGTTAAACTGTTTTGATTGTCCGCCACAGGGGCTCCATTTCCCATAGTTAGGTTAGTAGACGATAAATGCGAAAAAGGGCATTGAGAACTCATTATTAACTCCTTGTATGTATGAAATAAGTAGGGTTGAAATAAATTTCGTAAATATCATACAAAAAGGTTTTAACGATTGAAATCTATTAAATCAATCAAAAAAAACTATTCAAGGTGATAAGGTTTTGAGATTAGATGTATTTTAATTGATAACTCTTGAAAAGGTAAAAATTGTTGATCTCACTTGTCGAGCAAAATATTTGATTATTCACACAGAAAAAGGCTATATCATTGGGCATTTAGGTATATCTGGTTCAATGCAAATCCTGCCACAGGATAGCGCAATAGATAAACCTTGCCCAAAGTGCAGTGGAAAAGTTGAAAGTTTAGTTATAGTAAAGCCTAATAGTTTCTTTCACTAGAAATGTAAAGAATTGTAAATATTCTTTATTCCTATCCTCTTTTAAATATAATGACTCACTTTAGAAGGTCATCAAAAACAGTTTCAAAATGAACCGCACTTTCCATTATATCAGTATTGATTGTGCATCAAGCGATGGCTGCTGTATCAATCGATGTCCACGGGACAGTCTTGCGATAAAATTAATACAATAACCTTGATCTTCCCCCTTTTTGATAATGTAAACAAGGATAATAAAATCATGAAATTATATAAATCGTTTATAGCTAAATTTGTTCAAGCCTCCCTTTTTTCTTGCCTTTCTTTTTCTGCTTATGCACAAGATGTAAATTCGGAAGAAAATAAGCCTTTACCTCTTAACGATGAAGGGTATAAGGCTAGAAAAGAATCTATTACAAAGGAGATAAATAAGGCTGTTGAGGATATTAAGGAAAAAGAAAAAGAAGTTAAATATGATATTCAAAATGAAGGACCCACTAGAGGAAAGGAAAATCAGAGTGTATCTTCAGTCTATAAGATTCCTACTGACGCGCCAGGTTACTATTTGTTTTCTATAGATGAAGGTTCTCGGCCTTTAAGTAATTTGAAGTTGATTAACAATACTGATATTGCATCAACTACAGAAGTTTTTTCTACACGTTGGGTACAAGGAGGGGGGAACATTTTTCGGCCCCCTGTCACTGGTGTGAATAATCTCATTTATATTGAAAATAAGGGAAATATCACTGGGAAAGGAACTGGTCCATCGAACAATCAACCTGCAATACATTTAATTTCAGGAAAGGATTTTTACTTCAAGAATTCAGGTAGGATAACATCAAAACAAGATACAAGTGAGATAAAAGCAGAAAAGAATTTAATATTAGAGAATGAAGGTTCTAAGGATAAAGATTCTCCTAGTATGCTAGATAAATCTAAGTTTAATGGAAAAAATGTTTTTCTTTCAAATACTGGCTATTCTGTATTTAATGAAGTTAACTTTGGAGCATCTGAAAATTTTATTTTTTCCAATAAAGGGACAATACTTTCATATATGACGATTGATGACTTTATTAAAGCTGGTAAAGGACGTTATCAAGCGCCAGAGCCTGATCCAGATACAAAAGAGAAATATAAAAAATACCTAGAAGATTTTTATAAAAATAACCCACCAAAAGATAAGGATGAATATTTTGCCCCTGAAGATAGGGGTAAAAAATATGTTCCTTATGAGACTTATAAAAATATTATAGAAGAATATAAAAAATATCGTGAAAAAATTAAGGATGAAGAATATAAAAAATTTCTTGAAGAATATCGTGAAGAACATCCCAACAGAAACCCTCCTCCACGCGACATTGAATACGACCCTGAATTTAATATCACATTAAAGTGTCATTCTAATAGGGAATGTGAAGGAACTTTAATTGATATAGAAAATGTTAAATTCATTAACACCAATAGATTGTATGAGATACGTAAGGAATTACATAAAGCTTCTTTAAAACCAAAGACAGTAGATGAATTTATTAAAGAAGGTAACGGCGCTTATATAAAACCGATTCCTACTGAAAGAACAGAATCAGATTACAACTTCTATAAACTTAATAGTGAAATCATAGGCACTCCAATAGGTGCAAAAAATTTATACGGAGAAAATAGTGGAGAGATACCTGGAACCCTAACCCTATATTTTGATAATGGATATTTTATTAACTCAGGGAGCATAGGGACACTAAGGGTTAATGCGGAGAGAGGGTTAGTAGTTAATCGTAAAACAGCATCATTGGATATCAGCGATTATGGAGAGAAGAGTGGGCTGTTAGAAGTAGATTTAAAAAATTCTACAGTTTTAGAGGGTTCTATTATCAACAGAAAATTGGCTCCAACTCGCGTTATCGTCAATGAAGAGACAAAAATTGATGGTGTGTTGAAGGCTAATGGAACCGATGAAACTCTTGTCGTGAGCAGAGATAAAAATAGTGAGCTTCATAATCTTGAAGCCGGTATGGATAAATATGTTGGTTTCGAGCATTTAGAAATGCAAGGGAAATGGGCGATTAAGGAACATGACGCTGAATTTAAAGAATCAATCACTTTTAATGAAGCTAATGTTGAATTGGCAGGTAAAAAATTAATTAGCCCAGAAGTAATAAATACAGGTAGTAGTACTATTAATGTTACGTCTAACGCTGAAGTAAAAGGAAATTTTACTAATCAGGGAACCGTGAGTTTAACGGGTACGTTAACTACTTCAGGCAATGTTGAAAATAGCGGCACTATTGAATTTAATAATGGTCTTCCAAGCACAAAATTTGTGACTTCAGGTAACTATGCTGGTACTGGAGAAAAAAGCCTATTAAAAATGAATGTCGATGCAAGTGCGGGCAAAAGTGAATTCGATTTACTTGATGTCGGTGGAAAAGCAAGTGGTACGACTAAAATTGAGTTTATAGATCCGACAAAGTTAGCGGCTAAAATGAAAAATCGAGTGAAATTGGTTAAAACCCAATCATCGGATGAAAATGCGTTTTCTTTAGTTGAATCCAAATATGGTCGCTACAAGTATAAGTTTTATAATGTGGCTCATGATACGGATGGCTATAGTAACTGGTATTTAGAACAACTTCCAACTTTCCGTAAGGAAGTCGCGGGAATTGTATCGGGCTTTGCGGCAAGTCAGAATTTGTTTACTCACACATTCCATGATCGTGCAGCGAAAGATAAATTACCAGAGGAGCATACAGCTTGGGTGAGAGTTTATCGTCATAATACGAAATATCAGCTTAATGGCGTAGATTCAAAAGCCGATGCTCATTCAGATACCCTACAGTTGGGCTATGATGCGTTGAAATATAATAAGGGCACCAACAAATTTACAGCAGGTGCTTATGTGAGTTTAGGGCGTCAAAAATCAGAAACTTATTTGGTTGAAGATGATGAAAGAGTACGCAGTAGCTCAAAGGGATATTCTCTAGGGCTCTACGCAACATGGGAAAAACCAAACTGGTATGTGGATAGTTGGATCCAAGTGAATCGCTTAAAAACTAAAGTGAATACAAGTGATGGAAGATCGGATTATAAAACGACCGCACTTCAAGCTTCATTAGAGGCTGGATACAATAAGTTATTAAACAAAACAGATAATTATGCTTATTACGTTCAGCCACAAGGTCAGGTTATTTACAATCACTTCCATAAACCAGATATGGGTGAAGAATTGGCTGTGTTAAATCCTCGTTATTTCGTTACACGTTTAGGTTTGCGTTTTTACCAACAATCATTAAAACGCCCAAATCATGGCGAACCTTATTTGGCATTAAATTGGTGGCATCATACCAATCAAACAAGTGTAGTAACTGATGAAAAAGCGATTTCAATTAAAGGGATAAAAGATCTTAAAAATATTGAGGTCGGGATTGATAAATGGTATATCACAGATAATCTTTCCGTATGGACAAATGTTGGCTATTACATGGGCACCCATAATTATCGTGATATTCGATATAATTTAGGCGCATCTTATCGCTTCTAATTTATATAGTTAAATATCTAAAAAAGGTGGGTTTTGATCTGCCCCAAAAAGTTAGACTGTTAAATTAAGGACTGAGTTCTGTACTCCATAGGGCTTAGTCCTTTTAGTTTCCTCTGAATGCGTACATGGTTGTAATAATGCTACATTTTTATCGTTTTTCGTCTTCAAGTGATAGAAGAAAATACTGCGTGTCAAGCCGATTAAATCTAATAAAATGGATAGTGGAAAATGAAGGCTCAATGCCTTTACGATAGCGGCTTTTTCTACATTTTTTGTTGGTTGAGCTCCTGCAATTTTTTTAGGATTGCGTTCTCCGCACGAAGACGCAAGTTTTCCAATTCTAGTTCTTCCTTTCGTGTTTTCGGTTTAGGTGGCATTTAGAATATTTCGGTTGCATGATTGGGCGACCTTTAGATTTGGAGATTAATCCGTTTATACCTTGTTTTTCAAAGGCTTGCAATCATCGGCTAATCACACTTGAATTGACAATGCCAAAGTATAAATAGGCTGTTTATGCAGAAAACTGCCCATTTTTAACCGCTTGTATCACGTTAAGTTTAAATTCAGGTGAGTAATTTCTCTTCTTCCCCAGCACAGCTAATCCATTGATTCCACTATTATTAAATTGGTTAATCCAATATCGCAATGTTCTACTGGCAAGTTGAAAATGTTTACGAGTAAGTGAACGATTTTTACTATTTTGAAGATAAAATTCGATGACTTGTTGTTTGAAAAGAGTGTTGTATTTGGTCATAAAAAATCTGAAACTTAGCTGGTTATTTAGTCCAGCTTTTTGGGGGCAGATCATTATGCGTTACTATGCGTTAAATTGAGTGCCAAAATGCGCTAAAATACTGATTTTTAAATACAAAAAAAGCAAGGTGATTTACCTTGCTTTATTAATTTGGTGGAGATAATCGGGATCGAACCGACGACCTCTTGAATGCCATTCAAGCGCTCTCCCAACTGAGCTATATCCCCATAAAAGACAGCAACATAATAAAATTTGACTATGTGGCTGTCAATACGATTTTATTATGCGTTTGTTATCCGATTAAATATTAAGCGTTTTGTGCATTAATAAAATCAATAGCGCGCTGAATACGTGTAAGTACACGATCTCTGCCGATACCGACTAGGGTAACATCCATTGATGGAGATTGACCAGAGCCTGTCACTGCGACACGTAATGGCATGCCGACTTTACCCATGCCCACTTCTAGCTCAGCAGCCGTTTGTTCAATGGCTTCGTGAGTAGAATGTAAATCCCAGCTAGAAAGTGCGGTTAATTTTTCTTTCACTTTTGCAAGCGCTTCAGCAGCATTGCCTTTGAAATGTTTTTTCGCTGCTGCTTCATCAAAGGTTTCAAATTCTTCAAAGAAGTAGCGACTTGAACTTGCCATTTCTTTTAAGGTTTTACAACGTTCCGCAAGCATGGTGACTATTTCAGTTAATGCAGGGCCATTAGTTGTATCAATGCCTTGATCTTTGTAATGCCATTCGAGGTGTTTAGCCACATATTCTGGCGGTAATTCACGGATATAATGTTGATTCAACCATTGTAATTTTTCAGTATTGAATGCGCTAGCTGATTTGCTAACGTGATCTAATTCGAAATAGTTGATCATTTCTTCGCGACTGAAAATTTCTTGGTCGCCATGTCCCCAGCCTAAACGCACAAGATAGTTGATTAAAGCTTCTGGTAAGTAACCATCATCACGATATTGCATTACGCTCACTGCGCCATGTCGTTTAGAGAGTTTTTGGCCATCATCTCCATTAATCATGGAAACGTGCGCATAGGTTGGAATTGGGGCACCAATTGCTTTTAAAATGTTAATTTGACGTGGCGTGTTATTGATATGATCTTCGCCACGTACCACATGAGTGATGCCCATGTCCCAGTCATCCACAACTACGCAGAAGTTATAAGTTGGTGAACCGTCTGTGCGACGAATAATAAGATCATCAAGCTCACTGTTGCTGATTTCAATACGGCCACGCACTGCATCATCAAATACTACTGAGCCTTCAGTTGGATTTTTAAAACGTACGACATGAGGTTCATCTGGTGAATGGCTGTGATCGTGTAAGCAGTGACGGTCATAACGTGGTTTTTCTTTATTTTGTTCTTGAGTATGACGAAGTTCTTCTAAGCGATCTTTAGTGCAATAGCAACGATATGCTAAGCCTTGTTCAATCATTTCATCGATCACTTGGTTATAACGATCAAAGCGTTTAGTTTGGTAATAAGGGCCATGTTCCCAAGGAAGATTTAACCATTCCATTCCTTCAATAATTGCAGCAGTTGCTTCTGGTGTTGAACGCTCTAAATCAGTGTCTTCAATTCGTAATACAAATTCGCCGTTATTATGTTTTGCGTATAACCAAGAATAAAGTGCGGTACGAGCGCCACCTACATGCAAATAACCTGTAGGACTAGGAGCAAAACGAGTACGCACTTTTACATTTGGATCTAAATTAAAAGGGGCATCTAGTTTCATTTTTATAACCTATCTTCAATAAAATATTAGTCGTTATTCTACTACGACTTGTTTGACTTCTAAATAAAAAAGCGGATTTTATGCTTATTTTTACGACAATTAAACAAAATTTAATAAAAAGGTATTGACTGAAAATGCATTCTCCCTATAATGCCAACCCACAGCATTAAGGGCGATTAGCTCAGTTGGGAGAGCACCTCCCTTACAAGGAGGGGGTCACTGGTTCGAGACCGGTATCGCCCACCACTTCTCTAAAAAGTGTTCTTAATGTTACTAAGTTTGACCTAGCGGGCGATTAGCTCAGTTGGGAGAGCACCTCCCTTACAAGGAGGGGGTCACTGGTTCGAGACCGGTATCGCCCACCACTTTTCTAAAGTGTCCTTTCCGCTCAAACTTTCCCTTTGTATTTAAACGCTTTCTAGTGGGCGATTAGCTCAGTTGGGAGAGCACCTCCCTTACAAGGAGGGGGTCACTGGTTCGAGACCGGTATCGCCCACCACTTAAAAGTGTTTAAATAAACCGAAAATTTAGGGTTTTACCTTAATATTGTCGGGCGATTAGCTCAGTTGGGAGAGCACCTCCCTTACAAGGAGGGGGTCACTGGTTCGAGACCGGTATCGCCCACCACTTTATTTCCAAATTATCCAAATAATTTTCTTTTCCCGTTCAATCTATTACGTTTACATGATAAAGTGCGCAGACATTCTCACGTCTCATTTTAGTCTGTTATGCATCATAGGGAAAATTCATGATCGCTTATATTTTCTTAGCTTTATTCACGATTGCGGCAGTGATTTTTATCGTAAACTCCCATTATCGTTGGACTTATTTCTTTGCTATTACGCTTTTTACTTTTTTATTTGGTGGCATGCTTATGGTTTCCGGCCAATGGCAACGTGCTTTAAATTTTTCATCTGTGCTTTTTGTGGTACTGATGTTATTTCACCGTTTAAAAATTCATTATTACAAACAGCCTTTGTTAATTTCAGATTTCTTTCTTGTGGTGGATTGGCGAAATTGGGAAACCTTAATTCATTATAAAGGTGCATTGTTTGGCGTTATTGGGCTAATTGCGTTATTAGGTTATGCGATTTTTGGTTTTAATGATGTCGAGCCTTTAGGGGGATTAGGTAACAGCATTGGGGCGTTATTGTTTATCGTTAGCTTTAGCTTGATGTGGCATTATTCTAAAAAGCCAAGTGCGGTGCAAGTTTGGTTAGATTCTTTGCCCGATGATGGTCGCGATGTGTTTTTAAATTTACCAATGTCTTGCCGCGGTATTTTTTTCAAGGTGCCAAGTTTTGATGGCAATAGCCAAAATTTTATTGAAAAAATGACCGCACTTTCATCTGATACAAACAAGGTATCTGAAACAAACCCCGATATTGTAGTGACATTAATGGAATCCACGCTGAACCCTCATCAATTTGATTTTAGTCAGCAATCTATTCCACCACTTTCCATGTTTGAACCTCAAAATAATACAGTATTTGCTTCGCCGTTGCGTGTGCATACTTTTGCTGGCGCAACCTGGAAATCAGAATTTGCTTTTTTAGCCGGCGTACCTTCAACCGATTTTGGCGCGTTAGCAAGTGGTGTTTTTTATTCTGTTGTACCGCACTTACAATCGGGTTTAGTGAAAAATCTAAAAGCTCAAGGATATTTTTGTGTTGCCTTGTCGCCTTTTACAAAAGGTAATTACAATGCGAAATCCGCTTATGATCATTTCGGTTTTGATTTGATGTTACAACCGCAAGATCTTGGTTATCCTGCCCCTATTAGTAAAAATCTTTGGGATATTAGTAGTGAAGAAATGATGAAGTACACCCGAATGATTTTGGAAAAGCAGCATCCTGCGTTAGAAAATGTAGATCAGCCAATGTTTATTTATGTGTTGACTATGCGAGAACATGGTCCATATGAATTGGGCATGGAAAATACATTTAATCTTCAAATGCCTAATTTAGGGGCTAAAAGTATTTCAGCATTGAATGACTATACTCAACGTATTGTTGCCTTGAATGATGCGATTGAAGGAATGAATAACTATTTACATGAACGTAAAAAGCCTTTTGTTCTAGGGTATTTCGGTGATCACCAAGTAGCATTTGATAATGTTACCCCTCCGAAGAAAGGGGATTATGCCCAGCCCGATTATGTGACTCAATTTGTTGTAAGAAGTAATAGTGCGAGTCAATTTAAGCAAGAACAACATTTTTTAGATCTCGCTTTTGCCGGAGGTGTCTTGATGAATGTAGCTGGATTATCAGCAGAAGATGAATTTATGAAAGCGAATATGGCAATGTGTAAACTAAGTAACGGAAAATTGGAAGATTCTTCTAATCCTGCATTTGTGAATGACTATCGTCATTACCTCTATCAAACCTTAAAAATTGCAAAATAGCTGCATAAAAAAGACCGATGTTGATAAATCGGTCTTTCTATTTTTATTCTTTTAACTCACCTAATACTTCAGATAATTGTGCTCCGACTAACACAACTAGCCAGCTAATCTGAATCCACAATAGCATAATCGGTAATGTTGCCATTGCGCCATAGATTAGTTGATAAGAAGGGAATGTGGTGATGTACCAAGTAAAGGCTTGTTTACCGAGTGTAAAGAAAATTGCGGCAATAAGCGCACCACAAGCAGAATATCTTATATCCACTTTCTTATTTGGCACGATGGTATAAATCAATGTGAAAATAAACCATGTGAAAAAGAACGGGAGTAAACTGAGCAATTTTACACCGAGTGAAAGCGTTTCCGATTGTTCAAACATGACTTTTATATAAGAGCTAATCCCTATACTTGTACCTATAACGAGAGGTCCAAAAGTCAGAATCATCCAGTAAATTGCGAAAGAGGTAAAAATAGGGCGAACACTTGTATCATGCCAAATGCTGTTGAGGGTTCGGTCGATGTTATTAATTAGTATCAAGGCAACGGCAATTAAACTCACAATTCCCACAGCACTCATTTTCTTTGAGTTTAATACGAATTGATCGATATATTCGCCCACCATATCACTCGCGGATGGCGCAAAATTGGTGAAAATCATTTCTTTCAATTCTCCAGTGACTTCATTGAATACAGGAAATGCAGAGAATATAGAAAAAATTACCATCACCATTGGTACGATAGCAAGCATCGTGCTGTAAGTTAGTGCGCCAGCAGCTTGGTTGAGTTTATTTTCTGAAAAACGTTTACAAAAGAGCAGGCTAAATTGTTTCAATGAAATCATAAAAATCCCCCACAGCAATGTTTAAATTTTTTACCAGAACCACATACACAAGGTTGTTTCATTGTAGGCAAGGATACAGTCGGATCCACAAAATACCAACGGTTTTCAATTTTTACAAAAATTGACCGTTCTTGATGGGCTAGTTCTCCCTCTTCGCCTTGAAAAATAGCTTTAAATTCCACCGCACTTTGAGTTTTTGTGAGGTTTTCTGTTTTTAGGATTTCTAATCCTAGCCATGTAGTGTTGTCAGCCCATTCTTGCAATAGATGAGTCTCTAATAAACTTTGTTGGTTTGGCACAGTTGTTGCAACAATATAAGGTATATTTTTTAAAACATAAGCCGTATAACGTGAACGCATGAGTTGTTCTGCCGTTTCGGGAAACGCTTGTCTCAAATGAAATTTGCCACAACAATCTGCGTAATGATGACCAGATTGACATGGACAATCTACCGAAAGTGCGGTTGAAATTTCTGACATATTTATCCCTGTTGTTTGAATTTCGATACTTGCGATCGAATTGAGCGTTTAAAGGCTTCAGCTAATACTTCAATATCTAATGCCGCCTCTAGTTCTGCTTCATTTTCGGGTGCAGATAACAAGCGATTTAAATGACGAATTGTTACTTGCGGATAAGGGCGTGCGAGTAATTTCAATTCATCACCTTGTCTAATTTCTCCCGTTTCAATGACGCGAACATACCAGCCACTGAGCCCGGTTTGATAAACAATATCGCGAGTCTCTTCGTTTTCCGTATTTTTGGATAAACGCTCACAAGGTTTACGTGGCTGAGATACTTCTAAAATGGTTGAGCCGATTTGATAGCGATCGCCAATGCAGACATTGTCTTCATTCAAGCCTGACACGACAAAATTTTCTCCGTAAGTGGCAGTTTCCATGTAAGAAAAATCTTTATTTAATAAAACATTTAATTTATTAAAAGAATCTGCCGACATAAAAAAGAGAGATTTATCTACACCACCATGATGTTTTTTCAAACCGACATCGTTTCCTTCTGCACCAAGAGAATGAATTTTTACCGATGGTACTGTTTTCTTACGAATTGCGCTTTCGTATACGCTTCCATCTGAAAAGGTTAGGGTTTGAACTTGTCCCACTTTTATGACTAAAATTTTTGCATCCATTTTGCTTTTTTATTGTTCTAGAAAAAAATTTCATGGAATTATAACCGAAAACGTTTAACTTTTTGACCGCACTTCTTTTTTTACTTATTATTCGTTACAACAAAAAATAAAAGGATATTCATTTATGCAATACGATCTCTCTCGCACAGAACAAGGTAAAATCCTAGGTATTACGGCCAAAATGGCTAACCGCCATGGCCTTATTGCTGGCGCAACAGGTACGGGTAAAACTGTCACATTACGTAAAATGGCAGAAGCCTTCAGTGATGATGGGGTTCCGGTATTTTTAGTGGACGTGAAAGGCGATCTTTCTGGCTTAGTAAAGAGCGGTCAATTTCAGGGCAAAATTGCGGAACGAATTGAGCAGTTCGAGTTAGGCAATGAAAGTTATCTCAATGGCTATCCTGTTTCTTTTTGGGATGTTTTTGGCCAAACGGGCATTCCTCTCCGAACAACTATTTCTGAAATGGGCCCTTTGTTGCTTTCTCGTTTATTGAATCTAAATGCTACGCAAGAAGGATTATTAAACCTCGTATTTCGTGTGGCAGATGATAAAGGTCTATTGCTCATTGATTTAAAAGATCTTCGTGCAATGCTGAAATATGTTGCAGAGAATGCGAAAACCTTCCAAGTTGAGTATGGTAATGTTTCGACCGCAAGTGTTGGCGCAATCCAACGAGCGTTACTGACACTTGAAAATGAAGGCGCTACAAATTTATTTGGTGAGCCAGCATTGAATCTAGATGACTGGATGCAAACTCGCGATGGGCGAGGGGTAATTAATGTACTCAATTCTGAAAAATTGATTAATTCCCCAAGAATGTATAGCGCATTTCTATTATGGTTGATGGCAGAACTCTTTGAACAACTGCCAGAAGTGGGTGATCCTGAGAAACCTAAATTTGTGATGTTTTTTGATGAAGCACACTTATTGTTTGATGGTGCGCCGAGCGTACTAGTGGAAAAAGTAGAACAGGTTGTGCGTTTGATTCGTTCTAAAGGTGTGGGAATCTATTTTGTCACGCAGAATCCACTTGATTTGCCAGATACCGTATTAGGCCAGTTAGGTAATCGTGTTCAACACGCTCTTCGTGCATTTACTCCACGCGATCAAAAAGCTGTAAAATCGGCTGCAGAAACTTTCCGAGCAAACCCTTCAGTGAATGTCGTTGAGACTATTTCAACCCTTGGAGTGGGGCAAGCATTGGTATCATTTTTAGATGAAAAAGGCATGCCAACGCCGGTTGAAATTGCCTATATCTACCCGCCAAAAAGTCAGCTTTCACCATTAACGACAGATGAACGTAATGCTTGGGTGAAAGATGATGATCTTTATGCGTATTATAAAGAATATGTAGATAATGAATCTGCCTTTGAAGTATTAACTGCTCAAGCGGATTTAGCTGCGGTACAACAAAAACAAGCAGAGCAAGCCCAAACGGAAGAAGAAAACGGCTTCTTAGGTAGTTTGAGCCGAATGATTTTTGGTACGCAAAAGCGCGGTGAAAAATTATCGCCAACTGAGCAAATAGTAAATAGTGTTGCGCAGTCTGTAGGGCGAAATATTCGAAATCAAATTACCAAGCAAATTATGAGAGGCATAATGGGCGCGCTTAAGAGATAAAGTTATTTTTCGAAAAATACTCGAGTGCTTTTATTTATTCAAAAATCTGATTTCGCCTCAGGGTGAAATCATCACGTTAAATGGCAATAAGGAGATTTATTATGTCAGACGTATTCCACCTAAACCTCACAAAATCCCAATTGAAAGGTGCAACACTCGCTATTGTTCCTGGCGATCCTGCGCGTAGTGAGCGTATTGCTAAACAACTTGATAATCCAGAGTTTCTTGCTAGCACGCGTGAATTTACTTCATGGTTAGGCTACCTCAATGGACAACCTGTTGTAGTATGTTCTACGGGTATTGGTGGGCCATCAACATCAATTTGTGTGGAAGAGCTTGCTCAACTTGGCGTTCGCACTTTCTTACGTATTGGTACAACGGGTGCTATTCAACCACATATTAACGTAGGCGATGTTCTTATCACAACTGCTTCTATTCGCTTAGATGGTGCAAGCCGTCATTTCGCACCATTAGAATATCCCGCTGTGGCAAACTTTGAATGTACAACCGCACTTTATAATGCAGCGAAAGCAAAAGGTATCGAGCCTTATGTAGGTGTAACCGCATCATCTGATACATTCTATCCAGGTCAAGAACGTTATGATACCTATAGCGGAAAAGTGTATCGTGATTACCAAGGGCTACTTAAACAATGGCAAGATTTGAATGTGATGAACTATGAAATGGAATCATCAACATTGTTTACCATGTGTAGCGCATTAGGTTTGCGTGCTGGGATGGTTGCGGGTGTGATTGTAAACCGCACTCAACAAGAAATTCCAAATGAAGCAACAATGAAACAAACGGAAGAAAAAGCTGTTTCTGTTGTGATCGCAGCCGCGCAGGCGTTGTTAAGTTAATGTCTTTTAATTGGGGTGTATAAAACCTTGTTTTGAACGTTTCCAAAAAATTAGACTGTTAAATAAAGGACTGAGTTCTGTAATCCACAGGGCTTAGTCTTTTTAGTGTATACTGATTATGATTGTAGTAATGAATGTAACTCATGAATTGTTTTTTCGAGTTGTTCGAAAATATCAAACTGTTTCTACTCGTAGCACTCCGTTTTTAACTGCCCAAAGAAACTTTCCATTGCTGCATTATCTAAACAATTTCCTTTTCTCGACATACTTTGTCGAATACCATGTTTTAAGAGGATTGCTTGATACCCTCTCATTTGATATTTCCATCCTGTCTAGAATGTAAAATAAGCCTTGTTACCACTTGCGCCATCATTAGGATGATTTGCTCAAAATTCGGGCTTATTGATAAATTTAGATTAAATAAATCCTTCATTGGAGCTAAATATGGCTAACCCTCAGCACATTTAAATTCGGTGAGGTCTGTTACTAACTTTTTATTCGCCGGCTTATGGTAAAGTTGCATTTTAATAAATGAGCAACAAATCCATAGAATCTCTCTTGATATTCCTTTCGTAATGGTGTTAAATCACTCACATATTGTGAGGTTATATCTTATTTAAATTATGTGTCAATTACTCGGAATGAATTGTAATACGCCGACGGATATTGTCTTTTCTTTTGAAGGTTTTCGTCGTCGTGCTGGTTTAACTGATTGTCATTCAGATGGCTTTGGAATTGCTTTTTTTGAAGGGCGTGGAGTGCGTATTTTTCGCGACAATCAAGCTGCTAGCCTTTCCCCCATCGCTGATTGTGTGAAGCAATATAAAATCAAATCTTTGAATGTTATTGCACATATTCGTAAGGCGACTCAGGGCGAAGTTAATATTGAAAATACTCATCCATTTATTCGTGAAATTTGGGGGCAGAACTGGGTTTTTGCGCATAATGGTAATTTGAAAAACCTACCAGATATGACAGAACATTTTTTGCAGCCAATAGGTTCTACAGATTCTGAAGCTGCCTTTTGTTATATGGCGGAATATCTCAAAAATACTTTTCGTAAAAAACCGAGTGAAATGGAAATTTTTGAGGCTATTCAAAAAGTAACAAAAGAGCTTGCTCAACACGGCACATTCAATTTTATTCTCTCTAATGGCGAATGGATGATCGCCCATTGTTCAACAAATTTACATTATGTCATGCGACAAGCGCCTTTTGGTAAAGCGCACAGAATTGATGATGATGGTGTCATTGATTTTAGTGATTATGCAAAGGAAGGTGATAAAGTGAATATCATAACAACCTTTCCGTTAACTAAAGATGAAAATTGGACAAAAATGGAAAATGGTGGATTTGTATTTTTTAAGAACGGGGACAAAATTGCTGAAGTGGTAGGTACCCCGAAAGAAGCGATTGATGATGGTACCTTAGGTAATAGAGCAGCTTAATTAAATCCAGCCAAAGAAAAGTGCGGTTAGACTGATCTGCACCCCAAAAGTTGGGCTCAACAACCAACAATTGAGATGCAGATTTTATTATGGGTAAAACACTACACAATCGAATTTAAATTACAGGTTCTCCAACCTATTCTGAATCGAAAGATGAGTATCAGAGAAGCAGCTCGTTTTTAATATCCCCTCAGACTCATTAGTTGGAACCTGGTTGAAACGCGTTGAAAAAATGGTATAAATGAGCTGATTCCTTGTAAACCATCAGGACGGCCGCCAATGAAACCTAAATATACCAGAATGCCTTCTCCCCCTAAAATGAAAGAAGACCGTTTACACCTGAGAATTTTACAGCTTGAAGTGGGATAGCCTACCTAAAGAAGTTGAGAAGGCTCAGACTTCAGGACGAAGCCGACCATCGGAAATTATCCAAAGGTTAAGAACGAGTTATCCCTTAACATGACTATTAAGTTTCGCGCGATTAGCGCGTAGTACGTTCTTTTTCCAACTTCAAATGAAGCGAGATAAAGGCAAAGCTCTTAAAGTTGTTATTAAAGAGAAATATTCTCATTAAACAAATCCTGTGTAGCCATTTTATATTCAGAGCTAGGCTGGCACCATCAAATGGTAACTTATAGTCGAATCTTGGCTGAACATGGTATCATTCAAAGTATGTCGAGAAAAGGGATAGTTGATGCTGTCAGGGATTATTTAGATTACTATAATCACCGACGGATTCAACTAAAATCAAAAGGATTGAGTCCGATACAATATAGAAAACAATCCTTTAAATAACAGTCTAACTTTTTGCGGTTAGATCATTTTTAACCGCACTTTTTCATTAATATAGATAAACATTATGCGCATACCAAGAATTTATCATCCTGAATCCCTTGAAAATCAAACTCAATGTCAGCTTTCCGAAGACGCGGCAAACCATGTAGGGCGCGTGTTAAGAATGACAGAAGGCGAACAAATCGAGCTCTTTGATGGCTCTAATCATATTTATCCAGCCAAAATTATTGAGTCGAATAAAAAAGCGGTAAAGGTAGATATTTTGGGGCGTGAGCTTGCGGACAAAGAATCCAACTTAAAAATTCATTTGGGACAAGTGATTTCTCGTGGAGAACGAATGGAATTTACCATTCAAAAATCGGTGGAATTGGGGGTGAATGTGATTACGCCATTATGGTCAGAACGCTGTGGCGTAAAGCTTGATGGCGAACGCATGGATAAAAAAATCCAACAATGGCAAAAAATTGCGATTGCTGCTTGTGAACAGTGCGGTCGTAATATTGTGCCAGAGATTCGTCCACTGATGAAATTGCAAGATTGGTGTGCAGAAAATGACGGAGCGCTAAAATTGAATTTGCATCCACGCGCGCAATATTCGATTAAAACGTTACCGAATATTCCCGTTGAAGGCGTTCGCTTATTAATTGGCTCAGAAGGTGGATTATCTGCACAAGAAATTGCACAAACTGAACAGCAAGGATTTACTGAAATTTTATTAGGAAAGCGTATTTTGCGTACTGAAACTGCATCGCTTGCGGCGATTAGTGCACTACAAATTTGTTTTGGAGATTTAGGTGAATGATGGAGTTACAAGGGAAATTTTTGATCGCGATGCCACACTTAGACGATTATTTTAATCGTACTGTGGTGTTTATGTGCGAGCATAATGAGCAAGGCTCGATGGGATTGGTGATTAATCAGCCCACAGATTTAAGCATTGCGGAACTTTATTCTAAACTCAATTTTATGATGAAAAATGACCGCACTTTTAGCAATGAAATGGTGGTGGCCGGTGGCCCTATGCATAGTGAAAGAGGTTTTATTCTACATAAGAATACACCTAATGAATTCCAGCATACTTATAAAATCACGGATGAACTTTCAATGACAACCTCTGCTGATGTGATAGAGACGCTAGGTTCTGAACTTGCACCAGAAAAATATCTTATCGCTCTAGGATGCTCTAGCTGGGAAGCGGGGCAATTAGAAAAAGAAATCACTGATAATGCTTGGTTAGTCGCGACTGCGAACGATCAGATTTTATTTGATATGCCTTATGATGAGCGCTATGTTGCGGCGAATCAATTACTTGGTATTCACCCACATAATTTTGTGTTTGCACAAGTGGGGCATAGCTAATGGGGATTATTGCACTTGCTTTTGATTTTGGTACCAAAAGTATTGGCTGTGCTGTAGGACAAAGTATTACCGGCACTGCACAAGCCTTACCTGCGTTTAAGGCGCAAGATGGTATTCCAAACTGGGATGCGATTGAAAAATGCTTGAAAGAATGGAAACCAGATGTTGTCGTTGTTGGTTTGCCTTTAAATATGGACGGAACAGAACAAGATCTGACTTTGCGTGCTCGTAAATTTGCAAATCGTTTACAAGGGCGTTTTGGCGTTAATGTTCAGTTGCAAGATGAACGTCTAACAACAACAGAGGCACGCAGTGAAATTTTTGATAGAGGCGGTTTTCGTGCCTTAAAAAAAGGTAAAGTAGATGGGATCTCTGCTTGTTTGATTCTAGAAAGTTGGTTTGAGGTTGAAGAATATTACGAATAAAAAAAGCCCTTTCAAAAGCTGAAAGGGCAAAAATATTTGGAGTCATACTATGAGTTGTTGAATTAACAAATCAGGTATGTGGCGTATTATAATAATAAAATACAAAAATGCAACATTTTTTTAACAAATAATTTTTTGTCATTTAATTATGTGGATTTCTTGTATTGCTATTGACTAAATTACGCATTAATAATGCATAGTCTAAGTTGATATCTTGTGGTACGTCTAAGAACACAAAATGCCCATCACCTAGTGCTGCATCAACCGCTTCATTTTTACGATTTATCATTTTTTCAATTTTGAAATTGATATTACCCTGAGGGGTCATCATTTCTACATCATCACCAAGTAGGAATTTGTTCTTCACCGCCACTTCAGCCATACCTTGTTCATTACGTTTACCAGTAAATTCACCGACAAACTGTTGACGATCAGAAATAGAATAACCGTATTCGTAGTTTTGGTATTCATCGTGCGTATGACGACGTAAGAAACCTTCGGTATAACCACGATGTGCAAGGGACTCCAACGTATCCATTAAGCTTTCATCAAATGGTTTGCCAGCAGCTGCATCATCAATGGCTTTGCGGTAAACTTGAGCGGTTCTTGCGCAGTAATAGAAGGATTTAGTACGGCCTTCGATTTTTAAAGAATGCACCCCAAGTGCGGTCAATTTTTCTACGTGTTGTACGGCACGCAGATCTTTTGAGTTCATAAAGTAAGTGCCGTGCTCATCTTCAAAAGCGGTCATTTGTTCATCTGGCTTTTGTGATTCGGTATAAAGGAAGACTTTATCTGTTACCGCACCTTTGCCCAAAGTCGGCGCTACATTTTTTACTTCAATTTGTTGAGCGGGAGCGATTTTAGGCACGATGTTGCCTACTTCATCCGTGGTGCCTTCTTCCATCTTATATTCCCAACGACAAGCATTCGTGCAAGTGCCTTGGTTTGGGTCGCGTTTGTTGATATAGCCAGAAAGTAAGCAGCGGCCAGAATACGCCATACATAATGCACCGTGTATGAAAATTTCGAGTTCGATATCTGGCACGTGTTGGCGAATTTCAGCAATTTCATCTATTGAAAGTTCGCGAGATAAAATAACACGAGTTAATCCCATTTGTTTCCAGAATTTTACCGTTGCCCAGTTTACCGCATTCGCTTGTACTGAAAGGTGAATATCAATATCTGGGAAGTTTTCACGCACCAACATGATTAAGCCTGGGTCAGACATAATTAAGGCATCAGGGCCCATGTCGATCACAGGCTGTAAATCTTTGATAAAGGTTTTGAGTTTAGAGTTATGGGGTGCAATGTTCACGACCACATAGAATTTTTTGCCAAGCGCATGGGCCTCATCGATCCCGATTTTTAAATTGGCGTGATTAAATTCATTGTTGCGTACACGTAAGCTATAACGTGGTTGGCCTGCATAAACAGCATCTGCCCCATAGGCAAAAGCATAGCGCATATTTTTGAGGGAGCCAGCAGGGGAAAGTAATTCTGGTTTGAATTGGGTTGTCATAATATTCTCTTTTGTCTGATTTCAGGTCAGGGATTTGCGCTAGGCAAATCGTTAGGTGGGGTATTGTAGAGAAAATATTTGGCTTGTAAAGGAAAGTGCGGTCAAATCCTAATTAGAAATTCAGTTTATCTGGTTCTGATATAAAGATTTAACCGCTTGAATTACCCTATATTAAATAAAATTATGAGCTTCAAATTTTGCCCTATAACAATTGCTTGTCTTTTATTTTGATTATGAGTTAACTATATTACTTTCTTCCTTTAAAGCTTGAGTCACTGCTTTTATATCATTTGCTTGAGTGATGGCTGTGATTACAGCAATACCATCAGCGCCATATTCCCGTAAGGTTTTCACATGTTCTAGTTTTATCCCTCCAATCGCTACAAGCGGTTTGGTTATACCTTTGTTTCTCAAGGTTTGAATAAACGCCATTCCTAGAGTCGGGGAAGGATTTTCTTTTGACTGGGTCGAGAAAATTGGGCCAACACCAAAATAATCGATTTCAGCTATTTCCTCACCGATTTTTGCTTCATCTAAGCGGTTAATGGACCAACCAATAATCAGTGGTTTATTGGTTTTTGCTCGAATCGTTTTTACAGGCGTATCGCTTTGTCCAACATGAATTCCATCCGCTTCAATTTCCAATGCTAAATCAACGTTGTCATCAACAATAAATGGCACATCATATTGGTGGCATAAATCTCGACAGCTAATTGCTAAGGATCGTTGTTCATCTGGTGAATTTTCGAGTGAGAATTTGCCTTTATCTCGGAATTGAAAACAGGTAATGCCACCTTCTAAAGCTTGTTTAAGAACAGAAAGCAAGTTATCTGCTGGATTATCACCTAAATGTCGGCAATCTTGTGTGCCTGCTACAAAATAGAGCGGTAAAATTTCTTGAATATTTTTCATCTTTCAATCCTTAAAGGCGACTGTAAGCCCAATGATTTGTTGGTCCATGCCCATGACCAATATTCAATGGGTGAGCGATGGCTGCAGTGATAAAATCTTTAGCTGTTTTCACCGCACTTTTTAATGGCGCGCCTTTGGCTAATTCTGCTGTTAAGCAAGCTGAAAAAGTACATCCTGTGCCGTGAGTATGTGGTGTATCGAAACGCATGCTTTCTAAAACAAAATGCTCACCATTTTGTAAAAGGATCCAATCTTGGCATTGCTGGCTTTGTGAATTGAGCGAATGTCCGCCTTTAATAATCACATTCTTTGCGCCTTGTTTTTGCAAGTCTAACGCAGCTTGTTGAATGCTAGCTGTATCAGAAATTTTGATACCTGTTAAAGCTTCTGCTTCAGGAATATTAGGTGTAATCACGTCGGCTAGTGGTAATAAATGTTTGATTAATGCGGAAACTGCTTGTTGTTGCAATAAAGGCGCACCACCTTTCGCAATCATCACAGGATCAACCACTAATGTGCCAAATGGGCGATGACTTAAAAAATCAGCAACACATTCAATAATATCTGCTGTGCCAAGCATACCAATTTTGGCACTTACAATCTGAAAGTCATTTTTGACTGCTTCCAGTTGTGCTTGAATCGTGTTCAGCGGAATTGGGTGAATATCAAATACGCCAAGTGTGTTTTGAGCAGTGACTGCAGTAATCACTGAAGTGCCAAAAACACCTTGCATTTGAAAGGTTTTGAGATCTGCTTGAATTCCAGCTCCACCGCCGCTGTCTGAACCTGCAATAGTCAATGTTTGCGGAATGTTAGACATATTTCACCTCCGTATTTTGTTCTATTAAATCAGGTGTTAAGGCCGCCAATTCATCAAGCAAGCGAATTTGGAACTGTCCAACTTGTGTGGTTAAGTTTTTAGCCGCAATCTCTCCTGCAATGGTGTAAGCTGCACAAGCTTCGAGTGTTGCTGAAAAATGTTTACCTTCATCAACGGCTAAAAATGCTGCACAGACTGCACTTAATAAACAACCTGATGCGGTGACTTTGGGAAATAGCGGCGTACCATTATGGACTGTGGCAGTTTGTTGTCCATCGCTGATAATATCGACCTCACCACTAATTAACACCGTACAGTCATAGCGTAGTGCAACACGTTGAGCGACTTCTTGTAGATTTGTTTTGCCTTGCCCTGCATCCACGCCTTTTGCTTGCCAGTCTTCACCTGCAATTGTAGCAAGTTCGCCAGCGTTACCTCGAATTAAGGCAAATTTCACTTCCGCTAATAATTGGCGGATGGTTTCGCGTCGGTAGCTAGTAGCGCCCACTCCAACAGGATCAAGTACAACAGGAATGCCTATTGAATTCGCTGTTTTACCGGCTAGTAACATAGCATCTCGTTCTTGTCCAGTAATTGTACCGATATTGATGACTAATGCTTGGCTGATTTTTGGCAATTCAATCATTTCTTCAATATTAGCTGACATTAACGGTGATGCACCCAAAGCAAGTAGACCATTGGCACTAAAATTTGCCGCAACAATATTGGTAATATTATGAATCAACGGATTTTGTTCACGAATTTTTGATAAATAAACTGCTTTCATTTTACCCCTCCATTTTTATGCTAAATCTAATCCCATTTGCCAAAATCCGATTTCCATTCGAGTGGCTGTGGTAAAAATCTGTTGGATATTAGCTATTTGAGAATCATTAAGTGGTTCACAAAGTACGGTAAGAAAATCAACAGTTTCTTGTGCGGCTTGTTGATATTCTGGTGCCGAGTATGCGTCAATCCATGCTTGATAAGGATTGCTTGGTAGTTTTGGATAATTTTCTGTGATGTAGCAGGCGACTTGTGCGTAACCTAAAGCACAAGGCGTCACAGCTGCATATAGCTCTGGTAAGCCGCCCATCATTCCACAATCAAGCAGGTAACGAGTATAGGAAATACATGCCGCACTTTCTGGTGTTTGGAATATTTCCAGTTCACTTATTTCCCATTGTTGGCAGTAATCCAAATGTAATTGGATTTCTTGGCAAAGAATGTCGAGTGTTTTACGCGGCATGTCCATTTCGGCAAAATTTCTTGCCTTGAACACACCCAAAGCAAAAGCACGACTGTAATGGAAAAGATAGATGTAATCTTGTTTTAAATAGTGTTGAAAACAAGCTTTTGGCAAGGTGCCTTTTGCAAGTTGTTGCACAAATTCATGCTCAACATATTGCTTCCAATAAGGTTGCGCTTGCTGAATGAGTTGGTTGATCATCATTTTCCCTTACTGTAATTCGACAGCATAGTCTTTCAATTCAAGTGCTTTTGGAATCAAGCCTTTTTGATGCATAAATTCCGCCATTTGTTGATAACGTTTGGAATCCAATTGACGAGGTTTCGTTGCTAATAAAGGCAAGGTGTCTTTCCACGCTAATTGATTTAATTCTGTATTGAGTTCTTTTGGCTTATGGTTCACAAATGCTTGCCATGCTTCACCTGGATGGCTTTGTAGATAGGCTGTGGCTTGTTCAAGTGCGGTCAAAAAAGCGGAAATTTTTTTAGAGGCAAGATTGTTTTTGTTTGCGACTAAAATCAATTCATCATAAACCGGCACACCATATTGTTCTGGGAAAAATGCCACGCCTTCTTGTTTTTCTAAGTGGATTTGATTGAGTTCGAAATTACGAAATGCCCCGATGACCGCATCGACTTGCCCTGTTAAAAGAGAAGGAGAAAGCGACCAATTAACATTCACCAATTTTACGTCTTGGTTGCTGAGTCCGATGGCGTGGAGCATGGTATCGAGTAATACATCCTCAAAGCCACTGACGGAATAGCCTACTTTTTTCCCTTTCAGATCGGCAAGCGTTTTGATCTTGCTATTTTTGAGTACTACTACGCTATTTAATGGACTGGAAATCAGTGAACCTACACGCACTAAAGGCAATCCTTCTGCGACTTGTTGATAAAGTTGAGGTTGATAATTAATAGCTAAGTCCACTTTTCCTGCGGCAACCAATTTAGGCGGTAATGATGGATCAGCGGGTTCGATAATCTCGACCTCTAAGTTATTTTTTTCAAAAAAGCCTTTTTGCTGAGCCACGATGATCGCTGCGTGATCAGGGTTTACATACCAATCAAGCATTAAGCTAATTTTCTCTATTGCCAAACTGGTAAAACTGGCGCTGAGTCCAATTACAAGACTGAAATAACGGATGATTTTCTTCATTTTTGTCTCCTTGTGTCATGAAGTGTTAAACGTGCCAAATAAAACGGCGTAGTAGCCAATCAATGCTGAAATATAAGCAAAGCGAAATCGCCACTAAGATCAGCAACGCAGCGAACATTAAATCCACCTGCATACGAGCATTGGCGTGGATCATTAAATAGCCAAGCCCTTCTGATGACCCTACCCATTCTCCAATTACAGCACCAATTGGTGCGACTGAAACAGCAATTCGAAAGCCTGATGCAAATGCAGGTAATGCGGCAGGCAAGCGTACTTTGAGTAATAAACGCAAAGGGGAAGGTTTGAACGTTTTAGCGAGATCGAGCCAAGCTTTAGGCGTGTTGCGTAAGCCATCGTAACAAGCTGCAGTTACGGGGAAATAGATAATGAGAATAGCCATAACAATTTTTGATGGCATTCCATAACCTAGCCAAAGTACGAGTATCGGAGCGATAGCAAAAACAGGAATTGCTTGAGAAATCACTAAAACTGGTAACAGTAAGGACGATGTTTTAGGCGAAAAAGAGAGTAATAGGGCTGATGACAATCCAAAAATAAAACCCAGTAGCAGCCCTAAGCCAATTTCAATTAAGGTGATTTGTGTATGTTGCCAAAGCAGTTCTGAATGAGAAGTTAATTGCAGCCATACAGCTTGTGGAGAAGGAAATATGTAATGGGGAAAATCACCGAATACGTCAATAAGTTGCCAAAGACACAGCAATATAATTCCAATAAAGAGCGGTTTAAGAAGGTTAAGTTTCATCTTTTTCCCTCTAATAACTCGTTCAATAATTGCTGTTGAAGCATCCACAAATTTTCTTGGTTAAGTTCTCTTGGTGCTTTACCTTCAGGTTTTATAACATCGGATAATGCTGCTTGATTAGGCTGTAGTGAGCGTAATACAAAAATACGCTGGCTTAAGCGCAATGCTTCTTGAGGATCATGAGTAACTAATAACACTGATTTATTTTTTAATAGTTCATAGGCCAAGTTTTGTAATTGGTAACGACTAATCGCGTCAAGGGCAGAGAAAGGTTCATCAAGTAAAACTAAGTCAGCGTTTTGCATTAATACTCGAGCGAGCGCCACTCTTTGTTTTTGCCCTCCAGATAATTGAGCACAGTTTTTATGCAGATGCTCTGACATACCCACTTGTTCAAGTAGTGCTTTTGCTTGAAGAGTTGTTTTTGCAGATTTATTTCCAAATAGTACGTTTTCTAATTGGACGTTATCAACAATTGAAAGCCAAGGATAAAGGGTATCTTTTTGTGGTATCCATGCCACTCGAATATTAGGATGAAAGATGATATTGCCTTGAATTTTCCCTTGTGTATCAAGCCCTGCAATTAATCTTAAAAGCGTTGATTTACCTACACCAGAGCAGCCAAGTAAGCTCACCCATTCATTAGGCAAAAGCGTTAAATCAAGGTGTTTAAATAGTACCTGCTTACCAAAAGCAAGACTAAGATCCTGAATATGCACCATAGCATTAACCTAAGGATTAATGACTAAAGGTAACGACAGAAAAGGAATGAAAATAGGTATGAAGAATGAGAAAGTATTTTGGCATATTAGTTTCCTACGTCAGTGCTAACTGTTTCAGGTTCACGGGTATCATCTCAGCCATCTTGTGGCACCCCGACTAAAAGTAGGAAAAATTCTATACTGCAATGAAAAATAAAACAAGGCTGAATTTTATTGGCTTTGGTTTCTAATTTTTTAGAAAAACTAAATTTATAAAAAATGCCTTTCCGATTTTATTCTTCGGAAAGGCATTGAAATTGAATGCGGCTTTATCCATTTTAGATATTTACACTATTTCTAAATAATACCGTGGAAATTAACCGCACTTTTTTATCTAAATGATTATTTTACGCGAGATACGTATTCGCCAGAACGAGTATCGACTTTGATTACTTCACCGATTTGAACGAAAAGAGGTACTTTTACTACTGCGCCGGTGCTTAATGTCGCTGGTTTACCGCCAGTACCAGCTGTATCGCCTTTAAGACCTGGGTCTGTATCGACGATTTCTAATTCAACAAAGTTTGGTGGAGTAACAGTAATTGGTGCACCATTCCATAAAGTCACGATACAATCTGCTTGGTCTAATAACCATTTTTCTGCATCACCTACAGCTTTTGCATCTGCAGAGTATTGTTCAAATGTTTCTGGGTGCATGAAGTACCAGAATGCATCATCTTTGTATGAATAAGTTAAGTTAAGATCCATAACATCAGCAGCTTCAACCGAAGTACCAGATTTGAAGTTTACGTCTAATACTTTGCCTGAAATTAATTTACGAATACGAGTACGGGTGAAAGCTTGACCTTTACCTGGTTTTACGAATTCATTTTCAACGATTACGCAAGGTTCACCGTCTTGCATAAATTTTAGACCTGGTTTGAAATCACTGGTAGTATATGTAGCCATATTTTTAATATCCTAAAAATTAGAGATGGTTTGAAAAGTGCGTATTTTAACCCAAGAACCCGTCATTAGAGAAGAACAAAATTGGCTCACAATTCTAAAAAATGCGATTTCAGATCCTAAATTATTGCTAAAAGCCTTAAATTTACCAGAAGATGATTTTGAGCAATCCATTGCTGCGCGGAAACTTTTTTCGCTTCGCGTACCACAACCTTTCATTGATAAAATAGAAAAAGGTAATCCGCAAGATCCCCTTTTCTTGCAAGTGATGTGTTCTGATCTAGAGTTTGTACAAGCCGAAGGATTTAGTACGGATCCATTAGAAGAAAAAAATGCCAATGCCGTGCCGAACATTCTTCATAAATATCAAAACCGCTTGCTCTTTATGGCGAAGGGCGGTTGTGCGGTGAATTGTCGTTATTGCTTCCGCCGACATTTCCCTTACGATGAAAACCCAGGAAATAAAAAAAGCTGGCAGCTGGCATTAGATTACATTGCTGATCATCCTGAAATTGAAGAAGTGATTTTTTCAGGTGGCGATCCTTTAATGGCGAAAGATCATGAGTTAGCGTGGTTAATAAAACATTTGGAAAATATACCGCACTTACAACGTTTGCGTATTCACACCCGTTTGCCTGTTGTGATTCCGCAACGGATTACTGATGAATTCTGCACTTTATTAGCCGAAACTCGTTTGCAAACAGTTATGGTGACACACATTAATCACCCAAATGAAATTGATCAAATTTTTGCTAATGCGATGCAAAAATTAAAAGCCGTGAATGTCACGCTTTTGAATCAATCCGTTTTGCTAAAAGGCGTGAATGATGACGCACAAATTCAGGAATTTTGCCTTATTACTTGCATTTGCTAGATAAAGTGCAAGGGGCGAGCCATTTTTTGATTAGCGATATCGAGGCTATGCAAATTTATAAAACCTTGCAATCTCTTACATCTGGCTATCTTGTTCCCAAACTCGCACGAGAAATTGCTGGCGAACCAAATAAGACTTTATACGCGGAATAAGATCCGATAAAATATCGCGTAATTTTTTCGCCGCACTTCCGCGGCTAATTAACATGAATAACAACAAGTATCAGGAGTAATCCAGTGGATTCTATGAATAAAAATCAAAATGAACAATCATCTCAAGATGAATTAGATTTAGGTCTTAATCAAGTTGAACCAATTACACCAAAGAAAGTGGTGCAACCAAGTGAGTCAATTTTTGATAAAGCAAAAGGTTTATTTGCTAAAAAAGATCATGTAGAAACAAATTTTCATGAGCGTAAAGAGCCCACTTTTGGGCATACTCCTGCTCAAGAAAGTGCGCCTTTTATTTCTAGCGAAACATTGAGAACAGAGCAAGAGCCAGTTATCCAGACTGTATCTGCAGAAGAGACAATATCTGCTGTTGAAGAAGAAATTAAAACTGAAACTATTGCTATAGAAACTGTTGAGCAAGCGGAAAAACGCACTTTAAGCCAACCGGAAAAATGGAAAGTGTTGCAAGTATTACCGGCAAAACATCGCCGTTTATTTATGGCTATTTTGGCGTTGGTCATTTTATTAATTATTTTCTTTGCATTAAAACCAAGTTCTGACACCGTTGAGTCTTTCACTCAATCTAACAGCAATGAAATCCCAGTGCAGTTCCAATCTTTAGATCAAAATCAACCAGTTGAAACCACGATTTTAGATAATCCTCCTGCACAAAATCAGATGGCTGCAGAGCAAGCTAACCAACCTGAAAATGCGCCAAAAGCAGATGAATCAGCTAATAGTGCGACCGCTCAAAATCAACCTGCAGAAAACATGGCTGCGCCACAAAACATGGTTGCGTCACAAAATATGGCTCAAGCTCCAGTTCAAACCTCAAATACAATGGATTCAGCTTCAGCTAATCCTATGCAAGTAGCTCAACCTGAGCAACCACAAACTCAAGCTCAAGTGGAACAGACAAAAGCACCAACTGTTGTAGCGCCAGTTCAACCGGTGAAAAAAGTAGTAGAACAACAAGTTGCGCATAAAGATATTGCGAAAAAAGAAATGAAAGTTGCTGAAAAAACACATGTACCAGCAAAAGCAACTGAACAAAGCGTCGCTAAAACAGCGGGAAAAGCACCAATTGTTGAAGCAAAACCGATTCAAGTTAAAAAAGAAGTTAAAGTTCAAATTGTTGATGCAAAACCTGCAACGAAAACAGCTGCACCAACTGCATCGTCGAAAACATTAACTGTGCCTAAAGGCGTTTCTCTTATGCAAGTATTCCGTGACAATCAACTTAATATTTCGGATGTTAATGCAATGAGTAAAGCAGCGGGTGCAGGCAATGTTTTAAGTAGCTTTAAACCAGGTGATAAAGTTGTGGTATCCGTAAATAGCCAAGGGCGAGTAAATGAAATGCGTTTATCTAACGGTACGCGATTTGTTCGTCAGTCTGACGGTTCTTATGAATATAAAAAATAATTTTAGGGCGAGCAATCGCCCATTTTTCTTTTTCAAGTAGGATTTTATGTTTAAAAAAACGTTTCTAATTTTAACCGCACTTTGCCTAGTAGGTTGTGCTCAAAGTGGTTTACCAAAGAAGACAGAGCCGCAAAAGATGCAGGTGGAAAAAGTAGATAAGGCTTTGCAAAAAGGTGAGGCTAAGGTTTATTTGTGTAAAGATGACAAGCAAGTTCGTATTGTTCATTCCACTCAAAAAAAACGTAAAAAATCATTGCATCACATTACGGTGACTTTCAATTCTATGTCAGAAAAATTGACATTAATGATTTCTGAGCGCGGTAAAAATTACGGCAATATTCGTTGGACATGGCAAGAGCGCGATGATTTTAGTGTGCTAAAAACTAATTTAGGTGAAATTTTAGCGGAACAATGTGTATTACAACCTGTAGAGCGTTTATCCGGAAATTAATTGTGCAAACCGAACTCCAACGTGGCTTTATTCTTCATCGTCGTCCTTATAGTGAAACGAGTCTTTTAGTGGATTTGTTTACTGAAGAAAGTGGTCGCCTAACCGTGATCGCCAAGGGCGCACGAGCAAAGCGTTCATCTTGGAAGTCGGTCTTGCAACCTTTCACACCTTTATTGCTGCGTTGGACGGGAAAAAGCTCATTGAAAACCCTCACTAAAGCAGAACCCGCCGCAATAACACTTCCTTTACAACAAACCGCACTTTATAGCGGTTTTTATGTGAATGAGTTACTGACTCGCGTTATTGAGTCTGAAACGCCAAATCCTGCGCTGTTTCAACATTATTTAAAATGCTTAACAGGCTTGGCAACGGAAACCAACGTTGAGCCAACTTTGCGTCTTTTTGAATTTCAACTTTTACAAATTCTCGGTTATGGCGTGGATTTTTTGCATTGTGCAGGGTCTGGCGAGCCAGTGGATTGCACAATGACATATCGTTATCGTGAGGAAAAAGGTTTCATCGCTTCTTTAGTGAAAGATAATCTCACTTTTTACGGAAGAGATTTGTTAGCCTTTGAAGCTCTCGATTTTTCCGATGAGGCGGTTCGTCAAGCGGCAAAACGTTTTACTCGTATTGCACTTAAACCTTATCTTGGCGATAAACCGCTAAAAAGCCGAGAATTATTTTCACAGCACATTCTCTTGTTAAAATGATTTTTTAAAAATGTAAAGCAAAAATAAAGGCAAACAATGTTTGCCTATGATGTTTATTTTAAACCGTTTTCACTTACTCCCGCTTTTGTGCTAAAAAATAATCCGGCAAAGCCGAAAACAAAGAAACTTATTGCAGAGTAATATGCTAACTGAATGCAATTTAAGATAGGCATATTTTCATTATTAAATGTAAGAACATCACCTAAGGTAAAAGCATATCCAACACTTAATGACAAAAGTACGATAATTTTTCCAATTGTTCTTTCTATATTCATTACTTTTAATCCAAATAATGCAATAAAAGGTAAAGCTATAAGAATTACAGAACTAATAAATAGATCATTCATTTTACTATTTCTTAATTTTTTCTAACACTTCGCAACTATCAGAATCGCCATTTTTACAAGCTTTTTGAAACCATAATATTGATTTCTTTTTGTTCTTCTTAGCGAAATAACTATAGCCGAGGACAGCTTGAGCCCCTGCAATCACATGTTGGTTAAATTCTTTAATAGGTGTGTTTGCTACAGGTTCAGCATATTCTATAGCTTTAGAATAATTACCTGCACCCATTTCAAGAGCTGCCTGCTTTACGCGCCCACTCATTGCTACTTGTATGTTTGATTGTTCAAGAGTTAATTCATAAGAGTAAGTAGATAAACTCATTAATGATAAACCGAGTAATGTTGTAGTAACAGTTATTTTAAACTTGTTCATTTTTCATTCCTTTTTATAGAAAATTTCTTAGCAAGATGTTTTGTGTTATCTCTGTAAAGAGATAACACTAGTAAGTATACTTACTGGAAAATTGGCTATAAAAAGAGTATAAAAAACAGCGATTACTGGCTTATATAAAGATGGAAATATCACTAGTGGTACAGTAAATGCGGTTGCCACTTACACCTTTTCTTATCAGTGATTTACTCTAAATAAAAATTATGCCAATATTTGCGGGATCAAAGTATCAAATGGGATATCAATGAATCACAATTCTGTAATGTGTATACTTAACTAATTTGGCGTAATTCTTCAAACAATGGTTCTTCTTTATACCCCAAAGCAAAAAACAAACAATGTTCAAACCATTACGGCTGATATTCTTGATTTAGATTATCAAGGTTTAGGCGTGGCGAAAATTAATGGTAAAACTTGGTTTATTGAAAATGCACTTCCGCACGAAAAAGTGGAATGTCGTATTCTGGAGGATAAACGCCAATATGGACACGCCATTGCAAAAAAATGGTTAGTAAAAAGTTCTGAACGTTTAGCACCTAAATGTGCTCATTTTATGCGTTGTGGTGGTTGCCAAGGACAACATATTCCTATTGAAATGCAGAGAAAAGCGAAAGAATCCGCATTGTTTAAACGATTAAGCAAATTACAGTCAGAGCCGATTTCATTTGAACCTATGATTTGTGACGATGCTTGGGCGTATCGTCGTCGTGTACGTTTGAGTTTATGGTTTAACCCGAGCTCAAAACAAATCGAGATGGGCTTTCGTCAGAAAAATACCAACGATTTAATTACTGTTCAATCTTGCGAAGTGGCAGAACCTACAATTAATTATTTACTGCCTAAATTAACCGCACTTTTAGAACAATTCTCTGCGCCGAAACAGCTTGGACATATTGAACTTGTGGTGGCCGATAATGGCATCGCAATGTTGTTACGTTACACCAAAAAACTTTCGGAAATTGACCGCACTTTATTGCTTAAATTTGCTGAACAAGAAAATTTAATGCTGTTTTTACAAAGCGATGAAGGCATTGAACAAAACTATGGCGATTCACCTTATTATCAATTTTCTGATGGAATAAAATTACATTTTGATATTCGTGATTTTATCCAAGTAAATCGTGCATTAAATGAACGTATGGTGAATACCGCGTTGGATTGGCTTGAATTGAACCAACAGGATTGCGTGTTAGATTTATTTTGCGGTATGGGAAATTTTACGCTTCCTCTCGCCAAACGCGTGAAAAGTGCGGTAGGAATTGAAGGTGTTTTTGAAATGGTACAAAAAGCGGAGCAAAATGCCGCAAGAAACCAAATCAAGAATATTGAATTTTTCCAAGCCGATCTTGACCAATCCTTTGTTGAACAACCTTGGTCACATCAGTCATTCAATAAAATTTTGCTTGATCCTCCACGTAGTGGCGCAGCTTTCGCGTTAAATGCGTTATGCGAGCTGAAAGCTGAGAAAATTTTATATGTGTCTTGTAATCCTGCAACATTAGTGCGTGATGCGGAAATTTTACGTGATTTTGGCTACAAGATTGAAAAAAGTGCGGTGATAGATATGTTCCCTCATACGGGGCATTTGGAATCGATCACGTTATTCACTACAAAATAACTCGGTTATTCGGTACAATATCCACCCAAAATAAAAGCGACAGGAAGTTGCTTGCTCTTCATCAACAAGGGGGTGTTATGGTTGCTGTTCGTGGTTCTCATTTGTTAAATCCGCAGGATTTTGTGATTGAACAATGGTGCGCTGGCTTAAAACTGGCAGAACAAACAGAAAAAAGTTTGATCGATGCGTGGTATTACGCACGTGACTTAATGAGCACCCATCCCGATGAAATGAAGAATGCTACCTTGATTCTCCAGTCTGGAGTGGAAATGGTAGAAATTTTGCACGAACTTAATATGGATGCGGAAACATTGCTTACTGCCATGTTGTTTCCTATCGTTGCAAATAAATTAACAGACTGGGACAGTCTAAAAGAAAAGTTTGGTGCGAAAATCACTAAATTGCTTAAAGGCGTGTTGGAGATGGATAACATCCGTCAACTCAATGCTAGCCATTCCGCTAACGCCCTGCAAGTGGATAATGTTCGCCGTATGTTGTTGGCGATGGTGGACGATTTCCGCTGTGTAATCATCAAACTTGCCGAACGCATTACTTTCTTACGTGATGCAGAGCATCGTTGTGCAGAGGAAGACAAAGTCCTTGCCGCCAAAGAATGTTCTTATATTTATGCCCCTCTTGCCAATCGTCTTGGGATTGGTCAGTTGAAATGGGAGTTAGAAGATTACTGCTTCCGTTATCTCCATCCTGAACAATATCGCGCTATTGCTAAATTATTGCAGGAACGTCGTCTTGATCGTGAACATTACATTGCTGATTTCGTTAGAGAGTTGAGCGGTTATTTACGCGAAAATATCGAGCAAGTAGAAGTCTATGGTCGTCCGAAACATATTTACAGCATTTGGCGCAAAATGCAGAAAAAGCATCTTGAGTTTAGCGGTTTATATGATGTAAGAGCGGTCAGAATTATCGTGCAAAAGTTGCAAGATTGTTATACTGCACTTGGGATTGTTCATACTCAATTTAAACACTTACCCAAAGAATTTGACGATTATGTCGCTAACCCTAAACCGAACGGCTATCAATCTATTCATACTGTTGTTTTAGGTAAAGGTGGCAAGCCAATTGAAGTGCAAATTCGAACTCAACAAATGCATGATGATGCAGAGTTAGGGGTGGCGGCTCACTGGAAATATAAAGAAGGCAATACAGGCAGTATGTCTGCCTATGAAGAAAAAATTGCATGGTTGCGCAAATTGCTAGCTTGGCAAGATGATATTACGGATTCTGGCGAAGTGATGGCAGAGTTGCGTAGCCAAGTGTTTGATGACCGCGTGTATGTGTTTACGCCGAAAGGTGAGGTGGTAGATTTGCCAACGGGATCTACACCATTAGATTTTGCTTATGCAATTCATAGTGAAATTGGTCATCGCTGCATCGGGGCAAAAGTAGCGGGACGTATTGTGCCATTTACCTATCAGCTACAAATGGGTGATCAAATTGATATTATTACCCAGAAAAATCCGAACCCGAGCCGTGACTGGCTAAACCCAAATTTAGGATTTACTCACACGGCAAAATCTCGAGCCAAAATTCAAGCGTGGTTTAAAAAACAAGATCGCGATAAAAATATTCCAGCGGGTAAAGAATTACTCGATAATGAATTAGCGCGTTTAAATTTAAGTATTAAGCAAGTGGAACCTTATGCGTTACCACGCTATAACTTGAAAAATTTGGACGATCTTTATGCGGGCATTGGCAGTGGCGATATTCGTTTAAATAACTTAATCAATTTCTTGCAAAGCAAATTGATTAAAGTGACCACTGAAGAAGCTGATCAGGAAATTTTACGCCATGTTGCTAACAAAAGTGCGGTGAATTCTCAGCTGAAATCTGAGAAAAAAAATGGCTACGTGATTGTGGAAGGTGTGGGCAATCTTATGCATCATATTGCACGTTGCTGCCAGCCCATTCCTGGTGATGCGATTGTTGGTTATATCACAATGGGGCGTGGTATTTCTATTCACCGAGCGGATTGTGAACAGTTCTTGGATTTACAAGCAGCTCATCCAGAGCGAGTTGTGGAATCTATTTGGGGCGAAAATTACGCAAGTGGGTTTCATATTAATATCCGTATTGTGGCTGGCGATCGCAATGGCTTATTGCGTGATATTACGACGGTTCTGGCAAATGAAAAAATTAGCGTATTGGGGGTCTCAAGCCGTGCTGATACCAAAAAACAGCTTGCTACCATTGATATGGAAATTGAACTCCATAATGTTGAAAGTTTAAGTAAAATATTGGCTCGATTAGCAAAATTAGATGATGTTATCGAAGCGAAACGTTTATAAAAATAGGAAAATTTATGTATAAAACGACGGGGCTAACCCATTTAATCAATTCCACTAAATATTCATTACAAGGCTTAAAAAGTGCGTTTAAAAATGAAACGGCTTTTCGCCACGAATGTTTTTTAGCCTGTATTTTAATTCCTCTTGCTTTCTTTTTAGGCGAAACAAAAATTGAAATTATCTTGATGATTTCTTCTGTTTTGCTTGTGATGGCATTAGAACTTTTAAACAGTGCGGTAGAGGCAGTTGTTGATCGCATTGGTACAGAACGCCATGAACTTTCAGGACGTGCGAAAGATCAAGGTTCTGCATCGGTATTTATTGCTCTTTGTATTGTCGGTATCGTTTGGGGCGGAATTTTATTCTTCTAGCCCTTCAAAAGTGCGGTAAGTTTTTACCGTATTTTTGATTTATCCAATCACGTCAAAATCATTTATAAAAATAAGGAAAAATATGACCGCACTTTTAAAAATTGGTCTGGTGTCTGTTTCTGATCGCGCATCAGCAGGTGTATATCAAGATCAAGGCATTCCAGAATTACAGGCTTGGTTAGAACAAGCACTTGTTGATCCTTTCCATTTGGAAACAAGATTAATCCCCGATGAACAACCGATTATTGAACAAACATTAAAAGATCTGGTGGATAAACAAGGTTGTCATTTAGTGCTGACAACTGGTGGGACAGGGCCTGCAAAACGCGATGTAACGCCTGATGCTACTCTTGCAGTCTCTGATCGAGAAATGCCGGGTTTTGGCGAACAAATGCGCCAAGTGAGTTTGCATTTTGTGCCTACTGCAATTTTATCTCGTCAAGTGGGTGTGATTCGTAAGGAAAGCCTGATTTTAAATCTTCCGGGTCAGCCTAAAGCGATTAAAGAGACCTTGGAAGGCGTGAAAGATAAAGAAGGAAATGTGCTTGTAAAAGGTATTTTTAGTGCAGTGCCTTATTGTTTGCAACTGATTAACGGCTTGTATATTGATACCAAGCCTGAAATCATTGAAAGTTTCCGTCCTAAATCAGCAAGACGCGAAAATCTGGAGAAATAGCATGAAAAAAATCGAAGCAATGATTAAACCCTTTAAATTAGATGATGTGCGAGAAAGTCTTTCAGATATTGGTATTTCAGGTATGACAATTACGGAAGTACGCGGATTTGGTCGACAAAAAGGTCATACAGAACTTTATCGTGGGGCGGAATATATGGTGGACTTTCTGCCGAAGGTGAAATTGGAAGTGGTAGTTCCTGATGAGCTTGTGGATCAATGTATTGAAGCTATTATTGAAACGGCACAAACAGGCAAAATCGGTGACGGCAAAATTTTTGTTTATAACGTTGAGCGAGCGATCCGGATTCGCACGGGCGAAGAAAACGAGGAGGCGATTTAGTGAAAAATAATTTAAATTTACACCACACTTTGCTTAGCATTGCTTCGGTGATTATTATCTTAGCTGGCGTAGCATTGGCGGCAGAAATTGTGGTGCCATTCTTGCTATCGCTATTTATCGCGATAATTTGTTCACCGATGATTAAGGCGATGATGCAACGCCGAATTCCTCATTGGTTGGCCATTACTTTGCTTTTCGTCTTGATTTCTTTGGTGTTTTTCTTCTTAGTCGGACTGATTAACAGCACGGCAAGAGAATTTACCCAATCAATTCCACAATATAAAGTTTTGCTTTCACAACGCGTGAGTGATTTAACTGGATTGTTGCAAGGTTTCAATCTGCCTTTCACGCTTTCGCGTGAAACCATCCAAGAAAATTTTGACCCAAGCATCATTATGAATTTTGTGAGCCGAGTATTGTTGAATTTCTCTGGTGTGGTGAGTAATGTGTTTGTTTTGGTGTTGGTCGTGATTTTTATGCTTGCTGAAGCACCAACGATGAAACATAAATTTGCTATGGTGATTAGTTCCACCCCTCATGATGCCGCTAAAGAAGAACGCCATATTGATCGCGTTTTACAAGGCGTAATTGGTTATCTTGGCATTAAAAGTATCACCAGCTTGCTGACTGGCGTTGGTATTTTTATTTTGTTGGAAGCCTGTGGGGTTCAATATGCCATTTTGTGGGCAACCTTGAATTTCTTGCTGAATTATATTCCCAATATCGGTTCTATTATTGCGGCTATTCCAATTATCGTGCAAGCCTTATTACTAAATGGTTTTGGTGTTGGCTTTGGCGTGGCAATCGGTGTTATTGCGATCAATATGGTTGTCGGTAACATTATTGAGCCTAAAATGATGGGTGAGCGATTAGGGCTTTCAACCTTAGTGGTGTTCCTTTCATTATTGTTTTGGGGATGGCTGCTTGGAACCGTGGGAATGCTACTGTCTGTCCCTCTGACAATGGCGTTAAAAATTGCTTTGGAGTCCAGTCCCAATACGGCAAAATATGCCTGTCTATTGGGGGATGTTGAAGATTTCAAATAGGTTTTATAGAGAAAGTGCGGTGAATTTTCACCGCATTTTTTATGATAAGTCTTGCGGATCAACATCCAAAATTAACCGCACTTGGCTGTTTTTTTCAAGTTCGGCTTGTTGATATTCTCTCAATGCTTTTTGCAACGTCATTCTTGACGGATGTTGCAATAATAACTGCCAGCGATATTGCCCCGCTTTTTTGCTGAACGGTGCAGGCATAGGGCCAAGCATTTGCAATCCCGCAATTTGCTTCGATTGAAAAAAATCTGCAATCTGGCTTAAGCAATTTTCTGCAAGATCAGAATGTCGAGCCTGTGCTTTGAATAACGCCTGAAAAGTGAAAGGTGGCAATCCCATTGAATGGCGTAATTGTAAGGTTTCTTTTGCAAAAGCTTGGTAGCCATTTGCTAATAACGTGGTAAGCAAAGGATGATCAGGATAATGTGTTTGTAGCACCACTTCACCTTGTTTATCGGCACGTCCAGCACGTCCAGCAACTTGAATATAAAGTTGAGCTAAACGTTCTTCTGCACGAAAATCCAGTGAAAATAATGCACTATCTACATTCACTAAGGCAACGAGAGTAACATTCGGAAAATGATGTCCTTTAGCAAGCATTTGTGTGCCAATCAAAATTTGGCTTTTGCCTTGTTGAATATCTTCTAAATAACCTTCCAATTTTCCTTTACGCGAAGTGCTATCGCGGTCGATTCGAGCAACAGAATAATGAGGAAATAGCATTTTCAAGGTTTCTTCTAATTGTTCCGTGCCGAGACCTGTAGTGACTAAATGAGTCGAGCCGCAATCACCACATTGTCTAGGAATAGTTTTCTGAGCGCCACAATGATGACAACGCAATACATTTTGATGCTGATGATAGGTATAAGGTTTTTCACAATGAGGGCATTGTGCAATCCAACCACATTCATGGCAAAGCAATACGGGCGCGAAGCCACGACGATTTAAGAAAAGCAACACTTGATTGCCTTTTTCGAGGTGAGCTTTCATCCGTTCTAATAAGGGTTTTGAAAGCCCGTTTTGTATGTTTTGATTTTTCAAATCAACAACGAAATGACGAAGTGCGGTGGAATTCCCCGCTCTTTTTGATAAAACTAAATGTTGGTATTTGCCGTTTTGTACATTATTAATACTTTCTAAACTTGGCGTGGCGGAACCCATTAATACGGCAATATCTAGTTTTTGAGCTAGAACAATAGCCAGGTCTCGCGCGTGATAACGCCAGCTGTCTTGCTGTTTGTAAGATGCGTCGTGTTCTTCGTCCAAAATAATTGCACCAAGATTAGAAAATTGCGTGAACAATGCCGATCTCGTGCCAATCACAATGGCACTTTGTCCCGAACGCGCACGATCCCATACATAAAGCCGTTGCGTATCGGTTAAATTAGAATGAAGAACATCAATTTCTACGTTGAAACGTGCGTTGAAACGGCGCACCGTTTGTGGAGTTAGCCCGATTTCGGGTACAAGCACCAATATTTGTTTACCCGATTTTAAAATTTCTTCAATATACTGCAGATAAATTTCTGTTTTGCCTGAACCAGTCACCCCATCGAGCAGCCATACGTTGAAACCAGAATGAAAGAGCAATTGACTAAACGCTAAGGCTTGCTGCTTATTTAAGGTTAAACGATTTTCAGCATTGACAATTGGGTTATCGCCTAAGCTTTGTTGCCAGCTTAGGGGCTTTGTTTGGATAGTAATTTCTTCAATAAACCCTTTGGCTTTTAAGGCTGACCAAATGGCAGAGGAAAAATCATTATTGCCTTTTTCAAGATCGGTTTCAGATAAGCATTGTAGAGCTTCAGCTTGCTTTTTCGAGCGTTTTAACAGACCTTGTTCAAGGGCATTTTTCCCCGCATCTGTAATTCGCCAAAAAGTGCGGTCATTTTTCACCGCACTTTCGCCGTTACGCAATTTCACAGGCAAGGCTTGAAATAACACATCGCCTAATCCCGCTTGATAATAATTTGCTGCCCAATGAAGCCAATCCCAATAAATTGGGGTAAAGAGCGGTGCTAAATCTAATGGTTGAAGAATGGCTTTGAGCTTATCCTCTGGCACGTCCGATTTTGTCGGAAAATCAGCCACAAGCGCTATGCGTTTTTGCGTACCAAAAGGCACAAGAACACGCATACCGATTTGTAATGAAACATCATCGGGGACGAGATAATTAAATAAACGAGGAAGCGGCACAGCCAGTGCCACTCGGATAATTTTCATAATCAACCTTGGGAAAAAATTTGCCCTATTATACGAGAAAAACGTGTATAATCGCCGCCAATTTTTTTCACGAACAAGATTTTTATGACACAAACTTTTGCTGATCAAAAACGTAAAACCGTTGAAACCGCAGAATTTACCGAAGATGGCCGCTATAAACGCAAAGTCCGTAGTTTTGTTCTTCGCACTGGTCGTTTGAGCGAATTTCAGAAAAACATGATGAATGATAACTGGGGAACACTTGGTTTAGATTATCAAACGGAACCTTTTGATTTTGCGAAGATTTATGGCAATGATAATCCAGTTGTATTAGAAATTGGCTTTGGAATGGGAAAATCGCTCGTGGATATGGCCTTTGCTAATCCCGACAAAAATTACCTGGGCATTGAAGTTCATACTCCTGGCGTTGGCGCTTGTATTGCTTATGCAGTGGAAAAAGGCGTAACGAATTTACGCGTGATTTGTCATGATGCCACGGAAATTTTACGAGACAGTATTGCTGATGGTGCGCTTGGCGGTTTGCAGTTATTTTTCCCCGATCCTTGGCATAAAGTAAAGCATCATAAACGTCGTATTGTTCAACCGCGCTTTGTGGTACAAGTTGTACAAAAATTAGGTGGAAATGGTTTTATCCATATGGCGACAGACTGGGAAAATTATGCAGAGCAAATGCTAGAAGTATTAAGCGCGAATACCGATTTAGTGAATACCTCGAAAAATGGCGATTATATTCCAAGACCAGATTTTAGACCTTTAACTAAATTTGAAGCCAGAGGCCACAGACTTGGCCATGGTGTTTGGGATTTATACTTTGTGAAGAAATAAGCCTATTTTGGGCAAATTAACTTTTGGGTGAAGATTGATGTTGGGGAAATCCGATGCCAAATTCACGAATTTAATATAGAATACTGATTTGAATACGACCTTAATAGGAGAAATACCATGTCTAAATCTTACAATCAACGTCAACGCAAAAAACTTCACCTAGCTGAATTCCAAGAACTTGGTTTTCTTGTAAATTTCCAATTTGCAGAAGGTACTGCGATTGAAACTGTAGACGAAATCGTTGATCGTTTTATTAACGAAGTGATTCAACCAAATGGTCTAGCTTATGAAGGTAGCGGATATTTACATTGGGAAGGTTTAGTTTGCCTAGAAAAAATTGGTAAATGTGATGAAAGCCACCGTGAAACTGTGAAAAAATGGTTAGAAACAAATGGTTTGCAACAAATTGAAGTAAGCGAATTATTTGATATTTGGTGGGAATACCCAGCAAAAACAGAGTAATTTGATTTAAAAATAGCATGGCAATCGCTGTGCTGTTTTATTAAAAATATTCGCGAAATTCACCGCACTTTAGATTTTTTGATCTATCACAAATAAAGCTCAATAATTTAACGATCTACCCATTTTGGGTGGTTCATATTGTAACTGTTGCGTCGCATAATTCTACGCCTTAAAAAAGCATTTGTTTATTTATTCACAAAAGGCACGCTCGATGACCGTTGAAAACTTACCCCGCAGACAGTTTTTACGAGGTAAATTCTTAACGTCTTTACATTCAGAAAATGAGCAAAAACAAGGCTTTGATGGAATTCGCCCTCCTTGGTCTGTGGAAAATTCTATTTTTGTGGAGCAATGTACGCGCTGTGGCGATTGTCTTTCTGTCTGTGAAACCAATATTTTGGTAAAAGGCGATGGAGGCTTTCCTGAAGTTCGTTTTGATAATGGTGAATGTACTTTTTGTGGAAAATGCGTAGATGTGTGTAAACAACCTATTTTTCATTCTCGCGATGAAAAACCTTGGTTACACAAAATCGAAATTGGCATGGCTTGTTTAAGCCAACATCGCATTGAGTGCCGTTCTTGCCAAGACAGTTGCCCGATGAGAGCAATTAGTTTTCGTCTGCAAATGGGGGGAGTGGCGCAGCCTTTAGTGAATACGGATGTTTGTAACGGCTGTGGGGCTTGTTTACAGGGGTGTCCGGTGAATGCGATTAAAATTAGTTATCTAAAACAAAATGAGTAATACAAATTTATCTCCGGGAAGCGCAAAAAATTGGCATGTTGTTGGGCTAATTGTTCAAGGTAATCCGGAAAAATTTGCGGCAATTCGAACCGCACTTTTAGCGATTGAGCATACTGAAATTCCAACTTTTGATGAAAAATTTGGAAAGATGGTCGTAGTGATGCAATCGCATGATCAACATATTCTGCTAGATAATATGGAAAGCGTGAAAGACATTGATGGTGTTATTAATGTGTCATTGGTGTATCACGAGCAAGACGAGCAGAAGAAATAAATTACTATAACAATACCGTAATTCTCTTGTAAGCAAGGGAAATGCTTAAAAGATAAAAGAAAAGTTGTTGTCTTTTATCGCAAGGCTCTGCCTTAATAGGTGTGTAAAAAAGTTTACATTTAATAATAAATCAGTGTTTAACGTGGGGGAAACGCGATGAGTTTAAGTCGTCGAGACTTTATGAAAGCCAACGCAGCTGTAGCTGCGGCAACGGCTGCGGGGCTAACCATCCCAGTCAAAAATGTGGTTGCGGCTGAATCCGAAATTAAATGGGACAAAGCAGTATGTCGTTTCTGTGGTACCGGTTGTGCAGTATTAGTTGGTACTAAAGATGGACGTGTTGTGGCATCTCAAGGTGATCCGGATGCAGAAGTAAACCGTGGTTTAAACTGTATTAAAGGTTACTTCTTACCGAAAATTATGTACGGTAAAGACCGTGTAACTCAGCCACTTTTACGTATGACAAACGGAAAATTTGATAAGAACGGCGATTTTACGCCTGTTTCTTGGGATTTTGCGTTCAAAACAATGGCTGAAAAATTCAAAGAAGCTTTCAAAAAGAACGGTCAAAATGCAGTAGGTATGTTCAGTTCTGGTCAGTCTACCATTTGGGAAGGCTACGCGAAGAACAAACTTTGGAAAGCTGGTTTCCGTTCTAACAACGTAGACCCGAATGCACGTCACTGTATGGCATCGGCTGCAGTTGCGTTTATGCGTACCTTCGGTATGGATGAACCTATGGGTTGTTATAACGACATTGAAAATGCAGATGCTTTCGTTCTTTGGGGCTCAAATATGGCGGAAATGCACCCAATTTTGTGGTCTCGTATTACTGATCGCCGTATTTCTAATCCTGATGTTCGTGTAACTGTACTTTCTACTTACGAGCATCGTAGTTTCGAACTTGCTGATCACGGTTTGGTATTTACACCACAAACCGATTTGGCGATCATGAACTACATCATCAATTATTTAATTCAGAACAATGCTGTAAACCACGATTTTGTGAACAAACACACTAAATTCAAACGTGGTGAAACCAATATTGGTTACGGTTTACGTCCTGAAAATCCATTAGAAAAAGATACTAACCGTAAAACTGCGGGCAAAATGTATGATTCTTCTTTCGAAGAATTAAAACAAATTGTGTCTGAATATACACTTGAAAAAGTATCTGAAATGTCTGGTGTGGATAAAACTCAGCTTGAAACCTTAGCAAAACTTTATGCTGATCCAAGCAAAAAAGTGGTATCTTTCTGGACAATGGGCTTTAACCAACACACTCGTGGTGTATGGGCAAACCAACTAATTTATAATATCCACTTATTAACTGGGAAAATCTCACTTCCAGGTTGTGGACCATTCTCATTAACAGGTCAACCTTCTGCTTGTGGCACAGCACGTGAAGTAGGTTCATTCCCTCATCGTTTACCGGCAGACTTAGTAGTAACTAATCCTAAACACCGTGAAACAGCGGAGCGTATTTGGAAATTACCAAAAGGCACTGTTTCTGAAAAAGTTGGTTTGGACACAATTGCACAAGACCGTGCAATGAACGATGGCAAAATGAATGTGCTATGGCAAATGTGTAATAACAATATGCAAGCTGGTCCAAACATTAATCAAGATCGTTTACCAGGCTGGCGTAAAGAAGGCAACTTCGTTGTTGTATCTGATCCTTACCCAACTGTATCCGCACTTTCTGCTGACTTAATTCTTCCAACTGCAATGTGGGTAGAAAAAGAGGGTGCTTACGGTAATGCAGAACGCCGTACTCAATTCTGGCGTCAACAAGTAAAAGCACCAGGTGAAGCAAAATCAGACTTATGGCAATTAATGGAGTTTGCAAAATATTTCACAACTGATGAAATGTGGACAGAAGAATTACTTGCTCAAATGCCTGAATATCGAGGTAAAACTTTATATGATGTGCTATTCAGAAATGGTCAAGTAGATAAATTCCCATTAAGCGAACTTGCTGAAGGTCAATTAAACGACGAATCAGAACACTTTGGTTACTATGTACACAAAGGTTTATTTGAAGAATATGCATCATTTGGTCGCGGTCATGGCCATGACTTAGCTCCGTTTGAAATGTATCACAAAGCGCGTGGTTTACGCTGGCCGGTTGTCGAAGGTAAAGAAACCTTATGGCGTTACCGTGAAGGCTACGATCCGTACGTTAAAGAAGGTGAAGGTGTGGCGTTCTATGGTTATCCAGACAAGAAAGCGATTATTCTGGCTGTGCCTTATGAACCAGCGGCTGAGTCTCCAGATAAAGAATATGATTTATGGTTATCTACCGGTCGTGTTCTAGAGCATTGGCATACTGGTACTATGACTCGTCGTGTGCCTGAATTACACCGTGCTATGCCGAATAACCTTGTTTGGATGCACCCATTAGATGCTGAAGCTCGTGGTTTACGCCATGGCGATAAAATTAAGATTTCATCCCGTCGAGGAGAAATGATTTCTTATTTAGATACTCGCGGACGTAATAAACCACCTCGTGGCTTAGTATTTACTACTTTCTTTGATGCTGGTCAGCTTGCAAATAGCTTAACGCTAGATGCGACAGACCCAATTTCAAAAGAAACCGACTTCAAAAAATGTGCGGTAAAAGTGGAAAAGGCTGCGTAAAAACCATGTAAAAATCAACCGCACTTTATTTTCCCCTATCAATAAAAGAGGAAGATGAAAGTGCGGTTAAAATCTAAAAAGAAAATGAAGAAACCAGCTCTCAATCCTGAACGTAGAAAATTTCTCAAAGAAGCAACCCGTACTGCGGGTGGTTTAGCTGGAGTTGGGATTTTGTTGGGATTGCAGCAAAATCAAAGTCTTGCTCGCGAAGGTGTGCCATTACGCCCACCGTTTGCTTTGCAAGATGCGAAAGCGTTTTCTGCCGCTTGTATTCGTTGTGGACAATGTGTTCAAGCCTGTCCTTATGACATGCTACATTTAGCATCTTTATTATCGCCAGTAGAAGCGGGAACACCGTATTTTATTGCGCGTGATAAACCTTGCGAAATGTGCCCTGACATTCCTTGTGCTCATGCTTGCCCAACAGGGGCGCTTGATCGCAATGCGACAGATATTAATGAGTCGCGTATGGGGCTGTCAGTACTGTTAGACCATGAAACGTGCTTGAACTGGCAAGGGTTACGTTGCGATGTTTGTTATCGGGTTTGTCCATTAATCGATAAAGCGATTACATTGGAAAAACAACATAATCAACGTTCTGATAAGCATGCGTTATTTATTCCAACAGTACATTCTGATGCCTGTACCGGATGTGGGAAATGTGAGCAAGCTTGTGTGTTAGAAGAAGCTGCGATTAAGGTTTTACCAATGGATCTTGCAAAAGGTATGTTAGGTAAACATTATCGTTTGGGCTGGGAAGAAAAAGCGAAAGCTGGCCATTCTCTTGCGCCTAAAGATATGATTTCGTTGCCAACTCGCACGCCAGAAGGAACAACTGTAATTCCTGAACCGGCAGAACCCGTGCTTGCACCTATTTTAGGGAGTGGCAAATAATGGCAAATACACCAAAATTTGCAGGTAAAGAGTCGCGAGAAAAATGGGGCTGGTGGTATGCAAACCGCTTTTTGTTTTGGCGTCGACTAAGCCAACTTAGCATTCTTGCGATGTTTTTAAGTGGTCCTTATTTTGGCGTGTGGATTTTAAAAGGCAATTATAGTGGAAGCTTATTGCTTGATACTATTCCATTAAGCGACCCTTTAATTACAGCAGAAAGCTTGGCTGCAAGACATTTACCTGATGCTCTCACCTTGATTGGTGCAGCAATTATTGTGTTATTTTACGCAGTGCTGGGTAGTAAAGTATTTTGTGGTTGGGTATGTCCGCTAAATGTTGTGACAGACTGTGCTGCGTGGCTACGCCGTAAGTTAGGCATTCGCCAAACGGCAAAAATTTCGCGCGGTTTACGTTATGGCATTCTTGCGCTTATTTTACTAGGCAGTTGCGTAAGCGGAATGTTGCTTTGGGAGTGGGTTAATCCAGTGGCTGCACTCGGCCGTGCCTTTATATTTGGTTTTGGTGCAACAGGCTGGCTATTGCTTGTTATTTTTCTTTTTGATTTATTGATTGTAGAACATGGTTGGTGTGGACACCTTTGCCCAATTGGTGCTGCTTATGGTGTGATTGGTGCAAAAAGTTTAATCCGTATCAAAGTGATTGATCGTGCAAAATGCGATAATTGTATGGATTGTTATAATGTTTGTCCTGAAGCCCAAGTGTTACGTTCACCTTTACATGGAAAAAAAGACGAAAGCCTACTTGTGCTTTCCAAAGATTGTATCAGCTGTGGACGTTGTATTGACGTTTGCGCTGAAAAAGTTTTTAAATTTTCGACCAGATTCGATCATTCAGGGGAGTGATTAATATGACTAAACAGGTATCTAAAATTTTAGCGGGATTATTTACCGCACTTTTTGCTGGCTCACTGATGGCATCTGATGCACCAGTAGTGGGAAAAGATTTAACTCAAGCGGCAGAAAATATTGCTCCAGCATTTCATAATGCACCGCGTCAAGGTGAATTACCAGCATTAAACTATGTAAACCAACCTCCAATGGTTCCACATAGTGTTGCAAATTATCAAGTGACAAAAAATGCGAACCAATGTTTAAATTGCCACAGCCCAGAAAATTCTCGTTTGAGTGGTGCAACTCGAATCAGCCCAACTCACTTTATGGATCGTGATGGTAAAGTAGGTTCAAGCTCATCACCACGTCGTTATTTCTGTTTACAATGTCACGTTTCTCAATCAAACGTAGATCCGATTGTTCCAAATGATTTCAAACCGATGAAAGGTTACGGAAACTAATTTAAGAGGTCTATATGTCTGAGAAAAAACCAAATATCTTAAAGCGTTTCTGGCAATGGTTTAGAAAACCAAGCCGTATGGCGATAGGTACGATTATTATTTTATCAGCTATTGGTGGTATTCTTTCTTGGGTTGGTTTTAACTACGGTCTAGAGAAAACTAACACTGAGCAGTTCTGTGCGAGTTGTCATACTCAAGATGCTTATCCAGAATATTTGCATAGCGTGCATTATCAAACTCGTACTGGTGTAGGTGCAAGCTGTCCAGATTGTCATGTGCCGCATGAATTTGGCGCAAAAATGAAACGTAAAATTGTTGCGGCTAAAGAAGTATTTGCTCACTATACTGGAAAAGTGGATACATTAGAAAAATTCAATGCACATCGTTTAGAAATGGCTGAAAACGAATGGGCTCGAATGAAAGCTAACGATTCTAAAGAATGCCGTAACTGTCATAAAGTAGATCGTATGAACTTCAACGATCAACGTTCTGTGGCAGCACGTATGCATGAAAAAATGAAAACTGAAGGTAAAACTTGTATCGACTGTCATAAAGGTATTGCACACCAATTACCTGATATGAGTGGCGTTGAGTCAGGATTCAAAGACGAGAAATAATTTTCTCAAAATATTGTGAAAAAATACCGCACTTACCTAATAAGTGCGGTATTTTTATTTTGTGTTTATACACGATAATCTATTGATGTTAGTCTTTATTTAAAGCCTATTTTTCAGTAAACTTAGCAAGTTTTGTTGAATTATTAAAATATTACTTAAAATTTAGGAATTTATTGTGGCTCACCGAGATTTTGCCGCACGTCGCGGTTCAAATAATAAGAAAAAAACAAAAAAGAATAAGAATATTCTGATCATCCTCGCTTTAGTCATTGTGTTGGCTTTTGGTGTAGGGCTTTATTTGTTGAAAAATAAAAATAGCGAAGCTGTAGTGCAACAGGCTGCAACACAACAAGAAAAAACGCAACCTAAAAGTGTCTTACCTAATCGCCCAGAGGAGGTTTGGAGTTATATCAAGGCGTTAGAAACTCGAACTGTTCCTGTTGATAATAAACCTACAAGCGTAGAGCAAAATATGCGCTTGACCGAAGAACAACGCCAAGTTTTAGTGCAAATGGAAAAAGAACAACAAGCAGCAGAAGAGGCGCGTAAATTAGCGGAGCAACAACGCGCGGTAGAAACAGCAAAAGCTCAACAAGTGCAAGTGGCGCCAAAAGTAGAGCAAGCGAAAAAGCCTGAAGCAGTAAAAACAGAAACAGTGCAACCTGAATCTATACAAAAACAAGAACAACCAAAAATTGAGATAGCTAAAAAGGTTGAACAACCTAAAACTACGGATAATTTGAACGGTGGTAAAAAATTCGGTTTACAGTGTGGCGCTTTCAAAAATAGAGCGCAAGCTGAAAATTTGCAAGGACGCTTATCAATGACTGGGTTAAATGCACAAGTACAAGTAAATGGTGAATGGAACCGTGTTCGTGTTGGTGGATTTGCTAGTCGAGATGCTGCAGTGCAAGCGCAAAGTAAAGCTAAAAGTGTGGCGGATTGTGTTGTGATTGGTATGTAATGCTAATCTAACGTTGTTGAGTTATCTTGATACGTTAAATCTCTATGATTGAAATAAAAAAATCCCAACTAAAAGTGTGGTGCAATTAGTTGGGATTTTTTTACTAAGGATTATTACAAAATAATCATATCATCACGATGCATTGCTACTGCACCGTATTCATAGCCTAACACATGTTCAATGTCTGCTGATTTTCGGCCCTTAATTAATTGTAGGGCATCGCTGTTATAGCGTGGCATACCTAGTGCAATGTCTTTACCAGTTTGAGTGCGTATTTTGACTACTTCACCACGCGAGAAACGCCCTTCCACGTTAACAATGCCAGCGGGTAATAAGGATTTATTTTGTTCAAGAATAGCGTTTTGGGCTCCTTCATCAACAGTGATGATACCTGCAGATGGCGCGGCGAAAAGCCATTGTTTGCGACTTTCTAATCGATCAGATTGATGGGCAATAAACTTTGTACCAATATTTTGTTCATAAGCAAGATCAGCGATTACATTTGGGCGATTACCTGGGGCAATAATTGTTTCAATTCCAGAGCGAGTGGCAACATCAGCAGCAATGATTTTAGTCATCATTCCACCTGTGCCAAGATTGGTTCCACTGCCACCAGCGATTGAGCGAATGTGGTCAGTAATTTGTTCTACAACTGGAATTAATTTCGCTGCAGGATTTTTACGCGGATCACTATCAAATAAACCTTGTTGATCAGTCAATAAATAAAGTTGTTCCGCTTGAACAAGAATAGCGACTAATGCAGATAAATTGTCATTATCGCCAACTTTAATTTCTGCGGTCGCCACCGCATCATTTTCATTAATCACAGGAATAATGTGGTTATCTAAAAGTGCGTGTAAAGTATCTCGCGCATTTAAAAAACGTTCGCGATCTTCAATATCAGCACGAGTTAATAAAAGTTGTCCGATATGAATATCATAAATAGCAAATAATTTTTCCCAAGCCTGAATTAATTGGCTCTGACCAACCGATGCAAGTAGTTGCTTTGAGGCAATTGTGGGTGGTAATTGAGGATGATTCAGATAATGACGACCTGCTGCAATAGCGCCAGAAGTAACGATCACTATACGAAATCCATCATTATGCAATTGTGCAATTTGACGAACGATTTCCATCATGTGTGGTGAATTCAGTTTTGGCGAACCCTGTGTTAGGGTACTTGTACCAAATTTCACTACGATTGTTTTCTTGTTCATAGTCGTTTCCAAAGTTCTTAAAATTGACATTAACGTTATCACTAAATCAATGAAAAATCACCTAATATCAGGTATAGTAACGGCAAATTTTAGGGGGATTTATGACATTTAGTTTAATTGTGGCGACGACATTAAATAGCGTGATTGGTAAAGATAACCAAATGCCTTGGCACTTGCCTGCAGATTTATCATGGTTTCGTCAGAACACGACTGGCAAACCAGTCATCATGGGGCGTAAAACGTTTGAAAGTATTGGTCGCCCGCTACCTAAACGTACTAATATCGTGCTTTCTCGTCATCCTTTTGAACACGAAGGTGTTGTATGGAAAGATAGCTTTGAAAGTGCGGTAGATTTTGTCAGAGATTTTGATGAAATTATGTTGATTGGTGGGGGAGAGTTATTCAAACAATATTTGCCACAAGCAGATAAGTTATACCTTACTCAAATTCAGGCAGAACTAGATGGTGATACTTTTTTCCCTCAATTGAATTGGGATGAGTGGGAAATTGAATTTGACGAATATCGTAAGGCGGATGAACAAAATCAATATGATTGTCGATTTTTGATTCTTACACGGAAATAAATCAAATTAATGAGACTATATTTTTAGAGCATTCATTAATCTAGAAAATAAAGAGATGATGATTTCTCTTGAGTTCGCCTTTTTAAAGTTTCATAATGAGCCTTCATTTTTATTTTTGATAGTTTTAAAGGTTATCTCAAATATCTCATTTTTAAACATTATCCCAGATTAGGGAAGGCATTATGACGCAAACTGCAACTGAAAACCCATCAACTAAATCTGTATCAAATAAAACTAATCGTAAAAAAGGCTTAAGCATTTTTATTCTTGTTCTGCTTATTATTGGTATTGCCTGTGCTTTGTATTGGTTTTTCTTCTTGAAGGATTTTGAAGAAACAGAAGATGCTTATGTGGAGGGAAATCAAGTGATGGTGTCATCACAAGTTGCGGGAAATGTAGCGAAGATTAATGCTGACAATATGGATAAAGTCCATGCAGGTGATATTCTAGTTGAATTGGATGATACGAATGCAAAACTTAGTTTCGAACAGGCAAAAAGCAATCTCGCCAATGCTGTGCGTCAGGTAGAACAACTTGGTTTTACTGTGCAACAATTGCAATCAGCTGTGCACGCCAATGAAATTTCTTTAGCTCAAGCACAAGGCAATTTGGCACGCCGAGTTCAACTTGAAAAAATGGGTGCAATTGATAAAGAATCTTTCCAACATGCAAAAGAAGCCGTTGAGCTTTCCAAAGCAAATTTAAATTCCTCTAGAAACCAATTAGCTGCTAATCAGGCTTTATTGAGTAACGTTCCATTACGTCAACAACCGCAAATACAGAATGCAATGAGCTCACTCAAACAGGCTTGGTTGAATTTACAACGTACAAAAATTAGAAGCCCAATTGATGGCTATGTGGCGCGTCGTAATGCTCAGGTTGGGCAAGCCGTTTCAGTGGGTGGTACATTAATGGCAGTGGTTTCTAATGAACAAATGTGGCTAGAAGCTAACTTCAAAGAAACCCAATTAACGAATATGCGCATTGGCCAGCCGGTGAAAATTCATTTTGATTTATACGGTAAAAATAAAGAATTTGATGGCGTGATAAATGGCATTGAAATGGGGACTGGTAATGCGTTTTCTCTTTTACCTTCACAAAATGCTACGGGTAACTGGATTAAGGTGGTGCAACGTGTGCCTGTGCGAATTAAATTAGAACCACAACAATTTTCTGAAACGCCATTACGAATTGGTCTTTCTGCAACGGCAAAAGTAAGAATTTCCGATTCATCTGGTCCAATGTTGCGAGAAAAATCAGAACAGAAAACTTTATTTTCTACTGATACACTTAAATATGATGAAAGTGCGGTAGAAGATTTGATTGAATCTATCATTCAGCAAAACAGCCATTAAGGCGGTGTTATGGACAATTCCGCCAAAAAATTTCCACCTATTCAAGGTGGCGCGCTGATTTTATTAACACTAGCTTTATCTCTCGCCACCTTTATGCAAGTATTAGATTCTACCATTGCAAATGTGGCGATTCCTACTATAGCGGGCGATCTTGGTGCATCTTTTAGCCAAGGAACGTGGGTAATTACTTCTTTTGGTGTGGCAAATGCGATTTCTATTCCAATAACAGGTTGGTTAGCAAAACGTTTTGGCGAAGTGCGGTTATTTTTAGTTTCAACTTTTTTATTTGTTGTCTCTTCTTGGCTTTGTGGGATTGCAGATAGTCTTGAAGCATTAATTATTTTTCGCGTCATTCAAGGTGCTGTCGCAGGCCCAGTGATTCCTCTTTCGCAAAGTTTATTATTAAATAATTACCCGCCAGAAAAACGTGGAATGGCATTGGCATTTTGGTCAATGACTATTGTGGTTGCGCCTATTTTTGGTCCAATTTTAGGCGGATGGATTAGTGATAATATCCACTGGGGATGGATCTTCTTTATCAATGTTCCGATTGGTTTATTAGTTGTGCTAATCAGCTGGAAGATTTTGGGGAACCGAGAAAGTGAAATTATTCATCAACCTATTGATAAAGTCGGTTTAGTTTTACTTGTCTTAGGCGTGGGATGTTTGCAATTAATGCTTGATCAGGGACGTGAGCAAGATTGGTTTAATTCTAATGAAATCATTATATTAGCTGTTGTTGCTGTTGTTTGTCTGATTGCTTTGGTTATTTGGGAATTGACAGATGATAATCCTGTAGTAGATATTTCGCTTTTCTATTCTCGTAATTTTAGCGTAGGGTGTTTATGTACCAGTTTAGCCTTTTTGATTTATTTAGGTTCTGTGGTATTAATTCCGCTCTTGCTACAACAAGTCTTCCATTACACCGCGACGTGGGCTGGGCTTGCGGCTTCCCCAGTTGGATTATTCCCAATTTTGCTTTCACCGATTATTGGGCGTTTCGGTTATAAGATCGATATGCGAGTTTTAGTGACGATAAGTTTTATTGTATATGCAATAACATTTTATTGGCGAGCGGTGACTTTCGAGCCATCAATGACTTTTGCTGATGTGGCTTTACCACAATTAGTGCAAGGTTTAGCGGTAGCCTGTTTCTTTATGCCACTTACCACGATAACCTTGTCTGGTTTACCTGCGCATAAAATGGCTTCTGCGTCTAGCTTATTTAACTTCTTGAGAACTTTAGCGGGTTCTGTAGGGACATCTTTAACTACATTTATGTGGTATAACCGTGAAGCTGTTCACCATACTCAATTAACAGAATACATTAATCCTTATAACCCAATTTCCCAAAGTTTTTACCATCAAATGAATCAATTTGGTTTAAGTGATACCCAAACTTCAGCTTACCTCGCTCAACAAATAACATCGCAAGGATTTATTATTGGTGCAAATGAAATATTTTGGTTATCAGCTATGGGATTCTTAGGATTGTTTATTGTGATTTGGTTTGCAAAACCACCTTTTGGGGGCAGACATTAGTAGCGTATTTCAGATATAAAAGAGCGGTCAAAAATATGATGATTTTTCGGTATTATGTAGTAGTTGCACAAAACCTGAGATTCAATCTTAACTGAAGTAAAATTTCCAATGCCCTTATCTTTAAAAACAGGATTAAGGGCATTTCTTATATCTTATTTTAGCTGATTTCTCGAGGTATTACACAAAATTTCCTTACCGCAGACGTAACTAATCCGCTCAATCTTGTAAAAGGTAAGTAACCTTTCCTGATACGAATCAGAATGTTATTTTGCGATTAAAAGTTAAGCTGAACTAAGTGGCTTATCCCTTTAGGGCTGATGGCGACATTTTTGCGATTTTATGTCATAATTCAAATAATTTTTTATTTTTAAAGTGGATTTTAAAATGTCCTTGACATTAACCATTATTAACAACGATATTGCGTTGCGTATTCAGCGTAAATCTTCACTGCTCTTAGTGCAAGCGCCCTTTTCAATAAAATGCATAGGAGTGAAATTCTATGCAATCTAATCAAATTTCCCTGTTTGATGCTCAAACCAAACCTAAAATTCTTTCTCTTTTTTCAGGCTGTGGCGGTCTAGATCTTGGCTTTCATCAAGCTGGATTTGAAACCGTTTGGGCGAACGACTTTTCCCATTGGGCTTGTGAAAGTTTCCGTAAAAATATTGGCGATGTGATTGTGGAGGGCGATATTGAGCAAATCGATCCGAACGATCCTACCATTCCCGATTGTGACATTATTCTTGGTGGTTTTCCGTGTCAAGATTTCTCAATGATTTGGAAACAACCTGGCTTAGACGGCGAGCGTGGCAATCTTTACAAGAGCTTTTTACGCTTTGTAAACGCTAAAAAGCCCAAAGTTTTTGTGGCAGAAAACGTGAAAGGTTTGCTCACGGCAAACAAGAAAAAAGCTATTCAGCAGATAATTACCGATTTTGAAAGCTGCGGTTACTACGTTCAGGCGAAATTGTATAACTTTGCTGAATTTGGCGTGCCACAATTTCGTGAACGAGTGCTGATTGTCGGTGTGCGTTTAGATACTGGCTTTGATTTTCACCACCCACAGCCCACCCATAATGCAAGCGGTGAAAATGGGCTGAAACCTTACGTTACCGCAGGTCAAGCTGTTTCTAATATTCCAAGTGATGCGATGAATAATGAACTGATGAAAATCAGCGACAAAACTCGTCAAATGCTGTCGCTTATTCGAGAAGGTGGCAATTTTACCGATATTCCCAAAGATCACCCATTATATGTGAAAGGAATGATTAGCCATGTTTATCGCCGAATGCACCGAGATGAACCCTCTAAAACTATTATTGCGGCTGGCGGTGGTGGTACTTGGGGTTATCACTTCCCTGAACCTCGAGCTTTTACCAACCGTGAACGAGCAAGATTACAAAGTTTTCCTGACGATTTTGAATTTATCGGTTCAACCACTGAAGTACGTCGTCAAATTGGTAATGCTGTACCACCGCAAGGTGTGGTAGAGCTTGCAAAGGCGATTTTACCGATTTTTTCGGGCAATTATAAAAAAGTGGATTTATACAAAAAATTGGAAGCCGAAAAAGCCGAAGTTTTCCAAGATCGTTTAAATAAAATTCGTGGAGGAAAACGATGAACACCGTTTTTTCTAATATCGCTCAAGCTGAAATTACAGATCGTTCGCTCAATAAAGTTTGGATGGACTTATTTAAGTCTGCTGATGAAGTCACTATGGCGACTGGTTATGTTTCTAATGATGCGATTAAAGAATTGCATAAAATCATTGAGCATAATCCTAAATTAAGAAAACTGGATCTTTTAGTTGGAATGCACTATTTGGAAGGTTTTACTCGTCCACAATATGACAGCCTTTGTGAGCTTAATCAATTCTTGCAAGAAGAAAAACGTGGCTCTGTTTTCATTTCTCCCTTTGTTAAATTCCACGGAAAAATGTATTCCTTTAAAAACGGAAAACAAATTGACAGCTTAATTGGTTCAGCAAATTTAACTTGTTTTTGGGATAGTACAGAACGTACTTATGAAACAATGCTTCATTTAAATGGAAATGAGGCATTAAGTCTGCAAACGGATATTCAAAGCACAATTACTAAGCTAGGAAAACCTATTAGCGAAGTTGAAACGCCAAATAACTTTAAAGAACATAATAGCCATTTAGAAAATTGCTTGGGTGTAAGCAAAGTTAACGCAGCTGATGTAGCACTATTATTTATGCAAACATCAATTTATAAATTTGATATTCAGGCTAAAACCGAAAAAAGCAGTAATCTAAATGTTTTCTTTGGAAAAGGGCGAGAAGATCAGCGAGGCTTTATCAAGCCAAGACCTTGGTATGAAGTAGAGATTATCGTTTCAAAATATATTACAAAGCAACATGGCTATCCGTACCATAAATCATTTACTGTAATTACTGATGACGGTTGGAAATTTAAATGTAAAACATCAGGAGATTACTCTAAAAACTTTCGTTCTGAAAATGATCTCAAAACATTAGGGAAATGGATCAAAGGCAGATTAGAAAGTACCAACTGTTTGAAAACAGGTGAAATGATTACCGAAGAAACTCTACGTAAATACGGTAATGATAAATTTGAATTTCGTTCAACGGATAATCCTGATGTTTGGTTGCTTTCGTTTAAGGGGAAAAACTAAATGCTGAAAACTTATTTAAATAAACTTACACCACCTGAGTTAGCGGATTCTGTAAAAAATACCGTTTCAGGATTTATGGATAAATTGGCCCAAATTGAGCTGAAAAAAGTTCAAAATGTTTTGTTACTAGGTAATGTGCAAAGTGGTAAAACCGCCCAAGTTTTAGGTGTATTAAGTGCATTAGCAGATGATGGCGATCATAAAGTTTTTCTCTATCTCACTACGGATAGTGTTGATTTACAACAGCAAACGGTAAAACGAGCCAAAACCAGTTTGGATAGATTTATTGTTTTATCAGAAGATGATGACAAAAGTTTTACTCAAGTAATGAAAGCTGATAATCCAATTTTGGTGGTTATTAAAAAAAATGCTAGTGTGTTAAAACGTTGGCGGAATTTATTTAAAAGCCAAGAAAATTTGAAAGGCTATCCGCTGGTTATTGTGGACGACGAAGCCGATGCGGCAAGTTTAAATACTAATGCAAATAAACAGGATAAAGATGCTAGTACAATCAATAAACTATTGAATGAAATCAAAAATAGCTGTTGCCAAAGTTTATTTATTCAATTAACCGCTACTCCACAGTCTTTATTATTACAACACCAAGAATCTGAGTGGCAACCCGAATTTATCCATTTTTTTGAAGCAGGTGAAAAATATATTGGTGGCAATTTTGTTTTTTCTGATCCACCGAACAAACTTATTTTCCGTCCGATTGACAGTGAGCTAGATGAAATTAAAGATGATAGCGGAGAAATTCCCGAAGGTGTAACACGAGCTTTGCAAAGTTTTTTATTAACTTGTGCAGAATTTGATTTATGTAGAAAAACAAATTGCAATTTTGCCTTGCACCCAAGTTATAAAATTCAAGATCACACCGCCTTTGCTGATAAAATTCAGGCTTGTTTAAATGATCTCGTACAAGCAGTGAATAATGATGAAAATTTTGCAAATAGTTTTAAAGAAAGCTACCAAGATTTGCAGCAAACCAAACCAGATATTCATCACTTTGAAGAAATCTACGAAAACCTGACTGCACTTTTGCAAGATAAAAGAATCAGTGTTGTTGTACTAAACTCTAAGACTGAAGCTGATTTTGATTTAGAAAAAGGATTTAATATCGTAATTGGCGGTAATGTGATTGGACGTGGCTTAACTATTCCAAAATTACAGACAGTTTATTACAGTCGTACAGCGAAAAAGCCGAATGCTGATACCTTTTGGCAACATTCTCGCATTTTTGGTTATGATCGTGATATATCTCTATTAAGGCTTTATATGCCTATGGATGTATATAAATTTTTTGTATCGCTTAATCAAGCAAATAATTTAATTATTGAACAAGCTAAACAATTAAACGGAAATGTACAAATTATTTATCCGAAAAATATCAACCCAACTCGTAAAAATGTGTTGAAATCAGATGCAGTCAATCAACTAGTTGGTGGTGTAAATTATTTTCCATTTAAGCCAAATGAAAAAAATTTATCCCAGATCAATGGATTACTACCTACTATTGAGCAAAATCCAATTAAGGAGGATTTATATCAAATTGACAATGAAACCTTATTTTTAATTTTAGAAAATCTAGGTAATTATCAATCTGATGATTGGGATAAAGAAAAATTTGTCACCAGTATTCAAGCCTTACAAACTCAACGACCAAGTTTTAAAAATTATGTTTTAATCAAAAAGGGAAGAAAAATTGGTAGAGCCACCGGCACAATGCTTTCCGAAGATGACCGTAAATTGGGTGATAAATACCCAAATGATTTGTTTTTAACACTTTATCTTGTTGTTGGTGATGAAAATAAAGGTTGGAAAGGCGAAGATTTTTGGCTGCCTAATATTAAATTACCGCATAAAGGTTTAGTTTATTGGGGATTGAAATAACACTACGCCATCTGAGTTCAAATTCAGATGGCATTTTACTATATTAAGCATTATCTATTTTTGAGATTTCCTTAAAAGAAATCGCAAATGCTTCTTTGAGGTTTTCAGGCATAGCACGATAGTGTGCAATAAGTTTTTCTTCTTACTTAGACATATAGCTTTCTTGGGTGATGGTTTGAAACATCGCACCATTACCTGTTAGCAACCAAGTAATTCTGATCTCTAATGCCTCATGGATTTTTACCAATCCTTCAACGTTTGGGTCACGCCCTTCATTCAAGTAATTCATCGCAGAACGATAAGAAATGATTGTGAGTTCTGAAAATTCTTTTATCGATATTCCTTTTACTTCTAAAATCTGCTTTAGTCGGTTTGCTATGCATTCTCCCCTGCGTTGGGAAAATCAAGAAAAAGTTGTCTGTCCGAAGTGTAATATACAAACGCTTACAAAATTGCAACAGCTGCAAGCATTGCAACTACACCTTTAGTGTGCTATGCATTCGAGGCAAATCGTTATCAATAGCTGGTTATCTAATTTCAATGCTTGAAGGTTGATTTCATTCGTATGAAAGTATTTTTCAGGTTGCTTTTTAAGGATATGCGCCACTAATTGGCGTGGTGATGATTGAAAACGGACATTACGAGATTTCTTACTTAATGAAAAATCTGAATCTCTTGCGTGATTTAGCGCAGTTTGATAGTCTAAAACTATCTGATTTAATCCCTTTACTTTTTCTTCAAATTCAGCTCGTTCTTGTTCTGCAAGAGAAAGTTATTCAATCAATAATTTTTCTAATGCATTCATTTTTTTCTTACCTTTAAATTACAACGAAGTAAGAAAAATGTAGCAGAAACATTTAGTTAAATCTTTGTGCAACTGCTACATAATACTGTGATTTTTGGCCTCTCTTGTTTATATGATTTTAATTCAACTAATTTAAAATATTAACCTGCTCTAAAAATTCTTCTTCTGTTAATACTGTAATATTTAGTTCCTGCGCTTTGGCGAGTTTAGAGCCAGCTGCGTTACCTGCGATGACAAAGTCCGTTTTGCTGGAAACTGAGCCACTTACTTTTGCGCCTAGCTGTTGTAATAATGATTTTGCCTCATTGCGTCCCATTTGAGTGAGGGTGCCGGTGAGGACGACGGTTTTATCTTTGAAGAAGTTTTCACTGGCTTCTTTTACTTCCACAGTTTCCCAATGTACGCCTTGTGCGATTAAATCCTCAACAACGGCAACATTATGCGCTTCACGCCAGAACACAAAAATTCTGTTTGCTACAACTTCACCCACATCAGGCACTTGTTGAAGCTCTTCAAGATCAGCGGATTTAAGCGCATCTAAAGTTTTGAAGTGATTCGCAAGATTCAATGCCGTGGCTTCACCCACTTCGCGGATGCCTAAAGCAAAAATAAAGCGAGCAAGGGTCGTGCTTTTGGCTTTCTCAAGACTATTGAGAGCATTTTCTGCAGATTTTGCGCCCATTCTTTCTAAGCGTGTGAGCGTAGTTAAATCAAGTTTAAATAAGTCCGCTGGTGTATGAATCAGTTCTCGATCGACTAATTGTTCTATTAATTTTCCGCCTACACCATCAATGTCCATTGCTTTACGAGAGACGAAATGTTTTAACGCCTCTTTGCGTTGTGCCGCACAGAATAATCCTCCCGTACAGCGCGCCACCGCTTCGCCTTCAATACGAATAATTTGAGAGTCGCACACAGGGCAGTTTGTCGGGAAAATAATTGGTTTAGCATTATCCGGGCGGCGTTCATGTAATACACCGATAATTTGTGGAATTACATCCCCTGCTCGGCGAATGACAACAGTATCGCCAATAGCAATATTTAAGCGTTCAATTTCATCACCATTGTGTAAGGTGGCATTACTTACTGTAACACCAGCAACAAATACTGGTTCTAATTTAGCGACTGGTGTGATTGCACCCGTTCGGCCAACTTGGAATTCAACATCATTCAGCACCGTTAATTGTTCTTGGGCTGGGAACTTGTAAGCAATCGCCCAGCGAGGTGCTTTGGAAATAAATCCTAGTTCATTTTGTAAGGCTATATCATTGATTTTTAATACGGTTCCGTCAATGTCATAACCCAGAGAGCTTCGTTTATTTTGAATATCTCGGTAAAAATCTAAAACTTCATTTGTGCCATTACATAAACGAATTTCTGGATTCACAGGAATACCGATAGATTTTAGCCATTGCAAACGAGCATAATGAGTATTTGGCAGTTCAACGCCTTCAGAGATCCCAATACCATAAGCATTTAATACTAATGGGCGTTTACTTGTAATATTAGGATCAAGTTGACGCAAAGAGCCTGCCGCCGCATTACGAGGGTTAGAAAAGGTCTTTTCACCATGTTCTAGCGCATATTCATTTAAACGCTCAAATCCTGCGTGTGGCATAAAAACTTCGCCTCGCACTTCTAAACGTGCGGGAGGATTGTCTGTTAGAAGTTGTAATGGAATATTACGAATAGTGCGGATATTTGCTGTAATATCTTCGCCTGTGGTGCCATCACCACGAGTGGCTGCTTGGGTGAGCACGCCATTTACATACAAAATACTCACTGCTAAACCATCAAGTTTAGGTTCACAACAGAAGGTAAGTGGTTTAGGTAATACGATTAAACGATCTTCAATGCGTTTTACAAAGGCATTGAATTCTTCATCGGAAAAAGCATTATCTAAAGAGAGCATGGGAATTTCATGACGAATTTGACTAAATCCAGAAAGTGGTTTTGCCCCAACTCGTTGCGTTGGAGAATCTGAAGTAAGAAATTCAGGATGTTCTAGTTCTAACGCTTTTAGTTGATGAAAGAGACGATCATATTCGCTATCAGGTACTGTAGGATTATCTAGAACGTGATATTCGTATTCATATTGGCGCAAGGTTTTACGTAGATTGTCTATTTGAGTTTGAATATTTGTCATAAAATTCTCGGGGAAAAAATGACCGCACTTTTTGTGTGTTTTTAGTGAAAATAGACAGGCATAAAGCCTGTCTCCATAAAGATAAAAGTGCGGTAAATTTAAGGTATGAATTTACACGCGAGCAAGATATGTTTGCTCTGCATTTTCATCAAAGATTTCTTGTTCTTCAGTAAGCACGATGCCTTGTAAATCTTCGGCTAATGTATGTGCAGCGCGGATCATCATTCGTAAATTAGCGAGATTATTACCTGGCGATGGCAGTTGCATGAAGAATACAATTCCCATTGTGCTGAAATCTACTAAGTTATAGGAATCGAATATTCCTGGTTGCTCTAAATTTGCCACGCTGAAGAGAACGGGGCTTGCCACACTTAAATCTAAGTGGCGGTGATACATTTCATCCTCACCCAAGATAAACCCTAAGTTTTCAAGTGCTTGTACTAATTTCGCACCATTGAATTGGTCGCTAGATTTTGGAATAAGATAAAGTTGAATATAGCCAGTTTTTTGTTTCGGTTTAGTTGTGGTTTCTGCTTTTGGTTCATTAAAAGATACGTTGTAGTCCACTTGACGTTCTTCGTGAGCTAATTCCGCAAGTTGCGCTCTTAATTCTGGTGATGATGAATTAATTCCATCGAAACTAGCATTTTGGCTTTGTTCTTCAATTTGTTCCAATGTCATATTCGCAACGCTATTTGATGTCGGCATATCATATTGTGGTTGAGTCGGCTTTAACGGCTCAGAACGATGATTTCCCATATCATAAACAGGTTGAACATTTGGAATCGAAATCTTAATGTCATCGACGCTTTTTTCACTTTGTCTATAATCAACAGGTTCTTGAGTCACAGCTGCATTAGGCATGACTTGATGACGAATTGGGGCATTTGCTTGCGCTGCAGTGACGTGAGACAAATTAGCATTTGTTGGTTGCGTTTCTTCTTGAGTATGGGATCTTTGCACATGAGAAGTGCGGTCAAATTTATTAGCTTTATCAAAATATTTTGATTTCTCACGACGATTTGACCATAATCCGTGCACGATTAAGGCAATAAGTGCCAAAATGCCCACAATAATCAAAATTGTATTTAAATCCATCTTTATTCCTTACGCGTGCTAGTCCAGCGAGAATGCTATTAATGGCGCTAATCCTACCATATTTCAGTAGGTGAAAAAATACTTCAATGCGTGGAATTTTAAGGGAAAAGAGCGGTCTGTTTTAGGCGTATTTTTATTGAAAGGAAAGAAAAATGTTGAATCCCAATGAATTAAAATCTGGCTTCCATTATTTTGTAATGGGCTGGCATTACATCACACAAAAAGGTTTGCGTCGGTTTGTTATTATTCCAATTTTGCTCAATACCGTTTTGCTTTGTGGTTTATTTTGGCTTTTTATTAGCCAAATCACGAGTGCGATTGATTGGGTAATGAATTTTATTCCAGACTGGCTTAGTTTTCTCAGTGTAATTTTACTGACACTTTCGATCTTAACAATTTTATTGCTCTTTTATTTTACCTTCACCACACTTTCTGGCTTTATTGCCGCACCTTTTAATGGCTTGCTAGCGGAAAAAGTAGAAAAAATACTGACAGGTGAAAATATCAATGATGATAGTCTTGTGGATGTAATGAGAGATGTGCCTCGTATGCTTACTCGAGAATGGCAAAAATTACGTTATAGCCTCCCCAAAATTATCGCCTTGTTTTTACTGAGTTTTATTCCTTTGGTTGGGCAAACCATCGTGCCTGTACTTACTTTCTTGTTCACTTGTTGGATGATGGCAATTCAATACTGTGATTATCCTTTTGATAATCATAAAGTCTCTTTTGATATCATGAAAAATGCGCTTGGCAATCAACGAACTCAAAGTTTAACTTTTGGTGGATTAGTAACTTGTTGCACGTTTGTGCCTGTGATTAATTTATTAATTATGCCTGTTGCAGTATGTGGTGCGACGGTGATGTGGGTGGAAAATTATCGTAATTACTTACGTTTTAATATGAATAGCTACCCATCATCTCAAACGGGGCTTGATGTTCGTTCAGAAAATACAGGGGTTGTTAAATAGCTTGCGGTTATAAAATAGATCAAATAACTATTTTTTTAATCAAAAGTGCGGTGCTATAAATAAACCAACACTAACGAAGTCCAACAAAAGGGAAATATTATGACAATTTATGCAGACAATTCTTATTCTATCGGAAATACGCCACTTGTGCGTTTAAAACATTTTGGTCATAACGGAAATGTGGTCGTGAAAATTGAAGGTCGTAACCCAAGCTACAGCGTAAAATGCCGTATTGGAGCGAATATGGTGTGGCAAGCAGAAAAAGATGGCACGCTTACGAAAGGAAAAGAAATTGTAGATGCAACGAGCGGTAATACAGGTATTGCTTTGGCCTATGTTGCAGCAGCTAGAGGTTATAAAATCACACTCACCATGCCGGAAACAATGAGCCTAGAAAGAAAACGCTTATTGCGCGGATTGGGTGTTAATTTAGTGCTTACCGAAGGCGCAAAAGGAATGAAAGGCGCGATTGCGAAAGCAGAAGAAATTGTTGCTTCTGATCCAAACCGCTATGTCATGCTTAAACAATTTGAAAATCCAGCTAATCCACAAATTCATCGAGAAACAACAGGCCCTGAAATTTGGAAAGATACGGATGGAAAAGTCGATGTTATTGTTGCTGGCGTAGGAACAGGCGGCACCATTACGGGTATTTCTCGCGCGATTAAATTAGATTTTGGTAAACAAATCACTTCTGTTGCCGTTGAGCCAGTGGAATCTCCTGTGATTACTCAAACTTTAGCGGGCGAAGAAGCAAAACCAGGTCCACACAAAATTCAGGGTATCGGTGCTGGTTTTATTCCAAAAAATTTAGATTTATCTATTATTGATCGCGTAGAAACTGTTGATAGCGATACCGCACTTGCCACAGCTCGTCGCTTAATGGCGGAAGAAGGCATTCTTGCAGGTATTTCATCTGGTGCAGCTGTCGCGGCTGCAGATCGCCTAGCTAAATTACCAGAATTTGCTGATAAACTCATTGTCGTTATTTTGCCTTCAGCTTCAGAGCGCTATTTAAGCACAGCATTGTTTGAAGGGATTGAGGGATAAACCAAGAAGAACAAAGTGCGGTGAATTTTCACCGCACTTTTACCTAGACCAAAGGAGTTCAATCTGAATGATATCAGATTGGTGAGAATTATAGCGAACTAGATTGCAAGGTTGGTTCGCAAATTACATTAAGAAATAAATTTATTTTACAACAGGATAGAAAGGTTTTCCCCAACTTGGCTCTGAATCATTACGCAACATAATTTTTACCATTGCAGGTACGAATAATGACAGTAATGCACAGGCTTCTTCTAGCTGTTTACGGTTGGTACTACTTTCATAAGTAGCTCCGCCATGTATAAGCTGATTTCTCAATGTGTATAAATGCCCAAATACCACTTCCAATACTTCTGCTGTTTTCTGTTCTTCAAAAGCAAAATGGGCTTTTTTCTTCGCTGCAGAAAACATTGCTTTCCATTCTTTCCCTGCTAATAGACCATTATGAGCATCCCAAAATGGTTGGAATGTATAAGGCGTATCTAGTAGAGCTTTCACTGTCCCAGGAAATTCATCCCAGATAATTCCATAAAGTAGATGTTCAGAATCCAATTCACAAAGGCGAGTAATAAATTGATGAAATACCTTACGTTCAATTTCTTTTTTACTTAACTCATCGGCATAGGCTGCATTAAAGGCAATCCAAAGTGCGATAAATTTGAAGTCTAAATTTTCTTCTTCATTGGCTTTTTTCAACCAGCTTAATGTACGGTGCATTTTTAAGCGAAAGTTATCGTTAAAGGTATCACGATTTTCTTTGTAATAATTGGTTAAATCTTCAAGTTGTTTTGTCAGTGACATAATGGGCTCCGATATAATCAACATAGAGTTATTATTGTATAGATTAATTTGTTTGTAAATTTCAAAAGAAAACCCATTGGGTGGTTCAATGGGTTTCTTGTTTCTTAGTACATACTAGTTTAACCAAGGAAATAACTTTTTATTTGTTCATTTTTCGTTTGATACTTTCTAATGATGATAAGAATCTCTGAATATTAGAATGGAAAGACTCATTTTCATTTATTTCTATTTCCTTATTTTCCTTATTTAATAAAATATGTTTAGGAAATATCATCTCTAATGCATTATTAAATTTCTCCATCACAGATTTTAATTTTAATAAGTGTGATTCTTGAGAGCTGATATCAAAATATTTCATTAACTCATCAACTTTATCTTCATCATCATTTCTCCAGTTTGAAGCTAAAGATTGTCTAATAGTAAAAAGTTTATCCTTAATTTTTTTATTCTTTTTAATATCTGCCTGTATTGCTTTTTTATACATTACATTCACGGAATCCAGTGATTCATAGATTTCTTGAATACGGTTAATTTCAAGATCTTGCTCTATAAAAAATGCTTTTAATGATTTTCTAAAATAAGAATATTCTTTTTTCATTTTGGAACTATATGCAGAAATGCCTTGATATTCAATACCATAATTATCAAGTTCAGTAGCAATTTCTTCCATAATATCTTCTACATCAGATAAAGGTCTTTGATCGCATTTGTTTAATACGACATAAAGTGTTTTTTTCTCTGAAGTTGCTTCATCTAAAAACTCTAAATCACTTTGTGGAATGGTGCCTGCAGTTACAGGAATAAGCCATATTAATGCCCCAGCTTCTTTAATAAAGTTATCAGCAGTCTCTCTATCTTCATTTGTATGCGATTGTTCTGATGATGACGGGTTATATCCTGGGGTATCTACAAAACATATATGTTTATAACTGAGTTTATTTGTCAGTACCATATAAGGCATAATATCTTTCAAATTAAATCCGAAAGATCTAATAAAGTCATGAGATAGTTTTTTATAAATATTAGGTTCTATTTTTAGCAAATCTATCATTTCTCCTTTTGGACTCGCACCTAATAATCCCACGTTATCACTATTCATTACATAAGTTGGAATTGCAGTTGTTGGTTTAATACCTACAGGTAACTTAACTGAATCATTTTCAAATAAACTACTAATAAACTCTGATTTACCCGCACTAAAACCACCTCCAACTGCAACAACTTTTTTATTATAAAACTCAGGATATGAGCTAATACTTCTTAATTCTTTGCCTATTCTTTGTAATTTTAATAATGCTAAAGCTTCTTCTTTTAATGAAGATTCTTCATTAGCAAATTCCATAAAATCATTTTCTAAAATAGATTCATATTCTCTTACACCTTCGTGAATATAATTAGCTTTCAATAAATGTGCGATAAGATTATTCTTGAAATATAACTCTTCATAATTTTGATTTAATTTTATATGTTTTTCATTAAGTGTTTTTAAATCAGATTCTAATTTATCCTTATTTTGAATAGAGTTATCATAATCTTGACTTAACTGAGAATATTTTGAATTAAGAGCGACTAAATCAGATTGTAATTTATCGCCACGCTGAACAGATTTATCATAATCTTGCTTTAACTGGGAATGTGTGGCATTAAGATCAGTTAAATTTGATTGTAACTCCTCGCCTTCCTTGACTGAGTTTATATAATTTTCAGTTGTTTCTCTCAGGTTATTTTCTAATGTTGATAAAGTTATTTCTAACTCATCTAATGATTTTTCTATCGATAAAACTAAAGTTTTCTTTTTAAATATAAAACTTAGTCTTGATTTATCTTGAATAGTATTTCTTATTACTAATAGCTGCTCACGCATTTTTTCACCTTTAATGATATTAAAAATGTATGGAGTCAAATCAATTCACACCATACATATTGTTTTATGTTAATTAATTACAATTTCAGATTTTAATTTTTTAACTTCACAATTAATAGAATTATAAAGCTTAGTATTGACTTCAATATCATTTAAATCAGATAAGGTTTTATTTAAACGACGTGTTAGATCTGTAGTAAGCCTGTTTCCAAGTCTTTGATTGATAAGTGTCTTTCTATAATTCTCTACATAATTAGTAATCATATTACTAACAGATTTTTGTAGATTATTCATATATTCTTCTGATTTACGGATAAAAGAATTTCCATCACTTTCATCAAGCGTAACTCGACGCTCAAAGTCACTTGGCTTAGCATCAAGTTTAAACATCATTTCTGGTAACTTAGAAATAGATTTATTTAATAATTCCTCGATTACTCGTTGTTTTGGTAAATACTGTTTTACTTCAGCGTTAGTATTCAGTTTACCATATAGACGACTCCCAACAACATCAACTACACTATCTTGCCAACCAGATTTAATAGAGCTTGCAAGATAGGAAAGTTGTTCTTCAATTCTTTCTCGAATTTCATCAATAGCGTCGCAAATTGGAGCTGTTCTTACCACCTTAACAATTTTTGTTCTGGAACGTTCAACATCTTCATAAGAATAGCCACCTAACCCAATCTTTCTAGCTCCCCAAGATAATAGACCGGGTTTTTCACGTCTAACGCTTTCAGTATAGTATTCAGTTTTGGTTTCCGTTGTTCTTCCCTCATCAGAGTCAAAGCCTTTAAAAATATCTCTATTTTTATTACTTAATGCTTCTTCAAGTTGTGAAGAAAAATCTTCAACAGAATGCGTAAAGGTTTCATTAACGTTATTTTCAATATCTTTTGATATTCTCTCTAGCATTGCTTTTCTACGTAAAAGCTGTTCTTCATTCGCAGAATCTAATTCTGAAAGTTGTATTTCAGTCCATTTTTCAATGGCAGAAAGATAATTTCTTAATTGATGTTTATATTTATCGTTAAATGTTCTATCCGCTTTATCTAGGGTTGCTTGTTTATTTTGATTAATGGTATCAATTATTTGATTAATCTTTGTTTTTCCAGTAAGTGCGGCTAATACTTCTTTCGCTTTTGCAGATGAATTAAATATGCTTGGGAAGCTATCAGAAAGGTTATACCAAACAGTTTGTCCTAATTCATCCCATTTATTTTTTTCATCAAAATATTGTAAAAGGGTAAAAGCAATACTTGAAGAACCCACAAACTCGTTAAATTTTACATTTCTTTGATTTAATACTTCGTGTGCTCTTTCTTTAAGAGAACTTGTTACTTGTTCAATTAATAATAAAGGATCGCTAATACTTTCAGAAACAGCAGATTCAATTAAGGTATCATCAAATCGACTACCAATTAAATAACATTCTTGTACACCGCTCGCAGTCATTGCTCCTTCAATAAAGTTACAGTCACTCTCATCTAAAAACTGTGATGTAGGTGAAACAGTTAATACCACATTACAATTTTTTAAGAATTGATTTGTACGCTCTTCGCGAGATTTTACAGGATCGTTCACTCCCGGTGTGTCAATAATCTCAATCCCTTTTAATCCTTCTTCTGGTAAATATAAAATGACAGATTTAGTATAAGGCATATATTTACCATCAGCTCCAACATAGTGTTGTAATTCACTCATTAAAGCATCAGGTGTATTGGCTTCTAGTTGTGTAACTTGTGGCATTTCTCCAGATTTGTTAAGCAGAATAGCTTGCTCATAAGCACCGAGATAAAAATGATCTTTTAATTCTTTTTCGGCGTTTTTTTCTGCTCTTCTTAGAATTTCGTTATCATCCAATACTTTACGAGCTGCTTTATTTCTTTCTTTTAATGTAGAAATTTGATCTTGAATTTCTTTTTTTAAAAAGTCCTCATATTTCTTTGCATTTTGTTTAATTTCTGAGATGTCTTCTGGCGTAAAACAATCAATCTCAGCTCGACAGGTTTCCCCATAACGTAAACAAGTCAATGCGGCAGTCATTGGTGTTGCTGCTTTTGGTAGAACATCTCGTCCACCGAAAAATAGCATATTCAATAATGAGCTTTTACCAGCTTTTACGCGACCAATTACACCAATTTTTAAAATACGCTCTTGCTTAATCTCTTTATTGTGCGCCGTTAGCTCCTTTTCTAGCTTACGGCTATCTGTATAATTTGGATTTACATCACTTTCTTCATCAATTTTATAAAGTTTACTGAAGCTTTCTACACGTTTCGTAAAGTCTAAAATATCCATATTGTCTCCTCAATTATAAATAGTTTTTCATTACTTGCTTTAATGAACTAATCGCAGATTTTAATTTACTAATTTCAAGCTCTTGATCTTTAACATTACCTTTCTCTTGTGATGCACGATCAATTTCTTGAATTTTATCTTTAATCTCTTGATCAAAAATTATTTTAATTTGTGCGATTAATTGATTTTTAAAACCATTTAACATTTGTGGTAGTTGTTCTTCAATGCTACTCGCAACTTTAGGTATAATGCTTTCTTCAAATGCTCTTTCAAGTGCATCTTGCTGTTTCATTTCTTGGATTCGTCTTGTTGAACCATCATCTGAACTACCAAAAATATCAGTAATAAAACTTGGTAAAAGTGAAACAACAGCTTGAGCAATAGGGTTTTTAGTCAATAATGATGTGATTATTTTTAAAATTATACCAATTACATCATTATTACTTTGGCTATCTTCTTTGACATTGGTATCAATATTTCTAATATCCAATAAGGTTTGATTCATTTTTCTGTTAATATCTGCTTTCAAACGTAATAATGATTCATTATTCAAACTCATTTGACTTGCATTTCTAGCTGACATTTCTTGTAAAATGCCAGCAAATTGCTCAGTTAATTCAGTGCTTAGTCTTTCTAAATAGCTTTTTACACTGCTGCTTAATGTATTTTGAATCAAACTACCAACTTCCTCAGAAAACTGAAATTGATTACGTTCTAGTGTTTTAAGTAAACGTGCTTTATTTGTTCTTAATTCTGTTTTAATACGTTCAATAATTAGATTAACACCGTCAAATCGGCGAGATTCAAGGGAGTTCATTTCTCTTGCTTGCTTTTCTTCAAGGCGTTCTTTTTGACGCTCAAGTTTGTCTTTTGCAGATTTAATTTCTTCCTCAGTTTCTTGTAAAACTGAAATATTTGAATTTAATGTTTCTATAAATTTTCTACCTTGAGAATGTAATCCATCTGAAAAAATATTCTCAATTAATTTATCTTTATCAATATTATCTAAGATATGTTGTAATGCATCAGTATTTTTCACACTTGATACATAGATTTCATTTCCATAATCTAAATCATTCAATGTATCAGTAATATTTTCACGTACTTCTTCAATAATATCTTCTGAACGTGTATCTGCCTTTGTTAGACAGAATGTAAATTCTTTTTCTGTTTGTAATATTTTTTCAGCTTCTTGAATGATATCTCCAGTGATCTCTCCAGATCCTACTGGGTGGAGTATAACAAAATGAACACCACGGCGAATATATAGATCAATAGCTTTATTATGTCTGTTGTTTGCCGAACCAAATCCAGGCATATCAGCTAGAATGAAAGGTTCGAGTTCTTTTAATTTTTTATTATTTGAATATAACTTAATATAGCTATAATCAAGTTCATCATTTTGATTACCGCTTTCAGCAACAAATTTATCTAATTCAGATAAATTAACTTGAGTTCTTTCAATTATAAAATCTGGATTATTATCATCTAATTTGATTAATTCAGCATATTCTTTCCCTTCTGTATAACGTAGTTCTGTAGCTAACTTTGTAACTGGCTCTTGCCCAGTAGGAAGAATACCTTTTCTTTTTTCTTTTTTATGATTTGGATCAAGAAAATAATTAATTAATGTGCTTTTACCGGCACTAAATCCACCCACGATAGGAATAATCATTTCTAAATGATTAATGTCGTTACTGTACTTATCTAATACAGCTATCTCTTCTACTTTAGTTTCATTATTTAAACTTAAAGGTTCAATAATTTCTTTTGCTTGTTGAATGTAATTAAGTAAATTTTCCTTTGTTGTCATTTTTTACCTCAATTAATTATTTATAGTTTGAAATATAATTTTGTAAATTAGAAAGCATTTTATTTTGTAACTCATTTTGGCTCACAATCACCAAATGTGGAATCCAATATTGCACCAAGGGAATAATTTCTAATTCGTGAATGTTTTTGCAAGAGAGCAGAAGTTCACCATTTTCTAATTTTCGGATGGTTTCTTGGTTTGGTAGTAAATTACGTCGAGTGAAATAATGGGCAACGGAAGCATCTACTTTGATTACAACTTCACTAATTTGATTGCCGTGAGAAATGCTGTCGCTTTTTTGAATTTCTGAGAGAAATTGTTCATCAGGTTTGAATGTTTTATCTGTTATTTTTAAAAAATGGATTTGAGTGAAGCAAAAGGTTTTTTGTTTTCCATTTTCAAGACCGATGAGATACCAAACCCCATTTTTATTTAATAACACATAAGGCTCAACTTCACGATTTGAAGCATTTTGAGTGCCGAGTTTTTGATAGGTAAATTGCACCACGCAATGTTTTTCAATGGCATTTTGAAGTTGTTTAAATTCTTGTTGGCGATGCTGAATCGCTTCGTAATGTAATCCTTTAACGGCAATACTTTCATTTAAACTATGTTGAAAAAATTCACGATCTATTTTAGGGAAAAGATCTTGCACACTAGCGAAATGGGCAAATCGTTCAATATCTTCTTTAGTGAACACACCGAGTTGGGCGCGGTTTAAACGATAAAAGCGCGGTCCATTTTGTTCCCAATTTAAAAAAACAAGACGTTCATTTAGATCTTTTTGTAAGGTGCGAATGCCGATAGAAAAGCGATCAGCTAATTCATTAATATCAATCTGCCCTGTGGTATTCAATTCCACCAAAATAGAAGCTAAACGTTCCGCTAGTTTTTCGTGTTTGTTCGACATAGTTATTCTCTTGATTTCAATATATGTGCGTATTTTATGTAAAGTATTTGCACGGTTGATTCGGGCGAGAAAAATATTTTGTATAAAATCTCGCTTATTGTAAGAATTTAACTCTTTATTGCAAGATTTTAATTCTCTTTTTATTGGGTGGTGAATGTCTATACTCGTTCCATTCAAAAAATGGAATAAAGAAAATGGCGTGAAAGATAAAGTTGAGATAAATAAACAAGTGGGAGCTTCTATTGCAAAATATCGGAAAGCCTCAGGTTTATCACAAGCAAAAGTGGCAGAAATATTGGGATTAAGCAATGATGCCATTTCTAGAATGGAGCGCGGCAGGATTGGATTAAATGTAGAGCGTTTATGTGAATTTGCAACACTGTTTCAATGCCGTGTGTCTGATTTAATCACAGATAGTAGTTTGCAACCATCGGATCAAATTTATCAACTTGATCGATTATTAAATCAATTAGATGATATGGAAAGAAGAAAATTAATTTTATTGATTGAACAAATGATCGAATGGAAAAATTAGCTACAGAAAATTAGGTTTGATTATCCTGTTGATAACTGTCTAACTTTTGGGGCTAGTCGTTTCCACCGCACTTTTATATATTGAGTATAAGTAAAGAAGAAAAGCCTAGCGTTTGCTAGGCTTCTTCAATATTGATTATTTTGCACTGTTGCAGTGTGCTGTTTTTTGTTCAAAACGTTCTGCGACGAAATCCCAGTTTACCACGTTCCAGAATTCTTTAATGTAGTCTGGACGACGGTTTTGGAATTTCAAGTAGTAAGCATGTTCCCAAACGTCTAAACCTAAAAGTGGGAAACCTTCACAACCTGCAACTTCTTTACCCATTAATGGGTTATCTTGGTTTGCTGTTGATACCACGGCTAATTTACCTTCAGCAGTTAATACTAACCACGCCCAACCTGAACCAAAACGAGTTGCGGCTGCTTTTTCAAATTCAGCTTTAAATGCTTCTACAGAACCGAAATCACGTTCGATAGCATCTTTTAATGGTCCTTGTAAAATAGTACCTTTTTTCAAACTTTTCCAAAATAAACTGTGGTTTGTGTGACCGCCTGCATTATTGCGTAATACGCCACGTTTTTCTGCAGGGATTTTGTCAAGGTTAGAAACTAATTGACCTGGGCACATTTCCACTAATTCAGCGGGTAAACCTTCTAATGCAGCGTTTGCATTGTTTACATAAGCTTGATGGTGTTTGCTGTGGTGGATTTCCATTGTTTGCGCATCGAAATGTGGTTCTAATGCATCGTAGGCGTAGCCTAATTCAGGTAGAGTGTAAGCCATAATTTATTCCTTCTATGTAATAAAGACAAATTTCGTTGAGGGTTTTGGTCTATAACCAAAAGTGAGCAAATAATAGCAAAAATTTTGATTTAGATCATTAAATGTTTTTCCTTTTACATTAATAGACGAATTTATTAAACCTTGTTTTAAATCAATAAACCTATCAATCTACGCCTAAAGAGTTATCTGTTTTGGGGGCTAAAATCTCGTCAAATATTTCTCTTGTGATAGAATACCGCCACTTTTTATTTTCCCTTTGCAATTATGTTTGAACCACACAAGTTATCTCTGCAAAATTTATCCTGCCAACGTGGTGAGCGCGTACTTTTTCGTGCTTTGACTTGCGATTTTAATAGCGGTGATTTTGTACAAATTGAAGGGCATAACGGCATAGGTAAAACCAGTTTATTACGTATTCTTGCGGGTTTAGCTCAACCTTTAGAAGGCGAAGTGCGGTGGGATTCTGAAGCAATTTCTAAACAACGTGAACAGTATCATCAGAATTTGCTTTATTTAGGTCATCTTTCGGGCGTAAAACCAGAATTAACCGCATGGGAAAATTTGCAGTTTTATCAACGAATTAGTCAAGCTGAACAAAATACTGATATTTTGTGGGATTTGCTTGAGAAAGTAGGGTTGTTAGGTCGTGAAGATTTGCCCGCCGCACAACTTTCTGCAGGGCAACAAAAACGTATTGCATTAGGTCGCTTATGGCTGTCTCAAGCGCCCTTATGGATTTTAGATGAGCCGTTTACTGCGATTGATAAAAAAGGCGTAGAAATTTTAACCGCACTTTTTGATGAGCATGCTCAACGAGGTGGTATTGTGTTGTTGACCAGCCACCAAGAAGTACCTAGTTCTCATCTGCAAAAATTGAATTTAGCGGCTTATAAAGCGGAATAACGTGATGATTTTTTTAGAGATAATTAAACGAGAACTTCAAATTGCGATGCGCAAAAATGCGGAGATTTTAAATCCGCTATGGTTCTTTTTGCTTGTGATTACTTTGTTTCCGCTTGTTATTGGGCCGGATCCTAAATTACTTTCCCGTATCGCACCGGGTATCGCATGGGTAGCCGCATTACTTTCAGCATTGCTTTCTTTTGAACGTTTGTTTCGTGATGATTTTATTGATGGTTCTCTTGAACAATTAATGTTAACCGCACAGCCTTTGCCGATGACGGCTCTGGCTAAAGTCGTTGCACATTGGTTGCTCACCGGTTTACCGCTTATTTTGCTATCACCGATTGCTGCTTTATTGCTTTCTCTTGAGGTCAATATTTGGTGGGCATTGGTTTTGACATTGTTACTTGGCACTCCTGTATTGAGTTGTATCGGTGCAATTGGCGTGGCTTTAACGGTGGGATTGAGAAAAGGTGGCGTGTTGTTGAGTTTGCTTGTCGTTCCGTTGTTTATTCCTGTTTTAATTTTTGCGTCATCAGTATTAGAGGCAGCAGGATTAAATGTGCCTTATGGGGGGCAACTGGCGATTTTAGGTGCCATGATGGTTGGCGCTGTAACGCTTTCGCCTTTTGCCATCGCAGCGGCACTGCGAATTAGTTTAGATAATTAATTTCATTCCACCGTATAAAAGTGCGGTGGTTTTTCTCTTTAATTTTTAAGGATTTTTTTATGTGGAAGTGGCTACATCCTTATGCAAAACCCGAAACTCAATATCGTATTTGCGGTAAATTGAGTCCGTTATTTGCATTTTTAACGCTTATTTTACTCGGTGTCGGCATTGTATGGGGCTTAGCATTCGCTCCAGCAGATTATCAACAGGGCAATAGTTTCCGAATTATGTACGTGCATGTACCGACAGCGATTTGGTCAATGGGTGTGTACGGTTCAATGGCGATTGCAGCTGTGGTTGCCCTTGTGTGGCAAATTAAGCAAGCTCATTTAGCAATGATTGCAATGGCGCCAATTGGTGCATTGTTTACTTTTTTATCGCTTGTTACGGGCGCGATTTGGGGTAAACCAATGTGGGGCACTTGGTGGGTGTGGGATGCTCGCTTAACTGCAGAATTGATTTTATTCTTTCTTTATCTTGGGATTTTAGCGCTTTATTCTGCTTTTTCAGATCGTAACGTAGGGGCAAAAGCGGCTGGGATTTTATGCATTACAACGGTCGTGATTTTACCGATTATTCATTTTTCGGTGGAATGGTGGAACACGTTACATCAAGGTGCGAGTATCACTAAACTGGAAAAACCATCCATTGCAATTCCAATGTTGGTTCCATTAATTTTGTGTATCTTCGGTTTTTTAACCTTGTATATTTGGCTTACTTTAGTCCGTTATCGCGTGGAATTATTGAAAGAAGATGCGAAACGTCCTTGGGTTAAAGCATTGGCTCAAACACTGAAATAAAGTGCGGTTAGTTTTTTAGCGATTTTTTATAAGGAATATTTTATGTTTTTCCAAACTTGGAGTGATTTTTTTAATATGGGTGGCTACGGTTTTTACGTATGGTTATCCTATGCAGTAAGTTTAGTGGCAGTTATTGCCTTAATTGTTCAAAGTGTAAAACAACGCAAGACAGTGTTACAAAATGTATTGCGTGAGCAACAACGCGAAGAACGTTTACAACAAGCAAATAAAGGGAACACACTATGAATCCAAGACGTAAATCCAGATTTAAATTAGTCATTTTTGTTGTGCTCGGCATTGCTATTGCAAGTGGATTGATGCTGTATGCATTACGTCAAAATATCGACTTGTTTTATACGCCATCTGAAGTGATTCAAGGCAAGGATAATAACCCGAATCAAAAACCTGAGGTGGGGCAGCGTATTCGTGTTGGCGGTATGGTGGTTGAAGGCACGGTAGTGCGTGATCCAAAAAGCTTAAAAGTGCGGTTCGATTTAAATGATATTGGCCCTGCGATCACTGTTGAATATGAAGGCATTTTGCCGGATCTTTTCCGCGAAGGACAAGGCATTGTGGCTCAAGGTGTATTAACTCAGCCAACTGTTTTAACCGCGACAGAAGTATTGGCTAAACACGATGAAAATTATGTGCCACCAGAATTAGGTGAAAAAATGCAAAAAGTGCATAAACCAATGGGTATTGGTGATGCAGATTTAAAAGGCGAAAGCGCACGTGATCGTCAAGAAAAAGAAGGCGCAAAATGATTGCTGAATTAGGAAATTATGCGCTGGCTTTAAGTTTAGCCGTATCGCTTATGTTGGCGATTTTCCCTTTGTGGGGGGCAGAAAAAGGCAATGCTCAATTAATGGCATTAGCTCGCCCAATGACTTATGGTTTATTTGCAAGTTTAAGTATCGCTTTTGCTGCATTATTTTATTTATTCGCAGTAAATGATTTTAGTGTGCAGTATGTGGTGAATAACTCTAATACGGCTTTACCGATTTATTATCGTTTGTCTGCCGTATGGGGGGCTCATGAAGGTTCTTTATTACTGTGGATTTGGCTACTGGCTGTTTGGTCATCTGCCGTTGCTTTATTGAGTAAACATTTACCCCAAGAAGCGGTTGCTCGCGTGCTTGGTATAATGGGGATTATTAGCGTCGGTTTTGTGTTGTTCGTCTTGTTTACCTCAAATCCTTTTACGCGTACTTTCCCTGATTTCCCAGTGGACGGAAAAGAACTTAATCCAATGTTGCAAGATGTGGGCTTAATTTTCCACCCTCCATTGCTTTATATGGGCTATGTTGGTTTTTCTGTGGCATTTGCGTTTGCGATTGCATCCTTAATGACCGGAAAATTAGATTCAGCTTGGGCGCGTTGGTCACGTCCTTGGACGCTTGCTGCTTGGGTATTTTTAACTTTAGGTATCGTGCTCGGTTCTTGGTGGGCTTATTATGAGCTTGGCTGGGGCGGCTGGTGGTTCTGGGATCCAGTAGAAAACTCATCGTTTATGCCTTGGCTTGCTGGTACAGCATTGATTCACTCTCTTTCTGTCACAGAAAAACGCGGTTCTTTCAAAGCTTGGACGGTATTACTTGCGATTTTAGCCTTTTCACTTTGTTTACTCGGTACGTTCTTAGTTCGTTCTGGTATCTTAGTTTCAGTTCACGCATTTGCATCGGATCCAACTCGTGGTTTGTATATTTTGGCTTACCTCGTTGTGGTGATTGGTGGTTCGCTTGCGCTCTATGCGTATAAAGGAAGCCAAATTCGCTCTCGTGATAATGCAGAACGCTATTCACGTGAAAGTATGTTGTTATTAAATAATATCTTATTAATGACCGCACTTTGCGTTGTATTCTTAGGAACGTTGTTACCACTCGTTCACAAACAACTTGGGTTAGGTTCTATTTCTATTGGTGCGCCATTCTTTGATCAAATGTTCTTAATTATTATGACACCATTTGCATTATTGCTTGGTATTGGACCTTTGGTGAAATGGCGTAGAGACCAATTTTCTGCAATTCGTACGCCTGTTGTTATCAGCGTATTTGTTATGGTGATCGCAGGTTTTGCGTTACCTTACTTCTTGCAAGATAAAATTACCGTGAGTTCGGTGCTTGGTTCAATGATGACGGTGATTATCGCTTTACTTGCGCTTTATGAATTACAACAACGTGCGACGCATCGTGAACCATTCTTTGTGGGCGTACGCAAACTATCTCGTTCTCATTGGGGAATGATGTTAGCTCACTTAGGTGTAGCAATGACCGTATGGGGTATCGCATTTAGCCAAAACTTTAGCGTAGAACGTGATGTTCGAATGAAAGTCGGCGAGAGTGCACAAATTGGTCGTTACGATTTTAAATTCGCAGGTGTGACGGACGCGAATGGTCCAAATTATGTTGGTGGAAAAGCGCAAATTGATATTTCGAAAGATGGGCAACCAGAGGCAAGTTTATTTGCAGAAAAACGTTTTTACACAGTAAGTCGGATGTCTATGACGGAAGCCGCGATTGCTGGTGGTTTAACTCGTGACCTTTATGTGGCACTTGGTGAAAAACTTGAGGACAATTCTTGGGCGTTACGCTTATATTACAAGCCATTTATTCGCTGGATTTGGATTGGTGGCTTGTTTATGGCGTTAGGTGGATTATTGTGTATGCTCGATCGACGCTATCGGTTTAATGCGTTGTTGAAGAAATAATTTATACTGCCATGGGTAGGTATACCCATGGCTAATTGAAATGGTTCCCCTTTGGGGAATTTCAACTAGCCTCAAAGAGGCTACACTTTTACTAGCCTAGGGTATACTTACCCTAGGCACCAATTTTAAAGTGCGGTAAAAAATGAAAAAAAAATTACTCGTTCCTCTTATTCTCTTTTTATCGATAACAATTGCATTTTTAGTGCAATTAAAACGTAATGCGCAAGGTGAAGATATTAAAGCATTAGAGTCTGCTTTGGTTGGAAAGCCTGTGCCAGCAAAAAATTTAACGGAGCTTTTTGAAAATAAAGCTTACACGAATGAGTTGTTTCAACAAGGTAAGCCAGTTTTGCTTAATGTGTGGGCGACTTGGTGTCCGACTTGTTATGCAGAACATCAATATTTAAACAAACTTGCTAAAGATGGTGTGCGAATTATTGGTTTAGATTATAAAGATGAATCACCTAAAGCAATGAAGTGGTTAAAAGATCTTGGAAATCCTTATAAAGTTGTTTTAAAAGATGAAAAAGGTTCTTTCGGTTTGGATTTAGGAGTATATGGTGCGCCAGAAACTTTTATTATAGATGGTAAAGGCGTGATTCATTATCGTTATGCCGGTGATGTAAACGAGAAAGTTTGGACTCAGACTTTAAAACCAATTTATGACAAACTTTCGGAGCAACAATAATGAAGAAAACATGGTTATTTTTGACCGCACTTTTGTTTAGCTCAGTGGCCTTTTCATCCATTGATGCGCTTAATTTTAGTTCTCCACAGCAAGAGAGTGATTACCACCAATTAACACAATCTTTGCGTTGCCCTCAGTGTCAAAATAATAATATTGCGGATTCCAATGCGACTATCGCTGTGGATATGCGTGGCAAAGTATTTGAGCTTTTACAAGAAGGCAAATCGAAAAATGATGTCGTAGATTATATGGTGGCACGCTACGGCAATTTTGTAACTTACGATCCACCTATGACAGCGAGTACATTAGTGCTATGGATTGCCCCATTATTGCTTGTGTTGTTAGGCGTGGTATTTTTATTAAGACGTAAACCAAAAGCTCAAAGTGCGGTGAAATCCCAAGATGTTTTAACTGATGAAGATAATGCGCGTTTGGCAGAATTATTAAACAAGGATAAATAGATGAATTTTGCATTAATTTTTATATTAACCACTTTAGTTGTAGCGTTAATTTGTTTTTATCCTTTATTACGTCAATTCAAAGCGAAACATGGGCAAAAACGTGATGATTTAAATAAGGCGTTGTATTTCTCACGCTTGGAAGAAATTGAGCAAGATAATTCCCAAGGTTTAGTTGAAAATGTTGAGCAACTCAAACAAGAATTACAGAAAACCTTACTTGATGATGTGCCGAGCAAGGTTCAAGAGAATGTGGATTATTCTGGCAAATCTTATGGAAAAGTGTGGTTTGTGTCTGGCGTGTTGGCGCTAGGAATTATCGCTGGCTCTTCTTATTTTATGGTGGGCTCTTGGCAAGCCGAATCGATGTTAGAGCAAACTTATGCGAAATTGCCCTATTTCTTTGATCGAATGAAAGATGAAGATAAAAATCCATTTTCTGATGCAGAAATGCAGCAATTTTCTACCGCACTTCGAATCGATTTGCAGAAAAATCCAACTGATGCAAAAAAATGGTGGATGCTTGGTCAAATTGGGATGAATTTAGGTGATGCGCGTTTGGCATTTGATAGCTATCAAAAGGCTAATAAACTCGAACCAGATAATGTGCAATATAAATTAGGTTATGCTCGTATATTGATGTTCTCTGAAGACGCGACTGATAAACTTAAAGGTGGCGATTTATTGCGTCAAGTGATTCGTCAAGATCACACTAATGTTGAGGCGTTAAGTCTGCTCGCATTCCGTTACTTTGAAACGGAAGATTATAAAATGGCTGCAGTGACTTGGGCGATGATGCTGCGCTTAATGCCTAAAGATGATGAGCGTGTTCCACTAATTGAAAAAAGTATTCGTGCTGCGCGTGATGCTTTAGAAGCTCAAAACGAAGAAAAATCAAAAAGTATTACCCCTGAAAAATAACCTAGTATCATATAAGTCTTTTTGATATAGTTCGGTAATGCTATTAATTGGCAAATAGCTATTTTAATATTAGAAATTACTTTAAAGAACGTTAAGGAGAACTGGAGATGAATTACAAAAATTGTACTTCTTTTTCTTTATTTTGTAGCATGCTGGTTAGTTTGTTTGTACCGCATTTATCTATTGCTGAAGATACATCTAGTTCAGTAACTTATGTTGATGAAAAAGATAAGAAAGCCTTTAGCTCTGATATATCAAGTAATGATACTCAGAAATTAGGTCAAAGCATTGAGTTAAAAGTTTATAAAATTAATGAGATGAGTTCATCAGAAAGTGTTTTTGAGTCTCCAGCTGGTATTTGTCAAGGATTTAAAGTAAAAAGAGGTGTGGATTACACAAATTCAACTCACAATTATCTTTCGCCAAATGATAAAAGTGAATATTACGGTAGTGTAACGGGGGCGACGATTTATAATCAAAAAGATCCTCAAAATTTAAGTTATGTGCCAGTTTATTCAATTACAGATAAAGATTTATCTAAGCGTATTCAGTTAAAAGAAAATAAAACATTAAAGGAAAAAGCAGCGAATTATGTATCAGAAGGTAGGGCTGTATTAACTGACGTAATTTGTAAATAGGATGATTTAATGAGAAAAATAGTTTTTGTTAGTTGTGCAATCTTAGGTTTAGCAGCATGTTCATCTCAACCAGAACAAACTGGTGGCGGTGTTTATGATATGAAGGCTGTGCAAGAGTATAATGCTCGTGTAACAAGTGGTAATACGGTTACTCAGGCACAGAAAGATAAAGTGGCAAGTCAAGTTGATACTAACTTAAAATTGAATGCGAGTGATAATAAAGTTAGAACTCGAGTGAGAAGTTCGCTACCGGTTATCCCTGTAGTCCCAAGTGTCGGGTATCATTATAATTACCATCATTTTAGATAGAAAAACTAAAGCCTTGATTATCAAGGCTTTAGTTTTGTCAATGTAGCTTGGCTGGGTCATCTTTTAGTAAATTAACATCAATAATATTTTCCCAGTCAAAAACTTTTATTTTTTGCTCTTTAGGATTAAAGAAATCAACTCCAGATAAATGTTTTTCTTTTATTCCTAGCCATTGAGTAAAACCATACATAAAATTAAATGCCGATTGTTTTTCATTAATTTCTATTCTTTTAATTGAATCACTTGAAAACATAATAAATGGAACTTCGTAGTCTTGTTTATATAAATTACTGACATATAATGAATCATTCTTATGTGCTAAACCATGATCTGAAAAATATATTACAGAAAATGACTCTCCATTTTTAACTAATAAGTCATTTACACTTTCAATAAATTTGTCGGTATATTTGATTGACTCTAAATAACAAGACATTTGTTGATTAATAAAATAATTTTGAACTTTATAAGGTAACCTTTCACAAAAAATTGGGTGCGAGCCCATTAAGTGTAATACTATTAATTTATTTGTATTTTTTTCTTTTTCCAAAATCTCTTTAAATTTTGGCAATAATTCAAAGTCAAATTTTTTTGCAGAATCATATCCTAAATTCTTTGTAAAAAAATTATAATCCGCATTGATTCCCAGGCGCGATGCCATAGTGTCAAATTCTCCCATTTTTCCTTGGTTTGAAAGCCAATATGTTTTAATACCAACTAATTTTAGTAGAGAAATTATATTATCGGTGTAAACCGTTTCATAATTTTCCTGCCTATATAGTGTTCTTTGTAACGATGGTTGTGTATTTGGTGCAGCTGAATAGTAATTATTAAAAATAGTACCATTTATTTTATCTAAGAATGGGGTTGTGACGATTGGATAACCATATAAAGACATGTAGTCCTTTCTCATACTTTCACCAATAATAAGGATATAGTTTTTATATTTAGGAGAGGCAGAGATAATTTCCCACTTGGAGTCTTTATTAAATGATTCATCAAGAAAATGTTTTTGTTTGAAATACTCTGAGGTTACCCTGACCATTTCAGAATAAAAAGACAATGGATAGAACTTAGATTGAGATAAGTAATATGAATAAGATATATTGGATGACTTTGATTTTATAATGCCACTAATTGGCTTTATTAATATGTAAGAAAGGAGCGTTATCCATATTAAAATAAATATTTTTTGTTTCTTTATTAAGTTGATAGAGTTGCTTGCTTGCTTGCTTGCTTGCTTGCTTGCTTGCGTATATTGTACTAATAAATATACAAGAATAAATACCCATTAAAATATAAATATAATTTGGTATCGAAGATAAATATTCTAATGTTTCGTTTATGTTAGTTTCGTATATTGAGACTATAATTCCAAAAGAGGGAGCACCATAAGATACTCCTGCTGGATAATAAATTATAGAGGTTATAAATAATATACTAGACGTAATCAAGCCAATGATTCTTGATGATGAAAATATTAATATTAGAAAAATATATAATGTAATATGGCTAGATGAAAAAATGTTTCCTGTATGGGCTTTTCCTAAGCCAATATTTGTTAGGAATGAAAAAATAAAAAGCGATAAATGAAAAAATATATTCACTTTATTTATTTGATGTTTTAAAGTGGTTGTTTTCAATGTATTTCTCTCTTTAATATATGAAATAATCAATAAAAATAATTTGATTCTGACTTATTAACTGTTTTATTGTTTGTTAGTTACAAACAATCTTAACTGCTAGTCCGCCTTGAGATGTTTCGCGATACTTGGCGTTCATGTCTTTGCCTGTTTCGTACATTGTTTCAATCACTTTATCTAAGGTTACTCTTGGATTAGTAGTTCGGCGTAAAGCCATACGTGATGCATTGATTGCTTTAACTGAAGCAATCGCATTGCGTTCGATACAAGGTACTTGAACTTGACCGCCGACAGGGTCGCAAGTTAATCCTAAGTTATGCTCCATTGCAATTTCAGCTGCTATGCATACTTGTAGTGGATTACCACCCAAAATTTCAGCTAGTCCCGCAGCTGCCATTGAACAGGCTACACCCACTTCACCTTGACAACCCACTTCTGCGCCAGAAATCGAAGCATTCATTTTATAAAGTGAACCAATCATACCTGCTGCTAATAAATAGTGTTCAATGATTTCAGGTGTTAATGGTGAGATAAACTTCTCGTAGTAAGCTAATACAGCTGGAATAATCCCGCATGCACCGTTGGTTGGCGCTGTGACTACGCGTCCACCCGCTGCATTTTCTTCATTGACAGCAAGCGCAAACATATTAACCCAGTCGATCACACGCATTGGATCGTTGGACAAATTAGTATTTGCTTGCAACATACGATAAAGAGAGGCTGCACGACGTGGCACTCGTAATGGTCCAGGTAAAATTCCTTCAGTGTGAATACCGTGTTCGATACAAGCTTGCATCGTCTTCCAGACATTCTTTAAATGAGCACTAACAGCTTCTTTGCCATGCAAGGCGATTTCATTTTCCAACATCACAGTAGAAAGCATTAAGCCGTTATCACTGCAATGTTTCAAAATATCTTCTGCATTTTTGTAAGGATAAGGCACTTGGGCTGTGTTTTTTTCTTCTTGACCAAAATGGGCTTCATCGACAATAAAACCACCACCGATCGAATAATAGGTTTGGCGATAAAGCTCTGTGCGATTTTCATCAAGAGCGGTAATTGTCATGCCATTTTCATGCAATTTTAAAAAAGTGTGGTGAAAAATGAGATTATTTTCAAAATCAAATTTTACCGTTTTTTGATCAACATTAATTGGTAAAAGCGCAGTTTGTTTCACTTTCTCGATGAAACCTGAAATCATATCGATATCCACATTATGTGGTAAATAACCCGCTAACCCCATGATGATGGCGATATCTGTACTGTGGCCTCTCCCAGTCATCGAAAGAGAACCATACACATCCACATGAACTTCAGCTGTTTGTTCAAACTGATTTCGTTCAATTAAGTCATCTATAAATTGTTTGCCGGCTTTCATCGGGCCAACAGTATGGGAACTGGATGGCCCAATTCCCACTTTAAACATATCAAATACGCTAATCATAAATTTCTCAAAATTCGCTAAACTTTAAAGGGCGCTTATAATAATCCATAAACAACCGCAGAGATAGCGATTAATCCCATAATCGTTACAAAAACATTACTGAAACGTCCGCTGTAGCGTTTCATTGCTGGGATTTTGCGAATCGCGTACATTGGCATGATAAACAAAATCATCGCAATGATTGGGCCGCCAAGAGATTCAATTAAGCCTAAGATACTTGGATTAATAATCGCAACGCCCCATAACGTTAATAAGAAGAAAAGTGCGGTCGCATAATTGAGTTTTTTACGATTTACAGATTCGCCTTTCATTTTCAAATATAAGCCTTCTAAGCCTTCACGTGCGCCCATATAGTGACCGAAGAATGAGCTAGTAATCGCTAAGAATGCAACAAGCGGGCCAAAATAAGAGATATATGGATTATCAAATTTATTCGCTAAGAAAGATAAGATACTGATATTTTGTGCTTTTGCCGCCACTAATTCTTCAGGTGTTAATGTTAATACGCAGCTAAATACGAAAAACATTACAAAGAATAACAAAATCGTTGAGGTGCCTTTCTCTGTATGGCCGATATGGCGTTCTGCACCATCGAAAGTTTTGTATTCACGGAATTGTGAGCAAGTGAAAGATGAAATTGCTGGTGAATGGTTAAATGAGAATACCAATACAGGAATAGTAAGCCACAATGTTGTGACGAAACCGCCTGCTGTTGGGAATTCATGTAACATCGCACCATTCCATTCTGGAATTAAGTAAATAGAAAGTGCGAATAAAATTAATACTAATGGGTAAACAAGCCATTCTGTGATTTTTAACATCACTTTTTCATTAAATAGCATGACGGAAATCAATACTGCAATTAATACAAAAGAGAGAATAGCTCGGTTTGGTGACACCATGCCAAGTTGATTCACAATGAAAGAATCTACTGTGTTAGTAATACCGTTTCCGTAAATTAAAAGAATAGGGAAAATCGCGAAGAAATAAAGTAGGGTGATAAGTTTACCCGCTGTTTTACCAAAGTGTTCTTCAACTACTTCAGTAATATCACTGCCAGGATTTTTTGATGAAAGTACAAAATAGGCTAGACCACGGTGAGCAAAATAGGTCATTGGTCCGACGATAATTGCCATTAAAACTAACGGCCAAAATCCACCCATCCCTGCGTTAATCGGTAGGAATAAGACGCCAGCGCCAACCGCCGTACCGAAAAGGTTTAACATCCATGTTGCATCAAATTTGTTCCATTTGAGTTTTTCTGTTGGTTTCATAGTTTGCTCCAAAGCATAAATTACTTAAATTGGTCAATTTGCAGAGCAAAATATGCCCTAACAAAATTTGAGTATTATGTTATGCCGATAAATAGAGAATCTCAAAGAGCAAATTCTAAAATTGTGATCAAGTTAAAATTTTTTTATCAAAAGTGCGGTAATTTTCAGCGACAAAAAATCGGTGCGATCACGACACCGATTGCGTATAAAAATAAATGAAATTAGATCCGCACTTTTTTCAATCTTAAGGCATTCATCAATACAGAAATTGAACTCATCGCCATCGCTGCGCCTGCAATTACAGGATTTAGAAAACCGAAAGCGGCAAGGGGGATACCGAGAATATTGTAAATCAAAGCAAAAAATAGATTTTGTTTGATATTTTTCAAGGTCGCCCTTGCAATAAAAAGCGCATCCACAAGTTGATTCACTGAATGTTGCATAAGCGTTGCTGAGGCCGTTTGTTCTGCAATATCTGAACCTGATTTCATCGCAAAACTGACGTTTGCAGCGGCCAAAGCAGGCGCATCATTTATTCCATCACCTACCATTGCTACAACATGACCTAGAGCTTTCAGCTTTTGAATTTGTTCCGCCTTATCTCTAGGGCTGAGGCCTCCAAAGGCTTTCTTAATGCCGAGTTGTTTAGCTATGTAATCCACGACAGATTGTTGATCGCCACTCATAATCACTACATCGATATTTTTCTGTTGTAAGCGTTGAATGGCGTGCAAACTATCGTTTTTTAAGGTGTCCGTTAGTGCAAATGCGCCAATGGGTTCATCATTTATAGATACTGCCACAATGCTCGCAATTTGCCAGATGTCCTCTAAATTTTTAGGCAAGATTAAACCGCAATAATCTGGTTTACCGACTTTTATTGTTCCCACTTGTTCTAATTCAGCTTGAATGCCTTGACCAACTTCCATCTTTGAAAAAAGTGCGGTAGGAATTTCTAACATTTTTTGTTCTGCTGCTTGCACAATAGCTTTTGCAATTGGGTGGTTAGCTTGTTGTTCAACTGCTGCTGCAAAACGATACAAATCTTCTTCAGAATACACCGCACTTTGTGGCTGCCACAAAGCAGAGATTTCAAGCTCTCCCTTTGTTAGGGTGCCAGTTTTATCAAGTACAACAGTATCCACGTGGGCGGTTTCCTCCATTGCTGCCGCATCTTTAAACCATACGCCAGCATTAACCGCTTTACCTAAACCAACCATTATGGCTGCTGGTGTGGCTAATCCTAGGGCGCAAGGGCAGGCAATCACGAGAACGGCTACTGCGTGAATGAGTGAAGACACACTATCATTCGTCAGAACGTAAGTGAGCGCGAAAGTAACAAGTGAAATCAGTAATACAGCAGGTACAAACACTGACGCAACTTTGTCAGCAAATCGTGCAATTGGCGCTTTTGAACCTTGCGCATCTGATAATGCATTCATCATATCGCCAAGTAAGGTTTGGCTACCAAGCTGATTTGCTCGATAGATAATAGAACCTTCTGTTACCATCGCCCCCGCTAATACTTTTCCACCTTTCTGTTTTTCTTCTGGACGAGATTCACCCGTTAAATGACTTTCATCACACCACCCATTTCCACTTTCAATTATACCGTCTGCTGCAATACGCTCGCCTTGATTGGCACGAATGATCTCGCCAATATTGACTTGGTCAAGGGCAATTTCAGTCCATTTGTCATTACGTAGTGCAGTGACTTTTTTCGGTGTCAGTTGCAAGAGCATGCTTAAGCTATTTAGGCTGTGCTTTTTAGTGCGATCTTCAAGAAATTTTCCAAGACTGACAAAACCAATCACCATAACAGAAACTTCAAAGTACACATGTCCCATTGCATGATTGGCGTGGTAAAACAACATGAAAGCAGAATAAAGATAAATGGTGAGCGTTCCTGTACTGACAAGGACATCCATATTGGCAAGTCCACCACGAATACTACCGATTGCTCCGCGATAAAATGGAATAGCTAACCAAAGTTGCACAATGCTCGCTAATGCAAATTGCCAAATAGGTGGCAACATTAAGTTATATGAGCCACTCATCATGCCAAGCATACCAATCAGAAATGGAATATTGATTATCCAAAGTATGATTAATCGCCAAGGGATTGATATATTTTTTTCTTCTATTGGTAATTCGTTGGCTTGTTTGATATGAGCAGTGAAACCTGTTTTATGAATAATCTCTATAATTTGAGTTTCGCTTGCTTGCGTCGAGTCAAATACAACTTGTGCTTCTTCGGCAGCAAAATTCACTCCAGCTTGTTGTACAAATGTTTTCTTATTTAAAACTTTTTCAATACGATTGGCACAAGATTGGCAGGTCATCCCACCAATCTGAATCGAAATTTTTTTACTCTGTGACGTCAAATCCGGCATCTTCAATTACCTCAATCAACTATTTCAGTTTCGCTTACTTGCGTAGAGTCAAATACAACTTGTGCTTCTTCGGCGGCAAAATTCACTCCAGTTTGTTGTACAAATGTTTTCTTATTTAAAACTTTTTCAATACGATTGGCACAAGATTGGCAGGTCATCCCACCAATCTGAATCGAAATTTTTTACTCTGTAGCGTCAAATCCGGCATCTTCAATTACCTCAATCAACTGTGCAACATTGACTCGATTTTCATCAAAAGTAATATTTGCTTTACCTTCTAGTTGAACATTAGCAGACTGTACGCCATCTAATTCAGTTAAAACTTGAGTAACGCTTTTTACGCAACCGCCGCAATGCATGCCTTCTATGTTTAATGTGATAGTTTTCATTTTTACTCCTTGTTAGTTGTTTTATTGATGGCTACACTATAAACTTTTACGTAAGGTTAAGGTCAAGAAATTTTTTATGAATATTAGTGAAGCCGCAAAATTAGTAGGTTTATCTACGAAACAAATCCGTGATTATGAAAAAATGGGTTTAATTAAACCCGCTGTGCGCAGTTTGTCAGGCTATCGAAATTATGGAGAAAGTGATTTAGAAAGGTTGCATTTTATTCGCCACTCACGCGATGTGGGGTTTTCATTACATCAAATCGCACAATTATTAGCACTACAAGATAATCCTAAGCGTAGTAGCCGAGAAGTGAAAGTGCTAACTGCTCAACATATTGCGATGTTGAATCAACAAATAGAACAGTTACAAAAAATGGTACAAGAATTGCAGCGTTGGCATGATAATTGTCAGGGCAATGATTGCCCTGAATGTTCAATTTTGAATGGGTTAAAAGGATAAATGGAAAGTGCGGTTAATATTCCCAGCTTTCTGGATCGACACCTAATTCACGCATAAGCACTTTGGCATCTTCGGGAATTTCATCATTACGCTCTTTCATTAAATCTGCATCGGTGGGCAAAGGTTGACCGGTGAATGCATGCAAAAATGCTTCGCAAAGTAATTCACTGTTGGTTGCATGACGTAAACTTTTTAATTGGCGGCGAGTGCGTTCATTCGTCAAAATTTCCAATACTTTGATTGGAATAGACACAGTGATTTTTTTTACTTGCTCGCTTTTTTTGCCATGTTCTGCATAAGGGCTGATATATTTTCCGTCCCAATCCGCCATAATTTACCTTAGTGCTTATTGATAACCTTACAAATTGTCCGTATTCTAATGAAAAATCAAATAAATAACAATCTAGACGGCTAAACTTCTATGTTAAAAAGAGAAAGAAAAGTGCGGTAATTTTTTAGATTAAATATAAAGAAACGCTAGACAGTACAGGGTTTTAGTGGTAATTTACGCGCCATTCAAAGAGCATTGGCTCACCATTCGAATCATCAATTCTTATTAATTCCAATATTTATTCATTATGCATTTAACTGAACTTAAAAATACGCCTGTTTCGGATCTTGTGAAACTTGGCGAAGAACAAATGGGCTTAGAGAATTTAGCTCGTTTGCGTAAACAAGATATTGTCTTTGCAATTTTAAAACAGCACGCCAAAAGCGGTGAAGATATTTTCGGCGGCGGCGTATTAGAAATCTTACCAGATGGTTTTGGTTTCCTTCGTTCTGCTGATAGTTCCTACCTTGCAGGTCCTGATGATATCTATGTTTCCCCAAGTCAAATTCGTCGTTTTAATCTTCAAACTGGTGATAAAATCGAAGGTAAAATCCGACCACCAAAAGAAGGCGAACGCTATTTTGCACTTTTAAAAGTTGATCAAGTTAATGATGACAAACCTGAAGTTTCTCGTAGCAAAATCTTATTTGAAAACTTAACGCCATTACATGCTAACTCTCGTTTAAGAATGGAGCGAGGCAATGGCTCAACAGAAGATTTAACCGCACGTATTTTGGATTTAGCATCACCAATTGGTAAAGGTCAACGTGGTTTGATTGTTGCTCCACCAAAAGCAGGTAAAACCATGTTGCTGCAAAATATTGCGCAAAGTATCACGCATAATTATCCTGATGTAGAACTTATCGTATTGCTGATTGATGAACGTCCAGAAGAAGTGACAGAAATGCAACGTTCCGTAAAAGGCGAGGTGATTGCGTCTACTTTTGATGAGCCTGCAACTCGTCACGTTCAAGTGGCAGAAATGGTAATCGAAAAAGCGAAACGTTCAGTCGAGCATAAAAAAGATGTGGTAATTTTGCTTGACTCTATTACACGTTTAGCACGTGCTTACAATACAGTCACTCCAGCTTCAGGTAAAATTCTGTCTGGTGGTGTGGATGCGAATGCGTTGCATCGTCCAAAACGTTTCTTTGGTGCTGCACGTAACGTGGAAGAAGGTGGTAGTTTAACGATTATTGCAACAGCGCTAGTTGATACCGGTTCGAAAATGGATGAAGTTATTTTCGAAGAATTTAAAGGTACAGGTAATATGGAATTACACCTTTCTCGTAAAATTGCAGAAAGACGCGTATTCCCAGCTATTGATTTTAAACGCTCTGGTACTCGTAAAGAAGACTTACTCACAACATCTGATGAATTACAAAAAATGTGGATTCTTCGTAAGATTCTTAATCCAATGGATGAAGTGGATGCAATGGAATTCTTGATTGATAAGCTGATGATGGCGAAAACTAACGAAGAGTTTTTTGAAGTGATGAAACGTTCGTAAAAGCAACCGCACTTCTATGAAGAACAAGGGGAAAATATAATGTTTTCCCCTTTTTAATATCCGTAATATTTGACGAGATAAATGATGATAGCCGACAAGTTCATAAAAGGGGCAAAAGGTAAAAATTCTTTTTTCTTCCTATGAATAAGCGAAAAACATATTCCAAGAACTGAGGCTAATAATAAAAAGTGCGGTAAGGTTTCTAAATGAATAAAACTTCCTAATGCCATTGCTAGCAAATAATCGCCTCGTCCAAAGGCTTCTTTGCTGTAATAGAATTTTGCAAGCCAATAGATTGCGTAGAAAACAATAAAAAAACTTGCCGCACTTTTTATACTTTCAGATAACGTAAGCAATGAAAAGTTATTGTCTGCTCCAAATAAACCGAGAGTAAGTAACCATAAACAGAGTGTAGTAGAAATAAGTTGATAATCCCAATCAAGATAACTGATTGCCCAAAGGATAAGAAGTGTGAGTCCGATCCATATAGTAAAAATAGAATCTTTGAAGGCAATTTGTAAAAATATAAATCCAACTCCAACACTTAAAAAATACCTCAAAATATGACCGCACTTCTTTTGTTGAATAGAGGCAAAGTGCGGTTGAAATGGAGAACAGTTTTGTGGGAATAATTCAACGTAAGTTGCATAAATCTCTTGCTGCAAACGCGTAATAAAACCAGATAGGTAGAACCACAATGCGATCCCTAAGATGCCGCCTAATAAAAACACTGCGAAGTAAATCATTGAATAACTGATCCCATATTAAAGATAGGTAAATACATTCCCATCATAATAATCCCAATCAGACTTCCGATGATCACCATCATTAATGGTTCTAGCATTTGTGAGAGTAAGTCAATTTGATGATTAAGTTTTTCTTGGTAATTATTCGCGATGTGCTCTAGCATCAAAGCGAGTTTTCCGCTTTGCTCACCAATTTGGAGCATTTGTTGTGCTTCCATCGGGAAAAGCTCGCTACTTACGCTATTAGAAAACGCATAGCCTTGAGAAACCCATTGTAAAATTGACCGCACTTCTTTATCTAATACGATGTCATTTACGAGGGTTTTCTTGGTTTGCCACGTTTGTGTACGAGGGAGAAAACTGTCTAGCGCTTGATTAAGCGGTATGCCAGCTTGCAACATAATTTGTAAACTTTGACTAAAGTTCACTAAACGTGAAAGCTTTTGAATTGTGCCAAAAATAGGCGTGATAGAAATAAGTTGATTTTTCTTTTGATAAAACCAGGTCTGGCGTTTTAGATAGAAGTAATAAAATAGAAAAAAACTAAAAGTGAAAAATAGCAAAATCCCAATATTTTGCTTAAGAAAATTAGATATAGAGAGCAATATTGCGGTTATTGTTGGTAACTCAGCATTATTGCCACTATACATTTCAGCAAATTGAGGCACGATAAAAAGTAGTAATGCGAGTGTTAGTAATAGTGAAATTCCCAGCACCATTGATGGGTACAACATAATTTTCTGTAATTTGCGTTGTAATGCTAAAGATTGGCTACGATGCGTGGCTATTTTTTTACAAACAACGGAAAGTTTGCCCGTCATTTCTCCCACTTGAATCAGTTGAATTTCTTGTTGTGTGAGATATTTCCCTTGTTGTTCAATTGCCTGTGAGAATGCTAAACCAGATTCAATAGATTGAAGCAGTCGTTCAAGCCATTCGTTGAGCATAATTTGAGTACAATTTTGTTGCAAAATTTGCAGGCTGTTTTTTAACGGAATTGCGGACTGTAGCAATGTCGCTAATTGATTGAGTAATTCACTGATTTCTGAATTTTTGGGCTTTGCCCCAAATTGCCAGTTTTGTTGTAATTTGATGTGAGTAAGCCCGCGGCTTATTAATTGAAAGTGTGCTTGTTGTTTTGTATCCGCAATAATTGAGCCTTTTTGTTTCTGATTTAATGCGTTACTACCTTGATAATAAAAGAGTTTTTTATTCATGAGTTTTTACCTAACACACGTTCAATTTCTTTCTCATCCGTTATGCCTTGGCTAACTTTTTCTAAACCACTCGCATGTAAATTTTTAAAATCCGTTTGATAGCCATTCTGCTGCCAATGTAGAAATTGATACACGCCGATTCGGCCTCGATAACCTTGATGGCAATCACAAGAATTTATTAAATTTCCACCGCACTTTGGACAGATTTTTCGTACAAGACGCTGAGCAATAACGAGCAGTAAACTGTTTTCAATTTCATGTTGCTGAATACCGAGTTGTTGTAAGCGAGAAATGGCGGATATTGCATCATTAGTATGTAAAGTTGAAAGCACCAAATGCCCCGTTTGGGCGGCACGTAGTGCAATCATTGCACTTTCTTCATCGCGAATTTCACCTAACATAATAATGTCTGGATCTTGGCGTAAAAAAGCGCGCAATAGACGGCTAAAATCTAGTCCTATTTGTGGATTAATTTGGCTTTGAATAATGCCATCAAGCTCAATTTCAATGGGATCCTCTGCGGTCATAATATGTTTATCAGGCGTGTTTAGCCACTGAAGTGCGGTGTAAAGTGAGATACTTTTCCCACTTCCTGTTGGGCCAGTTACTAAAATTAATCCTTGTGGTTGGCTAAGCGCGCGTTGAAATTCTTTCTGTTGACTTTCAGTCATGCCTAGTTCAGAAAAGCTGAGTTCTACTGGTTTATTTTGCTGTGCTCTCAGGACAACTTTCTCTCCCCAATGAGTTGGTAACGTTGAAAGACGGAAATCAAGAATATCGGAAAACGTAGTTTTAAATTGAAATCGTCCATCTTGTGGAAGGCGGGTTTCACTGATATCTAATTTAGCGAGCAGTTTTAGGCGAGAAATAATGCGATTAGCCAAATTTTTGCTAAGTGGAGGCTGAGCTTGTAAAACACCGTCAATTCTAAACCGCACTTGGAAATGAGCCGATAAGGTCTCTAAATGAATATCTGAGGCATTGTTTTGTAAAGCAGATTCAAAAATTTGATTAAGCAAGCGAATGACAGGCTCGTCATCTTGTTGTTCTAGATGAGGCTGTTCTTGATGTTGGTAATATTTAACTTGCTCTTCCACTTGAAGTTGATTAGGGGCAAGTTGCTGTAATAGTTCTTTAAGTTGAGTGCTTTCTAATAAAACTGGCTCAACAAGTTTACCGGTTATAAACGCAATAGTTTCACAGGCGGAAAGATTAGAAAGGGAATCGACACCTAACCAAAGACGATTATTTTCTTCTTTGAGTGGTAACGCAAAATAACGTAAGAGCATAGACTGTTGTTGCTGATTACGTCCCCATAAATCTGGCGAGATCGTAAATATCTCGCCATTTTGTGCTTTTACACGAGGTTTTGCACTAGTTAAGTCGATCATTTTGAACAGAATCCAGCAGGGAAAATATCGGCATTCGTTGTGCCACAGGTAGTTTTCCATGTAACGCCGTTTGCACTATTGCCTTCAGCAGTAAGTGTGTAACTCATTCCGTCTAATGTACCATTACCCGCTACTGTTATTGCACCGTTGCTTGTTGTCACTGATTTTACATAGCCTTTTGCTGTTGTAATATCAGCCGCAATTCCATTGCTTCCTCCCGAGCAACTGGAAGGTTTACCTGTGCTATAAACGCATAATTCCACATCTGACTTATAAGGTGCGGAAGCTTGCAGTAATTCGGATACCGCAGCTTTTTTGGTATAATTTTGATAAGAGGGAATAGCGATAGTGGCTAAAATCGCGATGATGGCGATGACTATCATTAATTCAATTAAGGTAAATCCTTTATTCAAGGTAGTTTGTGTAGTTAGTTTCATTTATTTTCCTTTCGTTAAGCCTTTATTGGCTGAAATATTGTGAAAAGGGAAAATTTTTTTGTAAAACAGACCGCACTTTTTCTGCGATCCTGATCGCAAAAATAGGAAAAATGTATGCGAAAAATAAAAGATATTGAGAAAGGATTTCTGACTAATTGTCGACAAATTCCATCTCCGCATTTTGATAAACGCCCAGATTTACAAGATATTTCACTTCTGGTGATCCATTACATTAGTTTACCGCCAGAACAATTTGGTGGCGGATATGTGGATGATTTTTTTCAAGGAAAATTAGATCCTAAGATTCATCCTTATTTTGAAGAAATTCATCAAATGCGTGTTTCAGCCCATTGTTTGATTGAACGAGATGGGCGAATTACGCAATATGTTAATTTTAACCATAGGGCTTGGCATGCTGGATTATCTTGCTTTCAAGGGCGAGAAAAATGTAATGATTTTGCCATTGGAATTGAGTTAGAAGGTAGTAATGAGCAGCCTTTTACTAATGAGCAGTATTTGGCATTGCAAGAGCTTACTAACTTAATCATGAAAAGTTACCCTAAAATTACGAAAGAGCGGATTGTTGGGCATTGTGATATTTCGCCAGGACGTAAGATCGATCCCGGTCAATATTTTGATTGGGAACGTTATTTTGCCTGCCTGAAATAATTTGTTTAAAAATTAGACATTAAAATTTAGAGACTTCTGTGTATTACAAATATTGTAATGTTTTATCTATAAGTGATTGAATTTAAATGGATAAATTTTATCTTGAAATTATCTTGGAAAGGTTTGTTTGAGTTATACAACATTATGGATTTTCTCAACCACAATTTTATCCACAGAAATATTGAATAACTCAAAGAGATTGCTAAAAGATCTTTGGTGAATGGAATCACTTTAAAAATTGTATTTTTTTACCGCACTTTCTTCTATTTTTGTATGTAAAAAGTGCGGTTTATTTTTGTTTAAGATCTTTTGATTGGAAATAACTCAATTTATTTTTAAGTTTGATGTGATAAGGATCCTTCCCCGTTTTTACGTGATCAATTCACAATCAGAAATCCGTTATTCACAATGTTATCCACAATCTGTGTATTTTATTGTGTAGCCAGCCCCTTGGTTGATAAAAACACTGATTTATGAAACAATCTGCAGATTATTTTTATATGAAAAATTTAAGGTAAAACGATAGTGATCGATTTTGATGGCTACCGTCCAAATGTGGGTATTGTGATTTGTAATCGCAACGGGCAAGTGCTTTGGGCGAAGCGCTGTGGGCAAAATTCGTGGCAGTTTCCGCAAGGTGGCATTAATGATAATGAAAGTGCCGAGCAAGCGATGTATCGTGAACTGTACGAAGAAGTTGGTCTACAGCCTAAAGATGTGCGCATTTTATATGTATCTAAGCATTGGTTGCGTTATAAATTACCAAAACGTTTGTTGCGTTATGACAGCAAACCGATGTGTATAGGACAAAAGCAACGCTGGTTTTTGTTACAGCTTGTTGGCGATGAAAAAAATATCAATATGCAAACGACCAAATCTCCAGAATTTGATGGATGGCGTTGGGTGAGTTTTTGGTATCCTGTTCGTCAGGTCGTATCTTTCAAAAAAGAAGTGTATCGCAAAGCGATGAAAGAGTTTTCGGGGGTGTTGTTCTCAGAAAATCCTCCTGTGTATCAACCTGCACGAGAATTGGAGCAAAAATCTTATACTCATCCTAAAAAATATAATGGTTCAAAATTTCCAAAACGTTCTTTTAATAAAACAAGGAATTCATAATGCTTAGCTTTATTTTACTTTGTTTGCTTGTGGGAGCGGTTGCTGGCTTTTTTGCGGGACTTTTTGGTATTGGTGGTGGATTACTGATTGTTCCTGTGTTGGTGTACTTGTTACCAATGGTGGGTGTGCCTGAATCTTTATTAATGTCTACCGCACTTGGAACCTCTTTCGCAACGATTGTTATTACTGGCTTTTCTTCGGCTCAACGACATCATAAGTTAGGTAATGTTGTGTGGAGTGCGGTGAAGATCCTTGCTCCGAGCATCATGGTTAGCGTGTTTATTTGCGGTTTCTTTATCGGAAAACTTGATCGCGATATTTCTAGTAAATTATTTGCCTGTTTAGTGGTTTATCTCGCAGTTAAAATGGTCTTATCTATTAAACCTAAGACAAATAAAACAGTTAAACCTTTGACGACTCAATCGTCTATTATTGGTGGCATTTTAATTGGTATGGCATCTAGCGCTGCAGGGATCGGTGGTGGCGGATTTATTGTGCCGTTTTTAAATTCTCGCGGTATCGATATGAAAAAGGCTATTGGTTCCTCGGCTTTCTGTGGCATGTTACTTGGAACTTCTGGAATGTTCAGTTTTATGTTAAGTGGCTGGGGGAATGTGGCAATGCCGGAATATTCTTTAGGTTACATTTATTTCCCTGCAGTGTTATGTATTACTGCCACATCGTTTTTCACGTCAAAACTTGGTGCGACAGCCACCTCAAAACTACCAGTGCCAACTTTGAAGAAAGGGTTTGCACTTTTATTAATTACCATTGCTGTTGATATGTTTATTAGATAGAGAAAATTATGAATTCAAATTACTTGCTTCTGCCTCATTTTGATCCAACCATTTTTACTCTTGGTGATAGCAATATCGGCTTACGTTGGTATGGTTTGATGTACCTTTTAGGTTTTATTTTTGCACGCTGGCTTGCGGTTCGCCGTGCTAGTCGCCCAAATAGCGGTTGGACAGTGGATCAAGTTGATACCTTACTTTTCAACGGTTTTATGGGCGTATTTATTGGCGGACGTGTTGGCGATGTATTTTTTTATAATTTGGAGCGTTTCTTACAAGAGCCGCTTTATTTGTTCCGTGTTTGGGAAGGTGGAATGTCTTTCCATGGCGGCTTAATAGGCGTCATTGTTGCCATGATTTGGACGTCTTATTCACAAAAACGTAATTTTTGGCAAACGGCTGATTTTGTTGCGCCTTTGATTCCGTTTGGTTTAGGTTTAGGTAGAATTGGTAATTTCATTAATCTTGAGCTATGGGGACGCGAAACGGATGTGCCTTGGGCAATGATTTTCCCGAATGATCCGCTATTACTTCCTCGTCATCCATCGCAACTTTATGAAGCTTTTCTAGAAGGCGTAGTGTTGTTTACGATTCTGAATATTTTTATTAAAAAGCCACGTCCAATGGGTTCCGTTGCTGGTTTATTTTTAATTGGCTATGGCATCTTCCGTTTTATCGTGGAATATGTTCGTGAGCCCGAAGTTGAAAATTTCTTTGGGGTCATTACAAGAGGACAAGCGCTTTGTTTACCAATGATTATTGGTGGTGCTTTAATTATGGCTTGGGCTTATTCACACAAAAGTGCAGTAATAAAATAGGAGATTTTTATGAAGCAATATCTTGATCTTTGTCGTCGCATTATTAATGAAGGTGAATGGGTTGCCAATGAGCGTACAGGTAAGCGTTGTCTGACGGTTATTAATGCAGATTTAGAATATGATGTGGCGAATAATCAATTTCCGTTGATAACCACGCGTAAAAGTTATTGGAAAGCTGCAATTGCCGAATTTTTAGGTTACATTCGTGGATATGACAATGCCGCTGATTTCCGCGCACTTGGTACTAAAACTTGGGATGCTAATGCGAATGAAAATGCCGCATGGCTTGCGAATCCGCACCGTAGAGGCGTTGATGATATGGGGCGTGTATATGGTGTGCAAGGCAGAGCATGGCGTAAGCCTAATGGAGAAACCATCGATCAGTTACGCAAAATTGTTAATAATTTGACCAATGGCATTGATGATAGAGGGGAAATTTTAACCTTCTTTAACCCTGGTGAGTTTGATCTTGGTTGTCTTCGTCCTTGTATGCATACGCATACTTTTTCTCTTGTGGGCGATACTTTACATCTTACTAGTTATCAACGTTCCTGTGATGTTCCACTTGGATTGAATTTCAATCAAATTCAAGTGTTTACTTTCTTGTCGCTTATGGCTCAGATTACGGGCAAAAAAACAGGCAAGGCATATCATAAAATTGTGAATGCGCATATTTATGAAGATCAGCTTGAATTAATGCGTGATGTGCAACTTAAACGCGAGCCTTTCCCATTGCCAAAATTAGAAATTAATCCAGATATAAAAACGCTTGAAGATTTAGAAACTTGGGTCACGATGGATGATTTTAAAGTCGTTGGCTATCAATCTCATGATCCGATTAAATATCCGTTTTCCGTCTAATGGATGTATCAAAAGTGCGGTCAGAATTTGATGAGAAAATGATGCGCTACGCCCTTGAACTTGCGGATAAAGCAGAAACGTTAGGTGAGATTCCTGTGGGGGCGGTGTTGGTGGATGATGCTGGAAATATTATTGGCGAAGGTTGGAATCTCTCCATTGTTCAAAGTGATCCTACCGCACATGCTGAAATTATCGCTTTGCGTAATGGGGCGAAAAATATTCAAAATTATCGCCTACTGAATACTACGCTTTATGTGACATTAGAGCCTTGCACAATGTGTGCTGGGGCAATTTTGCATAGCCGTATTAAACGTCTTGTGTTTGGTGCTTCTGATTATAAAACCGGTGCGGTTGGATCGCGTTTCCATTTTTTTGATGATTATAAGATGAATCATACTCTGGAGATTACATCTGGTGTATTGGCTGAAGAGTGTAGTCAGAAATTAAGCGCATTTTTTCAGAAGAGACGTGAAGAGAAAAAAATAGAGAAAGCATTGTTAAAAAAGTCTGATTGATATTAAATCTCCCTTCTCTCCTATTCTTAGCTTTTAAAAACCAGGGTTTATTGTTATCTCAAGTCGTTTTACATGCGGAAATTCTTCTTGAATGAGTTTCAATAATTCAGTCTGTCTGAATAAAATTCCTTGGCGAACGATCGCATTTGCTGTCTCAATAAAAATTGAGTTATCTGTCATATTACCAATACGAAATTTGCCGTGAAATTCCTGTGGAAAAATGCGGTTAAATTTTTGATTAAGTTCATTGATGGCAAGGCCTTTTTTCATTATTTTGGCAAAGGGCGATTGCTCAAGCACATCCATAATATTGACTGCTTTTTGATAACGTTCAGCCTTGTTTTCCATAAAGTCTGCCCCCATAAATGACATTAGTTTAGATTTCCGCTACAATACACATAATTTTCATAATAAACAACGAGACGATGATTTCAGGCACTGTCAAACCGAATTTTTGGTCGCGATTACTTTTAAGTATCATCGCGATTTTTGCTTTGCCTAACGCACAAAGTTTTGAAAATCAAAATAATGCGGAAAATTATTCCTCGAGTGTTTCCATTCAACAAGCGTTGGAAACGGTAAAAGTAGCACGTGAAGTGCAACGACAAGCTATTCCTCAACCTTTAATTTCCCGTCAAACTGAAAAACAACCTAAAATTCAACCGCACTTTTTAGCTGATGCGTTGAATCCTAGTGCGCCAATTCGAGCAGGCCCCTTGCTTATTTAATTTTTCTGTTTTTGTGAAGAATATTGCTATTGAAATAGCGATATTTTAAAAAAGAATTATTGTGCATGGAAGAAAGTATTTCATACGCATTTAGCTATTTAACTTATATATTTAAAAAGAGAAATTATGAGCATTTTAACGAAAATTTTTGGTAGCCGTAACGACCGTATTTTACGTAAATTAAGAAAACAAGTTGCAAAAATCAATAAATTAGAACCTGAGTTTGAAGCCCTTACAGATGAACAACTTCGTGCAAAAACAGATGAATTTCGTCAACGTTTAAGTGCGGGCGAAACTTTGCAACAAATTTTACCAGAAGCATTCGCAACGGTACGTGAAGCAAGTAAGCGCGTGCTTGGTATGAGACATTTTGATGTTCAGCTTATTGGTGGGATGGTATTGACTAACCGCTGTATCGCAGAAATGCGCACTGGTGAAGGTAAAACATTAACTGCGACTTTGCCTTGTTATTTAATCGCACTTGAAGGTAAAGGCGTTCATGTTGTGACAGTGAATGACTATCTTGCTCGCCGAGATGCAGAAACAAACCGTCCGTTATTTGAATTTTTGGGCATGAGTGTAGGCGTAAATATTCCTGGTTTACCGCCTGAAGAAAAACGTGCGGCTTATGCAGCTGATATTACTTATGCAACCAATAGTGAACTTGGTTTTGATTATTTACGTGACAACTTAGCTCACTCAAAAGAAGAGCGTTTCCAACGTACCTTAGGCTATGCGCTGGTGGATGAAGTGGATTCCATCTTAATTGATGAAGCGCGTACACCATTGATTATTTCTGGTCAAGCTGAAGACAGTTCTGCGCTTTATATTGCAGTCAATAAACTGATTCCAAACTTAATTAAGCAAGAAAAAGAAGATACAGAAGAATACCAAGGCGAAGGGGACTTTACTTTAGATCTTAAATCTAAACAGGCGCACTTAACTGAACGTGGCCAAGAAAAAGTGGAAGATTGGTTGATTGCGCAAGGTTTAATGCCAGAAGGGGATTCTTTGTATTCTCCTGGTCGAATTGTATTACTTCACCATGTTATGGCTGCCTTGCGTGCGCACACATTGTTTGAAAAAGATGTCGATTACATTGTAAAAGATGGTGAAATCGTGATTGTTGATGAACATACTGGTCGAACAATGGCAGGGCGTCGTTGGTCGGATGGTTTACATCAAGCCATTGAGGCAAAAGAAGGGGTTGAAATTAAGAGTGAAAACCAAACTGTTGCGTCAATTTCTTACCAAAACTACTTCCGTTTATATGAGCGTCTTGCAGGTATGACGGGGACTGCGGATACTGAAGCGTTTGAGTTCCAACAAATTTATGGCTTGGAAACCGTTGTGATTCCAACAAACCGTCCAATGATTCGTGATGATCGTACCGATGTGATGTTTGAAAATGAACAGTATAAATTTAATGCAATTATTGAAGACATCAAAGATTGTGTTGAACGCCAGCAACCAGTTTTAGTGGGGACGATTTCAGTAGAAAAATCAGAAGAATTATCTAAGGCTTTAGATAAAGTAGGTATTAAACACAATGTATTGAATGCGAAATTCCACCAACAAGAAGCAGAAATCGTGGCAGAAGCTGGTTATCCCGGTGCGGTGACTATCGCAACGAATATGGCGGGTCGCGGTACGGATATTATCCTTGGTGGTAACTGGAAAGCGCAGGCTGCTAAATTAGAAAATCCAACTCAAGAACAAATTGAAGCGCTTAAAGCTGAGTGGGAAAAGAACCACGAGATTGTAATGAAAGCAGGTGGTTTGCATATTATCGGTACAGAGCGTCATGAATCTCGCCGTATCGATAACCAGTTGCGTGGTCGTTCTGGCCGTCAAGGTGACCCAGGCTCTTCTCGTTTCTATCTTTCTTTGGAAGACGGCTTAATGCGCATTTATTTAAATGAAGGTAAACTCAATTTAATGCGTAAAGCGTTCACCGTGCCTGGTGAGGCTATGGAATCGAAAATGTTGGCGAAAGTGATTGCATCTGCTCAAGCAAAAGTTGAGGCTTTCCATTTCGATGGTCGTAAAAACCTACTTGAATATGATGATGTGGCAAATGACCAACGTCATGCCATTTATGAGCAACGTAATTATTTGCTTGATAATGATGATATTTCTGAAACTATCAACGCTATTCGCCACGATGTATTTAATAGCGTGATTGATCAATATATTCCACCGCAATCTTTGGAAGAACAATGGGATATTAAAGGGCTTGAAGAGCGTTTAGCTCAAGAGTTTGGTATGGAATTACCAATTTCTCATTGGCTGGAAGAAGACAATAATCTTCACGAAGAAAACTTGCGTGAACGCATCGTCGAAGTCGCCGAAAAAGAATATAAAGAAAAAGAAGCGCTGGCTGGTGAAGAAACCATGCGTAACTTTGAAAAAGGCGTTATGTTACAAACCTTAGATGAGCTTTGGAAAGAACACCTAGCTGCGATGGATTATTTGCGCCAAGGTATTCATTTACGCGGTTATGCACAAAAAGATCCAAAACAAGAGTATAAAAAAGAATCTTTCCGTATGTTTACGGAAATGTTGGATTCTTTAAAACACCACGTTATCACGACGTTAACGCGTGTACGTGTGCGTACTCAAGAAGAAATGGAAGAAGCTGAACGTGCTCGTCAGGAGATGGCTGCTCGTATCAATCAAAATAATTTACCTGTGGATGAAAATGGTCAGGCAATCCAAAATTCAGATTCTAAAGATTATTCAGAACGTCGCATTGGACGCAATGAGCCTTGTCCTTGTGGTTCGGGTAAAAAATACAAGCATTGTCATGGCAGTCGTGCTGCTCGCCATTAATGATTAGCCAAAGTGCGGTGATTTTTCACCGCACTTTTTTCATAGGTACTATTGGATAGAAGAAATGGATAAAAAAATTATACAAGTTGCTGCGGGTATTATTCGTAATGAGTTTAGTCAGATCTATTTAACGCAACGTTTAGAAGGACAGGATTTTGCCCAATCTTTAGAATTTCCTGGTGGAAAAGTGGATGCGGGAGAAACACCAGAACAGGCGTTAAAACGTGAACTGGAAGAGGAAATTGGCATTGTGGTATTAAATGCTGAACTTTACGAACGCTTCCAATTTGAATATCCAACAAAGATTATTTCTTTTTTCTTTTATGTCGTAGATGAATGGATTGGAGAGCCTTTTGGGCGAGAAGGTCAAGAAGGATTTTGGATTGAGCAACGCACATTGGACGCAGGGCAGTTTCCGCCAGCTAATGCTAAATTAATTCATCGATTGCTGAATGAAGCTCTCCATCCTATAAAATAAAACCCTAGTCAGACTAGGGTTTATATAACATCTATTGATTTTTTCAAATTATTTCGGCATTGCGGCTTTCATTTGTTTAAGTTGCTCTGCCGCTTGATTACAAGCCTTATCTTGTGCCGCTACGGGCATTGATGCAAATTGTTGTTTGCTTGATTCATATTGCGCTTTCATTGTATTTGCTTGCGCAGCTGGCATTGATGCTAAGAAAGAATCAATTTCAGCGAAATAAGTTTTACAACTTGCAGACAAATCAGCTGCAGAAGCTGAAAAACCAAATCCCATTAAAATAAGTGTAGCTAGTGTTTTTTTCATCATGATATCCTCACGAAAGTTAATTAATAAGTCATTGCCGATATGGCGTTTTATTATACCATTTTAGCGCAAAAAAAAAACAATAGCGATTACAAACAAATTTTCACAGACAAATCAGCGAGTTTAATCCACACTTCATCGCTAAATTCTTGTTTAGCAAGACGTTCAATATTGGCGAGTTCTTGGATAATTTCGTAGAGCTTTTGGTAGGTTAAACGTTGAATCGCACTTAAAAAGAGCGGTCGGCGATTTTGCCAGATTTTTAGACGGTCAAATTCAGTCTTAATTTGTTGAGTTGGAAGTTTTTCCGTTGTCATAATACCTTGCTGTGGTTTTGTGAGTTCAAGCAACGTAAATAATTCTCGCTGTAGCGTGCGTAATAAAATAATAGGTTGCACATCTTCAGCTTGTAAACCTTTTAAAATACGTTTAGCACGATTTGCTTTTCCCATTAGCAACGCATCAATCCATTGAAATGGTGTAAAAATTGAGGATTGTTCCACCACGCTAATAACACGATTGTAATTAAGTTTATGATCGGGATGAAGTAAATCTAAAAGCTGCAAAGTTTGCTTGAGTGCGAGCAGATTGTTTTCATAACTATAACAAAGTTGTTGGATTGCTTCATCATCAGCTTCTAATCCCATCGCTTTGGTACGATTTTTTACCCAACGAGGGAGATTTTCAGCTGTAGGCGTTTGGCAATTTACAAGAATCGCACTGGTTTCATATTGGTTTAGTTCAACAAACCATGCTTGGTTTTCATTTACTTTTGCTAGCTTTGCAATTTGTAAAATCAGCAAGATCTCGTCATGTAGAACCGAAATAAATTCTTGCAGATTTTTCTGTAAAAGTGCGGTGAAATTTTCAGGTAAATTTAATACCATGACTTGTTTGTTAAAAAACAATCCCATGGACTGACAGGATTCTATGAGTTGTGCCCAGTCAGTTTGGCTATCAATCTGAATGTTATTTTTCTCATCGAATCCTTGTTGGTTGGCTGTTTTATAAATGGCATCTTCACTTTCACTCAGTAACAATGGATCTTGCCCTACCAAAAAGTAAACTTTGGCTAAACGTTGGGAAAGATGTTGATTAAGTTGCTCTGGGAAGATGCGATTCATTATTTATGTTTAACCTGTTTTTCTAATGCAACCATTTTGGTAATAAGCTGACGCGCAGCTTGTTCTCGCATATCATTCCAAATTACTTCTCGTTCGCCAGATTTAGCTAATGCTGCGCGAGAGTTATCAAAGAAAGTGCGGTTGACTTTTGCCGTGATTGGGTGGCTTTCACCATTCGCTAAACGAATGCTTGCTTCCACTTCTAACATCAATACTTTTTCAGCTTCGCGTCCGCGTTTAAAGACAGAAGCGACTTCATCATTTGTACGGAATTTATTGATGCGTAAAACAGGAATGCCTTGAGTCGAATTGACGAGTTGAACATTGTTCGCTTGTAACTGATTACGCATCGCCACTGACATTTCACTGTATGGATCGGGGCTTTCAAAGGTAAGGGTACGTAATTCTTGTGGAATTAATGTACCGTTTTGAAAATGCCAGCCACAAGCAGAAAGCGCGATAATGCTTGCTACAATAAACAAAGCTTTGATTGATTTAATCATAAAAATTACCTTTATTGTGGAGTGTATAAATTTAAAATCCATACACTAATAAAGATAGAATCTGTGAAATATCAATATTCCACAGATTCTACGGATTATGGTTTAACCACAAAATTCAACATTTTTAATGGAATATAGATTTCTTTAAGAATTTCTTTTCCATCAAGGAATTTTGCAACATTAGGATCTGCTTTCGCTGTCGCTTTAATTTCTTCTTCTGAAGAGGTTGCAGGAACAGTCACTTTTCCACGAACCTTGCCGTTTACTTGCACAACAATGAGTTTTTCATCTTCTACCATTGCGGCTTCATCAGCTTTCACCCATTCAGCGGTATCGATGTTGCTTTCATTTCCTAGCGCTTGCCATAATTCAAAGCAGATATGTGGCGTAATTGGATAAAGCATACGAACAACTGCACTTAATGCTTCCGCCATGACAGCACGATCTTGCTCGCTTTCTAAGGAAGCCTTAGTGAGTTTATTCATCAATTCCATTACTGCTGCAATCGCAGTATTAAATGTTTGACGACGACCAATATCATCGCTCACTTTCGCAATCGTTTTATGTACTTCACGACGAAGTGCTTTTTGCGCTGCTGAAAGTGCGGTGATATCTAGGCTAGTTTTTGCTGGGTTTTGTTGATATTGGTATACCAAATTCCAAACACGCCCTAAGAAACGTTTCGCGCCTTCTACGCCAGATTCTTGCCATTCCAAGGTCATTTCTGCTGGAGAGGCAAACATCATAAAGAGACGAACAGTATCGGCGCCATATTTTTCTACCATTTCTTGTGGGTCAATACCGTTATTTTTGGATTTCGACATTTTGGTCATGCCACTGTGGACTAATTCACGCCCTTCAGGATCGGTGGCTTTAATGATGCGACCTTTCTCATCACGATCAAGAGTCACTTGAGTTGGGCTCACCCAAATACGCTCATTGGTTGGACTGGTGTAGTAGAAGGCATCTGCAAGCACCATACCTTGACACAATAATTTATCGGCTGGTTCGTCACTGGTTACAAATCCTGCATCACGTAATAATTTGTGGAAGAAACGGAAGTAGAGCAAGTGCATTGTTGCGTGTTCAATACCACCAATATATTGATCCACTGGTAACCAATAGTTTGCTTCTTCCGCATCAAGCATGCCATTTTGATATTGTGGACAAGTGTAGCGCGCGTAATACCAAGAGGATTCCATAAAGGTATCAAAGGTATCCGTTTCTTTTAACGCTGGTGCGCCGTTGAGCGTCGTTTTTGCCCAATTAGGATCAGCTTTAATTGGGCTTTTCACGCCATCCATTACCACATCTTCAGGCAGAATAATAGGTAAATCTTCCATTGGTGCAGGTACTACATCGCCATTTTCAAGGGTTAGCATCGGAATTGGCGCACCCCAATAACGTTGGCGAGAAACGCCCCAGTCACGTAAACGGTAATTCACTTGACGTTTTCCAACACCTAATTTTTCTAATTTATCTGCAATTCCGTTGAAAGCGCCATCAAAATCTTTACCATCAAACTCGGCTGAGTTCACTAATTTACCGTGTTCAACGAAAGCTTGTTTGGTTAAATCAATTTCTTCATCTGCAAGCGGTGCGATCACTTGTTTAATTGGCAAACTGTATTTCTGAGCAAATTCAAAGTCACGTTGGTCGTGAGCTGGAACCGCCATGACAGCACCTGTGCCATAGTGCATTAACACGAAATTCGCAACCCAAATTGGTAATTTTTCACCCGTCAATGGATGAATGGCAAATAAGCCCGTTGCCATTCCTTTTTTCTCCATTGTCGCAAGATCAGCTTCTGCTACTTTTGCGTTTTTCGCTTCTTGGATAAAGGTGGCTAATTCAGGATTATTTTGAGCCGCTAAACTTGCTAATGGATGTGCTGCCGCAATGCCTAAATAACTCACTCCGTAAAAGGTATCTGGACGCGTGGTGTAAACCGCTACTTTTTTGTTGGTATCTGCAACATCAAAGGTAATTTCTACCCCTTCAGAACGACCGATCCAGTTGCGTTGCATAGTTTTTACCATGTCTGGCCATTGTGGAAGGGTATCTAAACCACCTAATAATTGCTCTGCATAGTCAGTAATTTTGATAAACCATTGTGGGATTTCTTTTTGTTCCACAGGTGTATCACAACGCCAGCAACAACCTTCGTGTACTTGCTCGTTTGCGAGTACGGTTTCATCATTCGGACACCAGTTTACTGTTGAGGTTTTTTTGTATACTAAGCCTTTTTTGTAAAGCTCAGTGAAGAACCATTGTTCCCATTTGTAGTATTCTGGTTTACAGGTTGCCATTTCACGATCCCAGTCGAAACCAAAGCCTAAAAGCTGAAGTTGTTTTTTCATGTAGGCAATGTTTTCGTATGTCCATTTAGCAGGTGCGGTTTTGTTTTTGATCGCCGCACCTTCTGCCGGCAAGCCGAAAGCATCCCAACCAAATGGTTGCAACACGTTTTTACCTAGCATACGTTGATAACGAGAAATTACATCACCAATAGTGTAGTTGCGCACATGCCCCATATGCAGGCGACCCGATGGATATGGGAACATAGAAAGACAGTAATATTTTTCTTTAGATTCGTCTTTGATTGCTTTAAAAACTTTATTTTCTGCCCAATATTGTTGAACCTTTGGTTCGATCATATCGGGGCGATATTGTTCTTGCATAAAATCACCTTAAATTTTAACCGCACTTTTGCAGCATTTTGACAATAGAAAATGTGGCATAGAATACCGTAAAAAGGCATAAATTGATAGGGCAGGAGACCAAAGTGCGGTGATTTTTTTCTTTGTTTTTACAATAGATTTTGAATTTCTTTTGGAATTAATTTGGGTTCAGGAATCCAAACTTGTTTGTGTCTGCTCAATTCCCCTTTTTCTAAAATAATACTGCTTTTGGGCACTTTGAAGGATTTACTTAAAAATTTCAATAAATGCGCATTTGCTTGACCATCAACAGGTGGCGCAGTAATGGTAATTTTTAGTTCATCATCGTGAATGCCAGCAATATGATCTTTACTGGCTTTTGGCTGTAAGAATATTCTTAATCTAATGCCGTCTTTATTTTGTTCAATCGCAGACATAAATTCTCATTTTGTTTATTTTTCTTTATTATAAAAATGAATTATGTAAAAAATAAAGTGTGGATCAGGGATCGCTAATCCATAGCAAGCAAATACAACTTATGATATAGTTCACAGCCGAATTTATAGGGATCTTTTTATAATAAAAATAATGATAGAGCTCGATCAAAACAATATTCCAAAACACGTTGCCATTATTATGGATGGTAATGGGCGGTGGGCAAAACAGAAAAATAAAATGCGCATTTTTGGCCATACCAATGGCGTATCTGCAGTTCGTCGAGCGGTAAGTTATGCTCGCCAAACTGGAGTAAATTTTCTTACACTTTACGCCTTTAGTAGCGAAAATTGGAATCGACCAGAGCAAGAAGTCAGCGCGTTAATGACGCTTTTTATGCAAGCTTTAGATCGCGAAGTGAAAAAATTACATAAAAATAATATTCGTCTGAAAATTATTGGCGATGTATCTCGTTTTAGTGAATCTTTGCAAGAAAAAATTTCAAAAGCGGAAAATTTAACAGAAAAAAATACCGCACTTACGCTCAATATCGCTGCAAATTACGGTGGATGTTGGGATATTGTACAGGCGACAAAGCAACTAGCAGAAAAAGTAAAAAATAATGAAATGAACGTTGACGAGATTGATGAAATTGCTTTTCAGCGTTATTTGGTTACACAAGATGAACCACCAGTTGATCTATTAATTCGTACCAGTGGTGAACAACGAATTAGTAATTTTTTATTATGGCAAATTGCATATGCAGAACTTTATTTTTCTGATGTGCTGTGGCCAGATTTTGATGAGGCGGAATTTAACCGCGCCATCGCCTGTTATCAACAACGTCATCGCCGTTTTGGTGGGACAGAATAATTCATAAATGGATTAAAATTATGCTTAAACAACGAGTTTTATCTGCCATTGTGTTAATCGCAGCGGTGTTATGTGCGCTATTTTTATTCACGCCTTTTTATTTTGCCCTCGCTCTAGGGGCTGTGGCGACTTTAGGCGTTTGGGAATGGACCCAGTTTGCTCGCCTTAAACAGCCTTTAGCGCGTTTTTGTGTTGCCGCTTTTTTAGGCGCATTTATCTTTTTATGGCTCTATACTGAGGGAAACTATTTAGATGCCGGTCGTGTGTTTGAACAGCACCTTCAGCTCTTATTGATGAACGCTGTTGGTTGGTGGATTTTAGCTTTATTACTTGTGGTGAGTTATCCTAAATCAGCTAAATTTTGGTCTAAAAATCCTCTTTTACAGCTTTTATTTGCCTTTTCTACTTTAATCCCATTTATCGCGGGGGTATTACGTTTACGTTTAGAACACTATACCCATGATCCTTATCACGGCTTATTTTTATTACTTTATGTATTTGTGCTTGTTTGGGCGGCTGATTCTGGTGCTTATTTTAGCGGACGCGCATTTGGTAAACGTAAACTTGCGCCAAAAGTTTCACCTGGTAAAAGCTGGGAAGGCGTTGTTGGTGGCTTAATTACAGCGTTAGTGCTTGCTTTTGTATTTATTCATTTCTCTGGCGATGCTTTAGTTGGTGAGCGAAATATCTCTGGATTTGTTATTCTTTCCGTTGCCACAGTTGCAATTTCAGTATTGGGTGATTTAACTGAAAGTATGTTTAAACGTGAGTCTGGTGTGAAAGACAGCAGCCAATTGATTCCTGGTCATGGCGGTGTATTAGATCGCATTGATAGCTTGACTGCAGCGGTACCTTTTTTCAGCTACTTCTATTTCTTTGTGTTATAAGGATTTTGAATGTCATTTTTGTGGTCGCTAGGTTCTTTTATCATTGCTATTGCGGTATTGGTATCCGTTCACGAATATGGTCACTTTTGGGCTGCTAGAAAGTGCGGTATAAAAGTCCATCGTTTTTCAATTGGCTTTGGTAAGGTAATTTGGAAACGAATCGATAAGCATGGTACAGAATTTGCGGTTTCAATGATTCCTTTAGGCGGCTATGTCAAAATGCTTGATGGACGTAATGAAGCGGTTCCAGTTGAACAAAAGTCACAATCATTTGACAGTAAAAGTGTATTACAACGCTCATTTGTGATTATCGCCGGTCCTTTGGCAAATTTTATTTTCGCGATTTTTGCTTATTGGGTCATCTATCTTTATGGAATGCCAAGTGTTAAACCTGTAATTGAGTCGATAACGCCAAGTTCAATCGCTGCACAAGCGTACATTGAACCTAATACACAAATTCTAGCGGTTGATGGAGAAGAAACTCAAGATTGGGAAACCATCAACATGCTGCTTGCCACAAAAATGGGTGAGCCTAATGTTGAAATTACCCTTTCTCCTTTTGGTTCTAATATTGAACAACAACGCACTTTAGATCTTACAAATTGGACTTTTGATCCTGAAAAAGAAAGTGCTTTTGAGGCATTAGGGATTATGCCTATGCGTCCTAAAATTGAAATGGTGCTTTCTAAAGTTGTTCAAGATTCTCCTGCTGAAAAAGCTGGTTTACAAATTGGTGATAAAATTTTAAAAGAAAATTTAACCGCACTTCCTTGGCAAGATTTTATAAAACAGGTCGAACAAGGCGAATCTTTTTCTATTAAAGTTGAACGTAATGGGGAAATGCTTGACAAAATTATCACTCCAGTGCGTAATCAGAGTGGAAAATGGTTTGTGGGGTTAAGCCCAACTTTCGTAAAATTATCTGATGAATATCGTACCGAATTAAAATATGATATTCTTGAATCCTTACAAAAAGGCATTGAAAAAACAGGTCAACTTTCTGTTTTAACCTTGAAGGTGTTAGGAAAACTAATTACGGGTGATTTGTCATTAAATAATTTAAGCGGCCCTATTTCTATAGCGAAAGGTGCTGGTGCATCTGCTAATATTGGATTGGTGTATTTTTTAAGCTTTATGGCATTGATTAGTGTGAATTTAGGAATTATGAATTTATTCCCATTGCCTGTATTAGATGGCGGCCATTTAGTTTTTTTAGCTATGGAAGCTGTTAAAGGAAAACCTGTTTCTGAGCGGGTGCAAAGCATCTGTTATCGAATTGGCGCAGCACTGTTATTAAGCTTAACGGTGTTTGCATTATTTAATGATTTTTTACGTCTATAATTTATATAGGATACAATCGATGAAAAAACTTCTAATCGCAAGTTTATTATTCGGTACGACAACGACTGTGTTTGCCGCACCTTTTGTGGCAAAAGATATTCGTGTGGATGGTGTTCAAGGTGACTTAGAACAACAAATCCGAGCAAGTCTACCAGTTCGTGCCGGTCAGCGTGTGACTGACAATGATGTGGCTAATATTGTCCGCTCTTTATTCGTAAGTGGTCGATTCGATGATGTGAATGCACATCAAGAAGGCGATGTACTTGTTGTTAGCGTTGTGGCTAAATCCATCATTTCAGATGTTAAAATCAAAGGTAACTCTGTTATTCCAACTGAAGCACTTAAACAAAACTTAGATGCTAACGGTTTTAAAGTTGGCGATGTTTTAATTCGAGAAAAATTAAATGAATTTGCAAAAAGTGTAAAAGAGCACTATGCAAGTGTAGGCCGCTATAACGCAACAGTTGAACCTATTGTAAATACCTTACCAAATAATCGTGCTGAAATTTTAATTCAGATTAATGAAGATGATACAGCAAAATTAGCATCATTAACTTTCAATGGTAATGAATCTATTAGTAGCAGTACGTTGCAAGAGCAAATGGAATTACAACCTGATTCTTGGTGGAAATTATGGGGTAATAAATTTGAAGGCGCTCAGTTCGAGAAAGATTTACAGTCAATTCGAGATTATTATTTAAATAATGGTTATGCCAAAGCACAAATCACTAAAACTGATGTTCAGCTAAATGATGAAAAAACGAAAGTAAATGTAACCATTGATGTCAATGAAGGTTTACAGTATGACCTTCGAAGTGCTCGTATTGTTGGTAATGTGGGTGGTATGGCTTCTGAACTTGAACCGTTACTTTCTTCATTACATTTAAATGACATTTTCCGTCGCAGTGATATTGCCGATGTTGAAAATGCGATTAAAGCAAAATTGGGTGAACGTGGTTACGGTAGTGCAACGGTGAATGCTGTACCTGATTTTGATGATGCAAATAAAACCTTAGCAATTACTTTTGTTGTTGATGCTGGTCGACGTTTAACTGTTCGTCAACTACGCTTTGAAGGAAATACTGTTTCAGCAGATAGTACTTTACGTCAAGAAATGCGTCAACAAGAAGGGGCGTGGTATAACTCGCAATTAGTTGAGTTAGGTAAAATCCGTTTAGATCGTACAGGATTCTTCGAAACCGTAGAAAACCGAATTGATCCTGTAAAAGGTACGGATGACGAAGTAGATGTCGTGTATAAAGTTAAAGAGCGTAATACAGGTAGTATCAACTTTGGTATTGGTTACGGTACAGAGAGTGGTATTAGTTATCAAGCTAGTGTTAAACAAGATAATTTCTTGGGAACTGGTGCTTCAGTTAGCCTTGGTGGAACACGTAATGACTACGGTACTAGCGTAAATTTAGGTTATGTTGAGCCGTATTTCACGAAAGATGGAGTCAGTTTAGGTGGCAATGTTTTCTTTGAAAACTATGACAACTCTAGAAACGATACCTCTTCTAATTATAAACGTACGACTTATGGTGGTAACGTTACTTTAGGTTTTCCTGTAAATGAAAATAACTCTTACTATGTAGGATTAGGTTACACCTATAATAAAATTAGTAACTTTGCGACAGAATATAGCCGTGAACTATATATGAAATCAATGAACTTTAATGGAAATGCCATTAAAACAAATGACTTTGATTTCTCATTTGGTTGGAATTATAACAGTCTCAATAGAGGATATTTCCCAACTAAAGGGGTTAAAGCAAGTCTTGGTGGACGAGTTACAACTCCTGGTTCTGATAATAAATACTATAAATTAAGTGCAGATGTTCAAGGATTCTATCCATTAGATAGAGATCACCGTTGGGTAATGTCGGCAAAAGCATCTGTTGGCTATGCAAATGGATTTGGTAACAAACGCTTGCCATTCTATCAATATTATACTGCGGGCGGTATTGGCTCTTTACGTGGATTTGCATATGGTGCTGTTGGACCTAATGCTATTTATTTAAATCCAACCCAAAATAAATGGGTGCCAAGCACAGATGTGGTGGGTGGTAATGCAATAGCTACAGCTAGTGCAGAGTTAATTGTGCCAACTCCATTTGTAGGAGACAAAGGCCAAAATTCTGTTAGAACCTCATTATTTGTTGATGCGGCAAGTGTGTGGAATACAAAATGGAAATCCGATAAAGCATTAAACGCAAGTATTGCTGCGTTAAATTTACCTGATTATGGAAAAGCTAGTCGAGTTCGTGCATCTGCTGGGGTTGGTTTCCAATGGCAATCACCTATTGGACCATTGGTATTCTCTTATGCCAAACCGATTAAAAAATATGAAAATGATGATGTAGAACAATTCCAATTTAGTATTGGTGGTTCTTTCTAATTAGATTGAACTTTTTTCATCATTCGAATGTCAAAGATAACATTCTCTGCCTAATTTTATTAGGTAGAGAAAACATTAAACAAACCACTATTTAATTAAGGATATTTATCAAATGAAAAACATCGCAAAAGTAACCGCACTTGCTTTAGGTATCGCACTTGCTTCAGGCTATGCTGCAGCGGAAGAAAAAATTGCTTTCATTAATGCAGGTTATATTTTCCAAAATCACCCGGATCGCCAAGCGGTAGCGGATAAACTTGATGCTGAATTTAAGCCTGTAGCTGAAAAATTAGCTGCAAGTAAGAAAGACGTTGATGATAAAATCGCAGCTGCTCGTAAAAAAGTAGAAGCAAAAGTTGCGGCTTTAGAAAAAGATGCACCTCGCTTACGTCAAGCAGATATTCAAAAACGCCAAGAGGAAATTAATAAATTAGGTGCAGCTGAAGATGCTGAATTACAAAAATTAATGCAAGAACAAGATAAAAAAGTTCAAGAGTTCCAAGCGCAAAATGAAAAACGTCAAGCAGAAGAGCGTGGTAAATTATTAGATAGTATTCAAACTGCTACAAATAATTTAGCAAAAGCGAAAGGTTATACTTATGTGCTTGATGCAAATTCAGTTGTATTTGCGGTAGAGGGTAAAGACATCACAGAAGAAGTGCTAAAATCTATTCCTGCTAGTGAAAAAGCAGCTGCTAAAGCAGAAGAGAAAAAATAATAGGTTCTCATAATGCAAAAATCCTATTCTTTACAAGAATTGGCAACTCAAATCGGCGCTACCGTTCGCGGTAACGCCGATGTTGTTGTTGAGAATATCGCTCCACTCGATAAAGCCCAATCAAATCAACTTACTTTTATTTCTAACGCAAAATTCCGTGCATTATTAAAAGATTCTAACGCAGGAATTTTGGTTGTTTCTGAAGAGGATGTCGAACACTGTTCTTCAGAAAGCAATTTACTTATTGTTAAAGATCCTTATGTAGCTTACGCAATTTTGGCTCAATATATGGATAGCACACCAAAGGCTGCGCAAGGCATTGCAAAAAGTGCGGTAATTTTTGATAGTGCTTCTTTAGGTGAGAATGTTTCAATTGGTGCCAATGCAGTGATTGAGGAAGGCGTTGTACTTGGTGATAACGTGATCATTGGTGCAAACTGCTTTGTTGGTAAAAATACCAAGATAGATTCAGGCACTCAACTTTGGGCTAATGTAACTGTTTACCATAACGTTGAGATTGGCACTAATTGCTTAATTCAATCAGGAACAGTCATCGGTAGTGATGGTTTTGGTTACGCAAATGATCGTGGTTGTTGGGTTAAAATTCCACAAGTAGGCCAAGTAATAATTGGTAATAACGTTGAGATTGGTGCGAATACCTGTATCGATAGAGGCGCATTAGACGCAACAATTATTGAAGATAACGTGATTATCGATAACCTTTGTCAAATTGCACATAATGTTCATATCGGCACAGGTACAGCGGTTGCTGGTGGCGTTATCATGGCGGGTAGTTTGACTGTTGGACGTTATTGCTTAATTGGCGGTGCAAGTGTGATTAATGGCCATATGGAAATTTGTGATAAAGTTACGATTACTGGAATGGGAATGGTTATGCGCCCAATTACAGAGCCCGGTGTATATTCTTCAGGTATTCCATTGCAAACGAATAAAGAATGGCGTAAAACAGCAGCACTGACGTTAGGTATTGATGGAATAAATAAACGTTTAAAAGCGTTAGAAAAGAAAATTTCTTAATTTCTTCTGAAGTTTTATTACAAAATCCACACTTTAAAAGTTTACTATTAAAGTGTGGATTTTTTATTTTACTAAACGTAAATTAAAAAGATTAAGTCCATTAATTAAATTATCCTATAAAACAAATAAGCCCAACTTAGGTTGGGCTTATTAATATATAGTTGTCTTTGAAGAATTATGCGTTACCGCCAGTGATTTTCGCTACTTCAGCAGCAAAGTCTTCTTCTTTTTTCTCGATACCTTCACCAACTTCTAAACGGATGAAGTTAGAAACTGAAGTGTTTACTGATTTTAAGAAGTCACCTACAGATACAGAAGGATCCATTACGAATGGTTGGCCAGTTAATGAAACTTCACCAGTGAATTTCTTCATACGACCTTCAACCATTTTCTCTGCAATTTCTTTTGGTTTACCAGAGTTAACTGCGATGTCGATTTGGATTTGGCGTTCGTGTTCAACTACTTCTGCTGATACATCTTCTGGATTTACGAATTCTGGTTTAGATGCTGCTACGTGCATTGCTACTTTTTTAAGTTCATCTGCAGAACCTTGACCTGCAACTAATACACCGATTTTCGCGCCGTGTAAGTATTGAGCAATTACTTGACCATCTAAGTAAGCAACACGACGTATGTTCATGTTCTCACCGATTTTAGCCACTAATGCAGCGCGTTTTTCTTCGAATTGTGCTTGTAATGCTTCGATAGTTGTACCTTTGTTTGCTGCTGCGAAATCAGCTACTTCGTTTGCTAAGCCTAAGAAACCAGCATCTTTTGCTACGAAGTCAGTTTCACAGTTCATTTCAACTAATACACCGAAACCATTTTCTACACGAGCAAGGATAACACCTTCAGCTGCAACGCGGCCTGCTTTTTTAGCTGCTTTAGCTTGACCAGATTTACGCATATTGTCGATTGCTAACTCGATATCACCGTTTGCTTCAACTAATGCTTTTTTACATTCCATCATACCTGCGCCGGTACGTTCACGAAGTTCTTTTACTAATGATGCTGTGATTTCAGCCATTTTAAAAATCCTCTGTCGAAAATGCGATTTATTTTGACCGCACTTTTAGATAAAAATATAGGGGCTAAATTTTAGCCCCTATGCCAATTAATCGTTTGATTATTAAGGGCTTCGCCTTATTGCAAAACTTAAATTATTCTGCGTCAGCTGCTAATTCTTCAGCAACTTGAGCTTCGTTACCACGACCTTCTTTAACCGCTGCTGCAGCTGCAGAAACGTAAAGTTGGATTGCACGAGTCGCATCATCGTTACCTGGGATAACGAAATCTACGCCAGCTGGAGTTGAGTTAGTATCAACGATAGCAAATACAGGAATACCTAGGTTGTTTGCTTCTTTAACTGCGATATGTTCGTGGTCTGCACCGATAACGAATAACGCATCTGGTAAGCCGCCCATATCTTTGATACCACCAAGGCTTAATTCAAGTTTTTCCATCTCACGGCTACGCATTAACGCTTCTTTTTTGGTTAATTTATCAAAAGTACCGTCTTGAGATTGGGTTTCTAAATCTTTTAAACGTTTAATTGATTGACGAACTGTTTTCCAGTTAGTCAACATACCACCTAACCAACGGTGGTTTACGTAATATTGCTGACAATCTAATGCTGCTGCTTGAACTGCTTCAGACGCTGCACGTTTTGTACCAACGAATAATACTTTACCGTTGTTGCTAGCAATGCGAGTTAATTCCGCTAAAGCTTCGTTGAATAAAGGTAAAGTTTTTTCAAGATTGATGATGTGAACACCGTTACGAGCACCAAAAATGAAAGGTTTCATTTGTGGGTTCCAGTAACGAGTTTGGTGTCCGAAGTGTACGCCTGCGTTGATCATGTCGCGCATTGAAACTTGTGCCATAATATTTTCCTTTTGTTGGGGTTGAGCCTCCACATATCAGCTAATCGACCGTTTGGCACCCCGATTAAGCCTTGTTGATATGTGTGTGTTGTTAGTAATTAAAAAGCTGCTTTTGAAAGGCAAAAACAGCGGGGCGATTTATACCATAAAGTGAGGTTAAAAACCAGTTTATTTTGTTTATTTCTCTACTTTTATTGCTTTGATAAATAACAACGGTGGGCGGTGGGATAAATCTTTAAATTCATTATGCCATTGCGGTTGATCGGCAAGCATGGGTTCTTCCATTTGCTCGATTTGAAACCCTGCATGAATTAAATTATTGATAATTGTTGCTGTTGTTCGATGATAGGTTTGAAACGGCTGTTTGAACCAATTTCTATTGCGTTTTCCTTCTTCTCGATAATGATTTAAACGATAAGCAATTTGCTGTTTTTTGTCATTTTTTTCCCAGCGTTCCCCTTCTTTATGGCAAGTCGTAATCGGATGCTCTTGGGAAAAAACTAATGTGCCGTTAGGTTTAAGTTTGTTGGCAATAGAAGCTAATAAAGCGAGAAAATCTTCAATATAATGAAAAGCAAAAGAGCTGGTAATGATATCAAAATCACTTTCTGGCAATTCTGCTAATTTTTCCATCGGTAACTGATATAACGAAAAACGTCCAGAAAATTGACCGCATTTTTGCAGATCTTTTTCAGCTTGTTCGAGCATTTTTTCGGAAAGATCGGTTCCGATGACTTTATCTGCCCCTTGTTCTAGATAAAGTTGTAAATGTCCTCCAGTGCCACAGCCTAAATCGAGTAATTTTTTCCCTTTTAAATCAGGCAACAGTGAGAGCATGGTAGGCTTTTCAACAATTTCATTGAGACTAATTGGATTTGCACGGAGTTTCTGATAAAGCTCAAAGAAGTTTTCTTGGTCATAAACGCTAGTTTTATTATTCATCTCGTATCCTATATTACAAATAAAAAAGGGGAATATTGATCTGCTGTCCCGAAATTCATATTAAAACAACTAACTGATTAAAGTGTAGATTTTTTATGACTAACTATAACCAACTCTTCAAACAACAAATGAGCAATGTTTATCTTCAATGCAATAAAAATCATTCTCTCCCCTAAGGCATCTTAAACGTCCCGAACAAACATTACATCGTTGAATGTAAACAATTTAATCTTGGTAGAATCAATGGTTACAAGTCTCTGAAAGACAAGGTATAAACAGCTTAATGCCTAAAAGTCATCCAACGCCCTAAAATGCTACTTAAGTCTAAAATACGAGAAGAAACGTTGGAATTAGAGAATCTCAAACTTTATGCGGAGAATGCTATTCTAGAAAAGTTATAAGTCTCAACTAACAGAAAAAGCCACAATCGTCAAAGCATTAAGGATGGATTTTCTAATTCAGATATTGCTTGATTTAACGGCGTTAGCACTCAATGTTTTCTTTTGTCATGAAAAGTGGATATTCATTATTACCACCATGAGAGTATTCGGTGTAAACTAAAAAACTAAGCCCTGTGAATCACAGAGCTTAGTCCTTGATTTAATAACTTAACTTTTTGGGGAGGGATAAAATTTCACCGCTCTTTTGCTTTTCTTTGTTTAGTTTATTTTCAATACTAGTTTTCAAACGAATCTTTTAAGCGTTCATCTGTTCGTCGAGATTCACTTTTATGTTGAAGCTTATTGAGCTGGCGCTCTAATTTTTCTTCAACTTCATTAATTGCTTTATACATATCATCTGAGGTTGCACTTGCCAATAAATTGCCCAATGGCGTGCCAATAGATGCTTCTACAGTAAATCCATTCGGTACTTTGTTTAAAACAAAATGGGGGTTAATTAACTGTGTTTGCCATTTACCTAATTTCGCGAGTCTTTCCTCCACGTGTTCACGAATTGCAGGGGTGATTTCCATTTGTTTGCTGGTGATATTAAGTGTCATAGCATTTACCTCTTTGTTGCGTGATTTACAGTTTTCTTTAATTACAAAATAGCTTTCTTAATTCGGGTTTTCAAGGGCTTTAAGAGAAAATATCAAAGTAATTTTTAAAAATATGATCTATGTCTAATTTCTGAAAAAAGCTGCTTTTCTTTCTAAGATAAGTTGTTAAGATGGGAAATTGTGATAAGAAAAAAAGGTGTGGATGTTGACTGTATCTACACCTTTTTTCATTTGATTATTCTACGATTTCATCTTGATCGTGATGATTTATTTTCAATCGTTGGAAATAGTCTTTTGTTTCTTCAATCACAATTTTTCTCAATCCAATGAGTGCGATGAGATTTGGGAAGGCCATTAAACCATTTACGATATCGGCAATAATCCAGATTAAATTTAAGTGTAAGAATGAGCCTAACCCCACCAACACAATATAAGCTAAACGATATAGTTTTACGCCGCGAATACCAACGAGATAAACAAAGCAACGTTCACCGTAGTAACACCAGCCTAAAATAGTTGTGAATGCAAAAAATAATAAACCGACGGTTACAATCGTTGCGCCAATTGATGCCCCTAAACCTTGTGCAAAGGCGTAGTTTGTTACTGTTGCACCCGCTAATTCAGGGTTATTCCAAGCGCCTGTTAACACTAATACAATACCAGTCATTGTACAAACGATGATGGTATCCAAGAATGTACCTGTCATGGAAATTAAGCCTTGGCGGACAGGTTCACGAGTTTGTGCCGCTGCAGCTGCAATTGGTGCACTTCCTAAACCTGATTCATTGGAGAAAATACCTCGAGCGACGCCTGATTGAATAGCCTTCATTACGGTAAAGCCAACAGTTCCGCCTAGCGCAGCCTGAGGTTCAAAAGCACTATAAATAATTAATGAGATCGCATCTGGTACTTTTTCTATATTTAAAAGGATAATAACCAGTGAAGTAGTGACATATAAAATTGCCATAAACGGTACAATTAGCGATGATGCGGTTGCGATACGTTTTACACCACCAAGAATGATTAAGCCGACTAAAAGCGTAACAATAATTGCAGTAACTAAAACGGGAATATTAAAAGTATCTTGCATTGCATGGGTAATCGCATTGACCTGTGGGAATGTACCGATCCCGAAAAAGGCAACCATTACACCAAATAATGCAAATAATTTTGCTAGCCATTTGATACCTAGACCGCGTTCAATGTAATACATTGGACCGCCAGCCATAAAGCCATTTTTATCGCGAACACGGTATTTAACTGCGAGTAAACATTCGGCATATTTTGTTGCCATTCCTAACAAGGCGACTAGCCACATCCAAAAAATAGCGCCAGGCCCACCTGCTTGTACAGCAGTTGCAACGCCCACAATATTCCCAGTTCCGATCGTTGCTGCTAATGCGGTACAAAGTGCGGCAAAAGATGAGACATCGCCTTTTCCACCTTTATCTTTTTTAAATAAATAACCCAGCGCACGTGGTAAATAGCGAATTTGAATAAAGCCTAAACGTAGCGTTAAATAGAGCCCTGTGCCCGATAAGAGTATGAGTAGCGGTGCGCCCCAAATAAAGCTATCAATAGCTGAAAGAATTGACTCAATTGTCATGTGATTCCTCGTCGTTTAAATCAAAAATAAACACGACAAGAAGACGAAAAGATACAATGGAAAAGAAAGTGCGGTGAAAAGATTGATAATTTCCACACTTACGATAGATTGTCTTTTGCCCCTGTCCTTTTGCCTGAGCGTTTGAAAAACGATTGAAAAATTAACCGCTCTTTTGCGCCTTCGGCGTCCATTTCTAAAATGGATCTCTCCAAGGGTTCGTCCAGTAACAGTCCCTGCCATCGCACCTGAAAGATTTTACATCGTCGGTGTGGGGTCAATTCCCCCGCTCTCCAGCTACCTTCATCCGAACTCACTTTTCATTGTGACAATCACAATGAAAGCGTATGGATTCTATCAAAATGGGAAATTAATTTCAAAAAGGAATTTTAAAATAGTCTCTCAGTTGATAGAAATAATGACTTTATTCTATATCCCCACAAAAACGATATCCTTCACCATGCACCGTCATAATGATATTTGGAGTATTAGGATGATCTTCAAAATGTTTTCTAATGCGTCGAATTGTGACATCTACAGTTCGATCCTGAGGTTTCAATTCACGTCCCGTCATTTTTTTTAGTAATTCTTCGCGAGTTTGTAATTTTCCTGGATTTTCACAGAAATGTAGCATTGCACGAAATTCACTGCGCGGAAGTTTAAATTCTTGACCTTCTGGCGTAATTAAACTGTGGCTATTTAAGTCTAATTTCCAGCCATTAAAACGATAGAATTCTCGACCAAATGTATTTTCTTTTTCTTGATGCGGCATTGTACGATGCAATAGATTACGTGCACGGATAGTCAATTCTCGAGGGTTAAACGGCTTGGTTAAATAATCGTCGGCACCGATTTCTAGCCCTAGAATTTTATCGACTTCATTATCACGACCAGTTAGGAATATTAGTGGCAAGTTGAGTTCTTCGCGAAGCTCTCTTGCTAATAATAAACCGTTTTTACCTGGTAAATTAATATCCATCACCACCAAATTAATACTGTGGTTTTCCAACATGTGATGCATCTCTGCGCCATTTTCTGCTTCAAGCACATCATACCCTTCCGCTTCAAAAATCCCTTTAAGCGTATTTCGGGTAACGATTTCATCTTCAACAACGAGAATTTGTGGAGTAGCCATTTTCCATCCTTATACTTATTTTGGTGTATGCTATCATGATTCCATTCTAGCGGTGTAACATTGTTGTAACAATAAAAAAGTGCGGTTATTTTTTATAAGATTTTCCTTTTTATGATCTAAATCATAGTTTTAGATATTCAAATTTCTTTGTGATAGAATTTAGCGCATTTTTACTTTTCCTTTCAATTCTATGAAAAAACTTTTTCTTTTTTTTACACTGATTTTTACCGCACTTGCAGCTAACGCAGGTCTATTTGATAAAAAACAATCTTTCTTGAAAGTAGATGATGCTTTTGCATTCTCTGCCACTTTATCTACGGATAAAAGTCAATTACAGGTTCATTGGGACATTGCTGATGGCTATTATTTATATCAAGATAAGATTAGTGCTGAATTAGTGGGTAAATCGGATGTTCTCACTTTGCATGCTCAACAAGCAGCTGAATTACATCAAGATCCTTATTTTGGTGAAGTGAAGGTGTTTACTCGCTCAATTGATGGAGTATTTAGTGGCGCATTTAGCAATGCTGATGAACAGGTTGAAATCAGTTATCAAGGGTGTACTGAAGGTTTTTGCTATCCGCCTGAAACTAAAGTATTACGCATTGGGGATTTAGCTGTTTCTCAAGAGAAAACTGTCGAAAAAACAGTTGAAAAAAATACCGCACTTTTATCTGAACAAGATCGTTTAGCTAATGGTTTATTCCATAGTAAATGGGCGATTTTTGGTTTCTTTTTATTGGGATTGGGGCTGGCTTTTACGCCTTGCGTATTGCCAATGTTACCGTTACTTTCTGCCATTGTTATCGGCCAGCAACAACGTCCAAATATGATGCGAGCGTTTAGTTTAGCTTTTCTTTATGTTCAAGGTATGGCACTGACTTACACCTTGTTAGGGCTTGCAGTAGCGGCTATCGGTTTGCCGTTTCAAATCGCTTTGCAACATCCTTATGTGATGATCGGGCTTTCTATTTTATTTGTTGTGCTTGCCCTTTCAATGTTTGGCTTATTTACTATTCAATTGCCAAATAGCTTACAAAATAAATTGAATACATGGAGTCAAAAACAAACCTCGGGCGCTTTTGGCGGTTCCTTTGCGATGGGCATGATTGCTGGGCTTGTGGCATCACCTTGCACATCTGCACCACTTTCTGGTGCTTTACTTTATGTGGCGCAAAGTGGTGATTTATTCACTGGAGCAGCGACCCTTTATTTGCTCGCACTTGGTATGGGCGTGCCGCTAATGTTAATCACATTGTTTGGTAATAAAATTTTGCCAAAATCAGGTGAGTGGATGAACACAGTGAAACAAACATTCGGCTTTGTTATGTTAGCATTACCTGTGTTTTTGCTTTCTCGTATTTTGCCTGAAGTATGGGAGCCACGCTTATGGGCTGGATTAGCGACAGCATTCTTTATTTGGTTTGCGTTGCAGATGCCTAAGAGTGGTTTTGGCTACGCAATTAAAATTATTAGTTTTGCTTTGGCTATGGTTTCCGTACAACCTTTGCCAAATTGGATTTGGCAAACTCAGACCACAACACAAAGTGCGGTAGAAAATAAGCCTGTTTCTCAGGTTAAATTTAAGCAAATTAAAAATATTGAAGAATTTGACCGCACTTTAGCTGAAAATCCGCATTTGATCGCGATGTTGGATTTATACGCGGATTGGTGTGTGGCTTGTAAAGAATTTGAAAAGCTGACTTTTTCAGATCCAAAAGTGCAACAGCAATTTCAAAATATCTTATTGTTACAAGTGAATATGACAAAGAATAGCCCAGAAAATAAAGCATTAATGGAACGCTTTAATGTTATGGGATTACCCACAATTTTATTTTTTGATAAGCAAAATAATGAGATTCAAGGAAGTAGAGTAACGGGCTTTATGGATGCCGATTCTTTTTCTAATTGGATTGAAAAGCTACTTTAGTTATTTTCTACTTTTGGTAAAAAGTATTTTTCAATTTTAATTATTGTTTAACTATCCGTTAAAGATTAATATAGTGCTGTTTTAATTCATCTTTAAACAAAAGGAAAGTAAATGAATAAGCTTGAAAAATATCGCCCTTATGTATTAGCTCTATTACGCATCACTGCTGCTTACATGTTTATCTTACATGGCACAGCAAAATTTTGGGAGTTTCCAATTTCTATGACGGGTGGAAATGGCCCGGTCGGTGATTCAATGATGATTGTAGGTGGCGTGATTGAAATTGTTGGCTCAATCTTATTAATTTTAGGATTATTTACGCGCCCAGCTGCATTTATTTTATCTGGCCAAATGGCTTTTGCGTATTTCTTTATGCATGTGGCTGGAAAAGGGAATTTACTATTCCCAATTGCAAATGGCGGTGAGCTTGCGTTACTTTACTCTGTACTCTTCTTATATTTTGTATTTTCTGGTGCAGGTGCTTGTGCCTTAGATAACAAGTTTTTTAAAAAGTAGTTTAATTGTAGTTTCATAATTTAATCCTTTTATTTGCCCACATTTATGTGGGCTTTTTTATGCTTGAAATTTACCGCACTTTATTCTGATTATATTTTATTTAATCTTTTCTATATTTGCGCAAACGTTTGCGCTATAATTCACTCCGCTTATTTTTAACCATTTAATGAAGGAAAATGTAATGACAGATCGTCCAATTCGTCAGGCTTTACTCAGTGTTTCGGATAAAACCGGTATCGTAGAATTTGCTCAAGGCTTAGTACAGCGTGGTGTAAAACTACTTTCCACAGGCGGTACCGCAAAATTGTTGGAGCAGCATGGTTTGCCGGTGACTGAAGTGTCTGATTATACGGGATTCCCAGAAATGATGGACGGTCGTGTGAAAACCTTACACCCAAAAGTGCACGGCGGGATTTTAGGTCGTCGTGGTACAGATGATGCCATCATGCAGCAATATGGCATTGAAGGCATTGATATGGTGGTGGTGAATTTATATCCTTTCGCCGCAACCGTGGCGAAACCAGATTGCACCTTGGCTGATGCGGTAGAAAATATCGATATCGGTGGACCAACCATGGTGCGTTCTGCAGCGAAAAACCATAAAGATGTGGCGATCGTGGTGAATAATCAGGATTTCAACGCAATTCTTGCAGAGATGGATAAACATCAAAACAGCCTAACGCTTGAAACCCGTTTTGATCTTGCCATCAAAGCGTTCGAACATACAGCCCAATACGATTCCATGATTGCTAACTATTTCGGTCAGTTGGTGAAACCTTATCATGTTGCTGCTGAAGAAGATGCGGAGGCGAAGTGCGGTCAATTCCCACGGACTTTAAATTTGAACTTCGTACGTAAACAAACTATGCGTTACGGCGAAAACGCCCATCAAAATGCTGCGTTTTATGTGGATCTCAATGTAAAAGAAGCGAGTGTGGCGACGGCAAACCAACTGCAAGGTAAGGCTTTGTCTTATAACAATATTGCCGACACCGACGCAGCCCTTGAATGCGTAAAAGAATTTGATGAGCCGGCCTGTGTGATTGTGAAACACGCCAATCCATGCGGCGTGGCCTTAGGCAAAGACATTTTAGAGGCCTACAACCGTGCCTATCAAACAGACCCAACCTCAGCCTTTGGCGGCATCATTGCTTTTAACCGTGAATTAGACGAAAAAACGGCAAATGAAATTGTAGAACGTCAATTTGTGGAAGTGATTATCGCACCGAAAGTGTCTGCGGAAGCTATTGAAGTGGTGAAACGTAAGAAAAATGTACGTTTGCTTGAATGTGGAGAATGGCAAGCACGTACCCAACGTTTAGATTTCAAACGTGTGAACGGTGGCTTGTTGGTGCAAGATGCAGATTTAGGCATGGTGGGCTTGGATGATTTAAAAGTGGTGAGTAAACGTCAACCAACTGAACAAGAATTAAAAGACTTATTATTCTGCTGGAAAGTGGCGAAATTCGTGAAATCGAATGCCATTGTTTATGCCAAAGATAACCAAACTATTGGTATCGGAGCAGGCCAAATGAGCCGCGTGTATTCGGCCAAAATTGCCGGTATTAAAGCGCAAGATGAGGGCTTGGAAGTGGCAGGTTGTGTGATGGCATCTGATGCTTTCTTCCCATTCCGTGACGGCATTGATGCAGCGGCGAAAGTAGGTATTCAATGTGTGATCCATCCAGGTGGTTCAATGCGCGATCAAGAAGTCATTGATGCAGCGGATGAGCATAATATGGTGATGGTATTAACTGGAATGCGGCATTTTAGACATTAATTTATCTAACTATCCCCTCTTTAGCAAAGAGGGGAAAGGGAGATTTGGCAGAAGTGATTTCAAGCTCATACTAAATTCAATATCGTTTAAATCTCCCCCCTAGTCCCCTCTTTACAAAAGAGGGGGAATTGCAAGTAAAAAATAGCCGCACTTTTTTAAATTAAGCATACACAAGGACTACAACATGAACATCCTCATCATCGGAAATGGCGGTCGTGAACACGCTCTGGCTTGGAAAGCGGCGCAATCTCCATTAGCGGATAAAATTTTCATTGCGCCGGGCAATGCAGGGACGGCGTTGGAACACAAAGTAGAAAACGTGAATATTTCTGCAACAGATATTCCCACATTGGTGAAATTTGCTCAAGATAAGCAAGTTGGATTAACCATTGTTGGCCCAGAAGCTCCCTTAGTGATTGGTGTGGTTGATGCATTTCGTGAAGCTGGATTGAAAATTTTTGGTCCAACTCAAGCGGCTGCGCAATTGGAAGGTTCAAAAGCATTCACCAAAGATTTTCTCGCTCGTCATAAAATTCCAACGGCAGAATATCAGAACTTTACTGAAGTTGAGCCAGCGTTAGCTTACTTGCGTGAGAAAGGCGCACCAATTGTCGTTAAAGCGGATGGCTTGGCGGCAGGTAAAGGTGTGATTGTCGCGATGACGTTGCAAGAAGCGGAAGAGGCAGTGCGCGATATGCTTTCTGGCAATGCCTTTGGTGAAGCCGGCAGTCGAGTGGTCATTGAAGAATTTTTAGATGGCGAAGAGGCGAGCTTTATCGTCATGGTGGACGGCAAAAACGTCGAGCCTATGGCGACCAGCCAAGACCACAAACGTGTGGGGGAAAAAGACACGGGCTTGAACACCGGCGGCATGGGGGCTTATTCTCCTGCGCCTGTGGTGACACCTGAAATTCATGAGCGGGTGATGCGAGAAGTGATTTATCCAACGGTCAACGGCATGGCGGCAGAGGGCAATGTTTATACTGGCTTCCTGTATGCAGGATTAATGATTATGCCGAATGGTCAGCCGAAAGTGATTGAATTTAACTGTCGTTTTGGCGATCCAGAAACCCAACCGATTATGTTGCGTTTAGAATCGGATTTGGTGGAGCTTTGTCTTAAAGCCTGTGATGGCAAATTGGACGAAGTGAAATCCCAATGGAACCCGAAGGCTTCTTTAGGTATCGTATTAGCAGCAGAAGGTTATCCGGGAGATTATCGCAAAGGTGATGAAATCAGCGGTTTTCCTCAAAGTGCGGTCGAAAATGAGAAAGTTTTCTTAGCAGGTGTTGCAGAACAAGAAGGCAAGTTAGTCACGAACGGTGGTCGCGTGCTTTGCGCTACGGCATTGGGTAAAAGCGTATTTGAGGCACAACAGAAAGCGTTAAAATTGGCTGAGCAAATTCAATGGTCTGGGCGTTTTTATCGTCGAGACATTGGTTACAGAGCTGTGGAACGAGAGTTGCAAAAATAATTCATATCATTATGATGAATTAATTTCATTTAAGTGATGAAAATTTAGGAATGAAATTTTAATTAAGTTTTTATCCATAAACAGTTAAACTATCTGCCATAAATTACATAACAGGAGAACACAATGTTTACTAGAAATATGACTATCGCTGATTACGATCCCGTATTGTGGCAAGCGATTCAAGATGAAAATCGTCGTCAAGAAGAGCATATCGAACTAATTGCATCTGAAAACTATGCTAGTCCGCGCGTGATGGAAGCTCAAGGTTCACAATTCACTAATAAATACGCTGAAGGCTATCCAGGTAAACGTTATTACGGCGGTTGTGAGTATGCAGACATTGTGGAACAGTTAGCAATTGACCGTGCGAAAGAATTATTTGGTGCTGATTACGTGAATGTTCAACCGCACTCTGGATCACAAGCAAACGCTGCAGTGTATGGTGCATTGATTAATGCGGGCGATACTATTTTAGGTATGGATTTGGCTCACGGTGGGCACTTAACTCATGGTGCAAAAGTAAGTTTCTCTGGCAAGATTTATAACTCTGTGCTTTATGGAATTACTGCGGATGGCTTAATTGATTATGAAGATGTTCGTCAAAAAGCATTAGAATGTAAACCAAAACTTATCGTTGCGGGTTTCTCGGCTTATTCACAAGTTGTGGATTGGGCGAAAATGCGTGAAATCGCAGATGAAGTTGGTGCGTATTTATTTGTGGATATGGCGCATGTAGCAGGGTTAATTGCTGCGGGTTTATATCCAAATCCACTACCTCACGCACATGTTGTGACAACCACAACCCATAAAACATTGGGCGGTCCGCGTGGCGGTTTAATTCTTTCATCTTGTGGTGATGAAGAAATCTACAAAAAATTACAATCATCTGTATTCCCTGCAAACCAAGGTGGTCCATTAGTTCATATTATTGCGGCAAAAGCAGTTTGCTTTAAAGAAGCATTAGAGCCTCAATATAAAGAATACCAAGCAAATGTGTTGAGAAATGCAAAAGCAATGGTTGAAGTATTTAAACAACGTGGTTATGACGTTGTGTCAAATGGTACTGAAAACCACTTGTTCTTAGTAAGTTTCATCAAACAAGGATTAACTGGTAAAGCAGCAGATGCAGCTTTAGGCAAAGCAAATATTACTGTGAATAAAAACGCTGTACCAAACGATCCGCAAAAACCATTTGTTACTTCAGGTATTCGTGTCGGTACACCATCTGTGACTCGCCGTGGTTTCAATGAAAATGATGTGTGTGAATTAGCTGGCTGGATGTGCGATGTTTTAGATGCTTTAGGCAAAGAGAATGAAGAACAAGTGATTGCTGAAACTAAAGAAAAAGTGTTAGCAATTTGTAAACGTCTTCCAGTTTATCCGAAATGATTTATTTTCTTTCGTTGATTATATGGTTAGCGGCGATCAATATCGCCGCTTATTTTTTTATGTGGAGAGATAAAATTCGTGCCGTGCGTAACGAGTGGAGAATTCCTGAAAAAACATTTTTTCTGCTAAGCCTTTTAGGTGGTTTTATGGGAATACATTTAGCCATGAACCATTTTCGTCATAAAACGCTGCATTTTAGTTTTAAATTTATTGTTGTTATTAGTGCATTTCTTTGGGTTGTCGTTTTTCCATGGTTATATTTTTCTCTTATTTTTCAATATGTAAAAGCATGATAATGTAGATAAACTAATTTGTTATACCTCACTAAACATTGTGCTTGGAAAACTGATTTTTACTATCGTTATTTTGTATAATACTGAAAATTTTTTATGGGAAATCATATGACTTATATTGTTGGCTTAACTGGTGGCATTGGTAGTGGTAAAACAACGATTGCTAATTTATTTGCCGATCTTGGGGTACCTCTAGTGGATGCGGATGTGGTTGCTAGAGAAGTCGTCGCGAAAGATTCCCCTTTATTGTCTAAAATTGTTGAATATTTTGGTGCTCAAGTTTTAACGGAACAAGGCGAGCTTAATCGTGCCGCTTTACGAGAACGCGTGTTTAGTCATGATGAAGATAAATTGTGGTTAAATAATCTTTTACATCCCGCTATTCGTGAACGAATGAAACAACAATTAGCTGAACAAACTGCGCCTTACACATTATTTGTCGTCCCTTTATTAATCGAAAATAAATTGACCGCACTTTGTGATCGTATTTTGGTGGTGGATGTGAGTCCACAAACTCAACTTGCTCGTTCATCGCAACGGGATAACAATAATTTTGAACAAATTCAACGAATTATGAATTCTCAAGTTTCTCAACAAGAGCGTTTAAAATGGGCGGATGATGTGATTAACAATGATGCTGAATTGGCCCAAAACTTACCGCACTTGCAGCAAAAGGTGCTAGAATTGCACCAGTTTTATTTACAACAAGCGGAAAATAAAAATGTCTGACGAAATGATTGAAGTACCTTGTCCGATTTGCCAAAAATCTGTGCCTTGGACAAATGAAAGTACTTTTCGACCTTTTTGTAGCAAACGTTGCCAGTTAATCGATCTTGGCGAATGGGCGGCTGAAGAAAAAGCGATTCCAAGTGATACAGCTGATTTTGCAATGGATCCAAATGTGAGTGACGAATGGAGCATTAAATAGAGATGAACCGATAGGAAACCCTATCGGTTAATTTTTATAAGTGCGGTCCTTTTTTGAGGATTTTCCTTAAGCATGCTATGCTAAACGTAATTTTATTATTCTAAAATGTGATTTTTATGCAACAAGATTATTTAAGCCAACAACGATTCTCCGATCTTCCTCTACACCCGATTGTACGAGATGCTTTGGCAAAAAAAGGCTTTGATTTTTGTACCCCAATTCAGGCTTTATCCTTGCCTATCAGTTTAAATGGACGAGATGTCGCAGGACAAGCTCAAACTGGTACAGGCAAGACAATGGCTTTTTTAACGGCTACTTTTCACCATCTTTTAACTCACCAAGATCCTAATCTTGAATATCCTCACCCAAGAGCTTTGATTTTAGCACCTACTCGAGAATTAGCGGTGCAGATTAGTAATGACGCAGAATTTCTTGCAAAAGTAAGTGGATTAAAGACCGCACTTGCCTATGGGGGCGATGGTTATGACAAACAGCTACAAGCGATTGAGCATGGCGTCGATATTTTGATTGGTACGACTGGGCGAGTCATTGATTATGTGAAGCAAGGCATAATTAGTTTAGATGAAATTCAAGTTGTCGTGCTAGATGAAGCGGATCGAATGTTCGATCTTGGGTTTATCCGTGATATTCGTTATTTATTGCGTAAATGCCCCGCTCCGCAATCTCGTTTAACGATGTTATTTTCAGCGACACTTTCTTATAAAGTGCGTGAATTAGCATTTGAAGATATGAATGACCCTGAATATATTGAAATTGAACCAGAACAAAAAACAGGTCACCGAATTAAAGAAGAACTTTTTTATCCATCTAATCAAGATAAAATGGCACTTCTCTTAACCTTAATGGAAGATGAATGGCCTGAGCGCTGTATTGTGTTTGCGAATACGAAACATCGTTGTGAAGAAATTTGGGGTTATTTGGCGGCTGATGGGCATCGTGTCGGCTTACTGACTGGCGATGTAGCACAGAAAAAACGTTTGTCGTTATTGAAACAATTTACTGACGGCGATTTAGATATTCTAGTAGCAACAGATGTGGCCGCTCGTGGCTTACATATTTCTGATGTGACGCATGTTTTCAATTATGATTTACCTGATGATAGGGAAGATTACGTTCACCGAATCGGCCGTACTGGACGAGCAGGGGAAAGTGGCGTTTCGATTAGTTTTGCTTGTGAAGAATATGCGATGAATTTACCCGCTATTGAAGAATATATTGGTCATTCAATCCCTGTTAGCCAATATGAAACAGAAGCCTTGCTTGAACTGCCTAAACCGTATCGTTTAAAACGTGTAGCTCCGGCGCAAGGGCATACAAGACATCGTTCTTATCACACAAAATAGTGATATAATTTTTTTAGTCTCAATAATTAATAAGGAAATCATTATGGCCATTTTAGTGACAGGTGGCGCCGGTTATATCGGTTCTCACACGGTTGTAGAATTATTAAATGCAGGCAAAGAGGTGGTGGTATTAGATAATCTTTGCAATTCATCGCCAAAATCCCTTGAGCGCGTAAAACAAATTACGGGCAAAGAAGCAAAGTTTTATGAAGGTGATATTTTAGATCGTGCTTTGTTACAAAAAATTTTTGCAGAAAATGAGATTAGCTCTGTTATTCACTTTGCTGGATTGAAAGCCGTAGGGGAAAGTGTTCAAAAGCCGACAGAATATTACATGAACAATGTCGCTGGCACCCTTGTATTAATTCAAGAAATGAAAAAAGCAGGTGTTTGGAACTTTGTATTTAGCTCATCTGCAACGGTTTATGGTGATCCAAAAATTATTCCAATTACAGAGGATTGTGAGGTCGGCGGTACGACCAATCCTTATGGTACATCTAAATATATGGTTGAACAGATTTTACGTGATACAGCAAAAGCAGAACCAAAATTTAGCATGACTATCTTGCGTTATTTTAATCCAGTTGGGGCGCATGAAAGTGGCTTAATTGGTGAAGATCCAAATGGTATTCCAAATAATTTGTTGCCTTATATCAGCCAAGTTGCCATCGGTAAATTAGCTCAACTTTCTGTATTTGGTAGTGATTACGACACCCATGATGGAACAGGCGTGCGTGATTATATTCATGTAGTGGATTTAGCTGTGGGGCATTTAAAAGCGCTTCAACGTCATGAAAATGATGCTGGTTTACATATTTATAATCTTGGTACTGGCCATGGTTATTCCGTATTAGATATGGTAAAAGCCTTTGAAAAAGCCAACGACATTACAATTGCATATACACTTGTAGAACGCCGCCCTGGTGATATTGCGACATGCTATTCAGATCCTAGTTTAGCTGCAAAAGAGCTTGGTTGGGTAGCAGAACGTGGTCTTGAGAAAATGATGCAAGATACATGGAACTGGCAGAAAAATAATCCAAAAGGGTATCGAGATTAATATTCTCTAATATTTATTTTCTTCTTTATGAAGAACGCTAAACATTGGGGGATGTGATTAAAAATCCCCCTAATTTTTATACTTATCCTTTAATTGAAAGGCGAAGTTTCTAAAATACAACCAAAATTAACCGCACTTTATGTCAAATTCCCTTTCTTCCCAAATTTTTACACGCAAGATGTTGATTTGCGTATTCACAGGTTTTAATTCTGGTTTGCCATTATTTGTGTTATTGCAGATGTTGCCTGTTTGGCTAACAGATAAACATCTTTCAATTGAGCTTATTGGTGCGGTAACTGGTGTGATGTTGCCTTATGGATTGAAATTTTTGTGGGCTCCTTTATTGGATCGTTATTTCCCGAGTTTTTTAGGGCGTCGTCGTAGCTGGATGCTGCTTTCACAAGTAGCATTATTGATTTTACTTTACATAATTAGCCTGTTTGATCCGCTCACACAACTGAGCACGGTAGCAAATATTGCGTTGCTTATCGCTTTTTTTTCAGCCACACAGGATATCGTGTTAGACGCTTATCGTCGTGAGATTTTGAGTGATCATGAATTAGGTTTGGGAAACACTATTCATATTAATGCTTATCGAATTGCGGGATTAATTCCCGGTGGATTATCGCTATATTTGGCGGCGATTTATCCTTGGGAAACCGTATTTTTATGGACCGCACTTTGTATGTTAGCAGGTATCTTCATGACGTTATTTTTAGCAAAAGAGCCCAAAATAGACATACAGCAAACTAATCAGCCGTTCTATCAAGCATTTTGGATTCCATTACAAGAATTTTTCCAGCGTAAGGGCGTCGTTCAGGCTATCGGTTTTTTACTGTTTTTGTTTTTGTATAAGTTCGGGGATTCTTTTGCCACAACGCTACAAACCAAATTTATTTATGATATGGGGTTTAGCAAAGAGGATATAGCCATTGTTGTAAAAAGTACCGCACTTTGGTCAAGCATTTTATCTGGGCTTGCTGGTGGTGTGATAATGCTAAAACTGGGTATTAACCGTGCATTGTGGCTATTTGGAGTTGTACAGATGGTGACAATTGGTGGGTTTATTTGGTTGGCTGCTTTCGGTCATTTTGATGTTATTACATCTGCCGAGTTATGGAAACTAGGTGTTGTGATTGCCGCAGAATATATCGGCGTTGGACTTGGCACTGCGGCTTTTGTGGCTTTTATGGCGCGTGAGAGTAATCCTCTTTATACCGCAACACAGCTTGCACTTTTTACAAGCCTTTCAGCTTTGCCAAGTAAAGTTTTAGGTATGCTTTCTGGTTATGTTGTAGGAGCAGTGGGGTATTATCAGTATTTTTGGTTTTGTTTATTTTTAGCGATTCCAGGCATGCTTTGTTTATTTTGGGTAGCGCCTTGGAATCAAGATAATAATACGGCCAATTCACTATAAAAGTGTGGTAAAAATTATAAAAAATTTGACCGCACTATGCTTTATCAGTATCTTAATCACATTTTTTATTAATGGAGATTTTTTATGAAAATTATTCTTTTAGGTGCACCAGGCGCTGGTAAAGGCACTCAAGCACAATTTATTATGAACAAATTTGGTATCCCGCAAATTTCAACTGGCGATATGTTTCGTGCTGCAATCAAAGCCGGGACTGAACTTGGTAAACAAGCCAAAGCATTAATGGATGAAGGTAAATTAGTACCAGATGAATTAACCGTTGCGCTTGTAAAAGATCGTATTGCTCAACCTGACTGCACAAATGGTTTCTTGTTAGATGGTTTCCCTCGTACTATTCCTCAAGCGGATGCATTGAAAGATTCAGGCGTTAAAATTGACTTTGTTTTAGAATTCGATGTGCCAGACGAAGTGATTGTTGAACGTATGAGTGGCCGTCGTGTACACCAAGCATCTGGCCGTTCTTATCATATCGTCTACAACCCACCAAAAGTGGAAGGTAAAGATGATGTGACAGGTGAAGATTTAATTATTCGTGCGGACGATAAACCAGAAACTGTGTTAGATCGTTTAGCCGTATATCATAAACAAACCAGCCCATTAATTGATTATTACCAAGCAGAAGCGAAAGCGGGGAATACTCAATATTTCCGTTTAGATGGTACAAAAAAAGTAGAAGAAGTTAGCCAAGAGTTAGATAAAATCTTAGGCTAAAAATAATCTAAAAAAATAAACCGCACTTTGGGTGACCTAAGTGCGGTTTGTTTTTTCTATGTTTTAATTAGTGGGTTGTTTTATTTTCATCAAAAACCGGTAATGGTTTATGTTCGGTTGCGACATAGCTGTATACCACAGGCAATACGAACAAGGTGAAAATAGTACCAATGGATAATCCCGCTACAATCACTATCCCCATACTAAAGCGAGATACCGCTCCCGCACCTGTTGCATAGAGTAATGGAATTAAGCCAGCTACCATTGCTGCCGTTGTCATTAGAATTGGGCGTAAACGTACTTTGGCTGCATGAGTGATTGCCTCAATTCGAGTTTTACCATGGTTTAGCTGCTCTTCTTTTGCCACTTCACACATTAAGATACCGTGTTTGGTGATTAATCCTACGAGAGTAATCAATCCAACTTGAGAGTAGATATTTAATGTTGTTCCCGCGATGCCAAAGAAGGATAAAATATTTAAGCTCACTAATGCACCACTTACGGCTAATGGTACGGAGATCATAATTACCATTGGGTCACGTATAGATTCAAACTGAATGGCAAGTACCAAGAATATGATGATAACAGCCAATGCAAAAGTGACGGCTAATGCGTTACCTTCTTGTACTAATTGACGTGCTTCAGATTTAAAATCAAACGTATAGCCTTGCGGTAAATTGTCAGTCGCATATTGTTGTAGCCATGCAACAGCATCTCCCGTTGATGAACCAGGCATTGCTACAGCACTGATTTCAGCCGAATTTAACTGACTGAAATGTGGTAATGATGTTGGTTGTGTTTCTAGCTTCATCGTGATTAAACTGCTTAATGGCACAGATTGCCCATTACTTGCTGTTAAGTAATAGTTTTTGAATGCTTCAGGCGATAAACGGTCATCACGTTTGACTTGCGAAATGACTTTATAAGCACGTCCATCCACATCGACTCGTGTAATTGTTGCTCCAGATAAGAAACTGCCTAAAGTATTACTGATTTGTTGCATCGTGATACCGTAAGTACCTGCTTTCTCTTTATCGACTGAAATTGTCATTTGCGCCGTGTCATAGGTCAAATCTAAATTTGTATAAATAAATTTACCCGAGGCTTTCATCGCACTGAGGAATTTTTCTGCGGTATTTGCCAACGATTTATAATCTTGAGCAGTTTTTAACACAATAGCGATTGGAGGGCCTTGTTCCCCTGTATCAATTTCAGGAAAGTTAAATGCAGATACGGAGACTTCTGGAATTGATTTCGCTTTTGCGTTGATTTCATTCATTACGGCAGATTGCTTGCGTGAGCGTTCTTTCCAGTCTTTCAATGTGATGATATTTAACGAGCTATTAGAAGTTGGCGCGCCAGCAATGCTCATACCAAAAGAGACTTCAGGTGTTTCCATTACATTTTTCATATATGGTTGCATTGCATTTTGAATGTAATCCACATTCACACTAGATGGCGCGTTACCAATCGCAATAAATGCACCCTTATCTTCATTTGGCGTTAATTCACTAGAAAGTGAATTAAACAAAAATGGGAGCGTGGAGAAAATCACCACCGCAAAAGCCAGCATTGATTTACGATTGAGCATGACGAGATCAAGCATGTATTCGTAAATACGATTTACTTTACCTAAGGTATGTTCTACGCGTTCTTCCATCCATGTTGGTTTAGCATTAGATTTGAGTAACTTACTACTCATCATTGGCGATAAAGTTAATGCCACGATACCAGAAATAAATACCGCACCAGCAAGGGTTAAAGCAAACTCTTTAAACAATGTGCCAGTAATGCCACCCATTAAAGCCATTGGTGAATAAACTGCGATCAATGCGATGGTCATAGAAATTACAGGCACGGCAATTTCACGAGTACCAATAATTGCAGCGCGGAATGGTGTTTCTCCTTCTTTAATATGGCGATCTACGTTTTCTAACACCACAATCGCATCATCTACGACTAAACCAATAGCGAGAATAAGTGCTAATAATGTCATTAAGTTAATAGAAAAATCTAAACTTTGTAGCATCATTAAAACACCGATCAACGAAATCGGAATGGTGAGAACTGGAATTAAAATTGCGCGAAGCGATCCGATAAACATCAAAATAACAACTAATACAATAACAGTTGCTTCCACAATAGTTTTAATTACTTCATGGATTGAACTATTAATCGCAATAGTACTGTCATAAAGAATGTCAGTTTCCATACTATCCGGTAGTTGCTTTTTAATATTTTCAAAGAGCGGTCGGATTTTTTCTGCAACGGTTAATGGGTTAGCCGATGAGGTTGGATTAATGCCTAATACAACAGAATCTGCACCATTTGCAGTTGCACGAGAATTATCGCTTTCTTTGTTCAATTCAATGGTCGCAATATCGCGTAGGCGTACTAAATCATCACCACGAGAAGCAACAATTAAGTTACCTAATTGCTCAACGGATTTGGTCGTTGTTTCAACTTTGTTGCGGTAAGTGACATAGTAGCCGTTATCATTACCAGCCGCAGTTTGTACATTATTTGCAGAAAGGGCAGACATTACTGTTGGCGCAGAAAGATTTTGTGACGCCATTTTTTGAGGATCTAGCCAAATACGTAATGCATATTCCGCTGCACCAAATACTTGTACTCCAGCCACGCCTTCAATCGTAAAGAATTGAGGTTTGACTACACGATTAATGTAGTCAGTTACTTGACTTGAGTCGAGTTTGTTGGAGCGGAAACTTATATACATAATCCCCGTACCACCAGAGGAAGATGCGACGCTTGGTGCTTCAATTCCACTTGGTAATTCAGAACGCACAGCATTTACTTTTGCCAATACATCAGCAAGTGCTCCAGCAGGATCGGTATTCAGTTTCATTTTGACTGTAATAGTCGATGAATTTGGCGCACTGCTGGATGACATATAGTCAATGTTATCTGCTTGGGCGATAGATTCTTCTAATGTAGAAGTAACAAATGCTTGAATTAGATTTGCATCGGCACCAGGGTAGGCGGTTGTTACCGTAATTACCGTGGTGGTCATTTTAGGGTATTCACGCACTGCCAATTTCGAAATGGCTTGCAAACCTAAAATAATAATAAGCAAGCTAATTGAAATCGCTAAAACAGGACGACGAATAAATATATCGGTAAATTTCATTCGTATTTCCTAGTTAATTAAAGGTTAGTTTTATTTACTGGCTCTGTTGCACCTACAATGTCTTTTTCAATCCATTCTACAAGACTGCCATTGCCGATACCTTGTTGACCACCAGTGATAATCTTATCACCAGGTTTTACTTCATTACCTTGTAATTGAGAATAAATGCCTTGGCGATCTTTCGTAAATACAGTGATTTGTTTTGCTCGATATAAACGATCTAATTTTTTATTCTCTGCCATTTTCTCTTTGTCTTCATTAGATAATGGTGTGAGTAAGTAAGCAATTTCACCATACATGTTGTAGCTAATAGCTACTTGTGGAACGACAACTTGATTTGTTTCAGTTGGAAGCGCTATGCGTAAGCGAGAGAACATACCTGAAAGCAATTTACGTCCATCTTCAGGATCAAATGTGGCCTGAACATCAACTAAACCTGTTGATGAATTAATAGCGGGTTCAATAGCCGTGATTCGAGCTGAAAATGTTTCGCCCAAGCGAGCATCGGTTGTTGCTGTGACGCGTTGACCGATATGCAATTTATCTAAATCATTTTGTGAAAGGGCAAAATCCACTTTCATTGAGCTAGTATCTTCTACACGCACAATTTCTGTTCCAACATTCACATATTGACCAACGTTTACTTTCACAATACCTGCTTTACCATCAAATGGTGCAACGATTTTACGGCGTTCAATTGCTGCTTTTAGAGATTCAATATTGGCTAGTTGCGCGTCATAAGCAGCTTTTGCGTTATCCATTTCTTGTCGTGAAACAGCATTGCTTTTCAATAAATTCACATAACGTTGATAAGTTTGGCGAAGAGCTGGGAGTTGTGCCTGTGCAGCTTGAAGGCTAGCATGTTCTACTGAACTGTCGAGTTCAATGAGTAAATCGCCTTTTTTCACTTGTTGGCCATTTTGCACGAGCACTTGAGAAATCGTACCTGCATTTTGTGTACTGAGCATCGCACCTTGATTTGGACGCACAAGACCTGTTGTGTTAATAACTGGCGTCCATTCACGAGGTTGTACTTCAAGTGCGGTCACTGGGCTTGAAGGTTCTGGCATTCCCGCAATGGCTCGGCTTATCATTACACCTTTTATCATATTAAAACCGATGACACTGGCAAAAATTAAGACAAATACCACTAAAATTATTTTCATAAAGAAAATATGTGAGCGTTTTGGTCTTTGATGTTGAGTTTGACTCATGTTTAAAGCTCCGTTATAAAAATAACAACAATTATTTCTGAATCGCACGCCAAGAGCGTTCAATCACAGATTCTAAAATTTCAGGCTTAAGATCGAAATCGATAAATTTTGCATCAGAGGCTAAATTTATCGCCATTTTCAAACTTAATAAAAAGAGAATATCTTCAGATAATTCAGCTAATAAGCCAGCTTTTTGTGCTTGATGACAAAATAAATCCCAACGGCAATTTTTAACGTTTTTACAAATATCCTTGAAATTAGGCAAAGATTCATATTGCTTTAAATTGGATAGAATGGTGGGATTTTCTTGTAAGAAATACCAAATGTTTTTCCACATTTGTCGATACTGTTCGAAAAAAGGCTTAGATTCATCAAAATCTTTTTCAAGCGTTGCCATAAACATTGAAAACACTCTGTGTGCAAATTGTTCAAGCAACTCATCTTTGTTTTTGAAATAAAGGTAAATCGTTCCTGCGGCTACATTTGCTTCTTTCGCAAGTTTGTGCATAGACAGCTGATTCAACCCTTCTTTTGCCATTAAACGATCTGTCGCTGAAAAAATCTGTTCAGCTAAGTCTGTTTTAGCTTGTCGCATAAGATCCTTGAGTAAAATAAGGAGCAATAATTGCTCAAAAATGAATGAGCGTTCATTTTATTTATTTTTTGTTTTTTGGCAAGTTAAAAAACACAAAAGTACAACGAAAATGGGCAACATTTAAAAGCTAGATTTTTGAATCAACTTTTAAATGTTGCCCATTTTGACCGCACTTTTGATTGGGCGGAATAAAAAGCTAAATTGGCTCTAGTCCTAACACTTTACGACCGTTAATACTTGCGATGTTGACCATTTCATCTAAGTGTGGGAAACGGCAACCCGCAGCTAATAGGCTTAATTCTTGCCATAAATCACCTTCACATAGAGGAACCATATAATCACAAATATTATCTGTGCCTAGGGCAACAGTGATACCTTCGGGAATCATTTCATCTGCTGGCGTGAGTGCATTATGGAATGGCATAAGATCTTCTTTGCGATTACTGTCAATCCATGCCATCGGACAGGCTATCATCATCATTTTGGCTTTACGCATTTTTTCGTAAAGTTTGTAGCGATATTCTTTCGAATGTGAGCCAATGGAAATACCGTGGATACCCACAACTCGCCCCTCCATTCCGTGTTCAACGGTTTTGTCGCAAAGTTGCTCAGTTTCTTTTTCACTTGGATTGTTGAATTGGTCGACATGTACATGACACATAATTCCAAGAGATTTGGCCTTATCTAACAAGATATCCATCGCCTCTAGGCCACGTCCATAATCCAATTCATCACGATATGGTAAGCCACCAATCATATCTACCATTTCTGCACCAATATCAAACCATTTACGCGCAGTGGGTTCTATTACCCCTTTTAAAGTTTGATTGGCAAATTTCAAAATAATGTCATGTTTATACACTTCACGAGCTTTGTGGGCGGCAATAATTGCACGATCTTCACAAATTGGGTCTATATCGACAAAAGTACCAAATGCGGTTACACCTTGGGATATCATTAATTCAATAGACTGGCAAAAACGTGCGTAATAATCATCAACACTGGAAGTGCGTTTTACTTCATCCACTAAATCCCATTTTTGTTGCAAATTACTACTATGATAAATCCCAATTTTCTCTGGCGTCATCGTAAAAGCGCGGTCAGCATGTGCATGGGCATTTACCCATCCGCCTTTTTTGATAATTTCATCGCGAATATAGGTTTTAAAACTACGAACATGGCTTTTCATACAAACTCCGTAAAAAAGAAAGGATAAAAAGACGAGAATGTATTAATTGAAAGGTGCTGTAAGTACGGCGAGAAGCATTATGATAATGTTATGAAAAACTCACGGATTTTCATTAATAACATTTTTCAGTCTTAAACTGAATCGTGAGTATAAAGGCTTAAGGGCAAAAAATCTATTCTTTTATGCCCTTATAGATTATTTTTCAAAGAAGAAATTTTGTAATTGGAAGGCTTCTAAGAAGATTCCAAGTGGCGGTCTGTCTGAAGATTGCTCGATATAATCCTTATCGAATTTTTTGTAATTACCTTTGCGATCAATGTGATATTGTGTTCCATCAGGTTGAATCACTACATTCCAATGGAAATTAGAGGCAAGTACCCAATCATCCCCTTTAAGATCAAAGAGATTACGTCCCTGACTATAATCCATCAACGGGTTTTCTACACGGAATACTGTTTGCATTAATGCAGAGAAAATATCCGCATGATTACTTAATCCATTTTGTTTGCCTACTGGTAAATCTTTCCAATATACAAGCAATGGCACTTGAACTTCATCGCGCCCAAAGTAGTTTTCTCGCTCTTTTTCATTCATTTCATTAAAGGTTAAACCATGCTCTGATGTGATGATAACTAATGCATTTTCAAGCGGTGTACTTTCTAACGCTTTTGCTAAAAGAGAATCAATGTCTTGCAAAGTGCGGTCATAATCTGATGGTTTTTTAGCCTCCAAGGCTAAGTCTAAATAAGCAAACCAAGGTGAGTCAGTTTTTTGTGCTTTAATAAAATCATTGAGATTCTTTACCGCACTTTCATTATTTGGTTTGTTGGTTTTATTCGATGAAAGTTTCATTTCACGAAATAATGCTTGGCGGAAGACGCTATCTTTGAAATTTGTAGCAGAAAATAAACCTAACTGATAATTTTCAGCACGTAATTTTTCGATTAAAACAGATTGGGTATGATTGCTTAAAATGCTATCGGTGTAATTTGCATTTAGTCCGTAAAATAACCCAATCAAGCCTGCGTTATTACTATTACCTGTGCTGTAATGATTAGTGAATTCCGTTGAACTTGTTGCAAATTCAGCAAGTTTTGGCATCTTTTCACTAGAAATCGCATCATGGCGCAAACCTGAAACCGTTACGATCAGAATATTAGGTTTATGCGTAATTGGTGCATAAGTGAGTTCTTTTTTCGGATAATCAATTTTTAAGGCATCTAAACGGCCTTCTTGCGCCAATTTTTGCGTATATTCCTCTCCATCTAAGAAACCGTGTTTTTCTAAAAAAGAACGAGCTGTCATTGGATAAGATAAAGGGAAATTAGATCGTTGCATGGTGATAGGACGATACAAATAAGCATCTGCCCAAGCATAAATTAAATGCGTCGCAATGAATGTTGCAGTTAAGAATATACCGGTACCTTTTAGCCATTTTTGGCGTTCAAGACTGCGTAATTTTTCCCAACTCCAGCGAGAAAATAACATTTGTGCCAGTAAAATTATTGGCATTGGTGCAAAGAATATTTGCCAATCGCGTGACATTTCACCATTTTCTGGATTGACCAGCAAATTCCATACAATAGATGATAAATGTAGATTAAAACGATTGAAAACGGCGGTATCAAATAATAGTAAGGTTGTACAAATCGTGGAAAAAATTACGGTTAATCCGCGAAAAGTGCGGTTATTTTTAACAATAAAACTCAGTGGAAAGACAATGAGTAAGTACAACGCAAAAACATTGAAACTGAAATGCCCGAGCAAACTCACAAAGAAATAAAGTTTTCCTGCGAGAGTATCTGGCCAGTCAATGATAAAGGCATAACGAGTGCCAATAAGAATAGCAACAATAATATTAAAAAAGGCAAACCAATGGCCCCACGAAATTTTTCGTGAAACGTCATCGCGGTATTGTTTGCCGCTGAAGGTGCCTTTTTTAATCCATTTCATATTAACGTGTTTTTACCGCATTAATTAAGGAATTTGAAAACGCTTGAGCTAATGCCTCGCGTTGAGTTTGCGGCACACTGGTGGTTAATAAATTACTCGCCATGTTACCCAGTGCGATTAAGGATAGATCTACAGGGGCTTTATGCTTTTCTAGCACTGTGATCATATCGTTTACAATTGCACTTAATTGAGCATCAGAATATTTAGAATGTTGAGCCATAATGTTAAAAATAAAACAAAAAATTTGGCTTATGATACCCGATTATTTGGTAGAACCTAAATAATTTCTTTTTTCTTGCTGAAAAAGTGCGGTTATAATTTGCGGCAAATTTTTCAAAGGTGACAAAAATGAGTATTACTGTTAATCAAATTGTTTTGCATCAGTTAGTCAAAAATGTGGATGGCGACAGCATAAAAATGGAAAGCGTATTACGCGATGAGTTGCTGTCAATTACGCCAGAAGTAGAACAAATGATGTTGCAACTTCATCAAGGCTATCAAAATAAAGCGAAGGCTTTTGGTGTGTTTCAGGAAAAGTCTATCTTTGCACAACATTTAAATCGTTTATTGGAACAAGAAATTGAGTTTTTAGGTTTTAGTCAATATTCAACAAAATTGCTTGCAGATGAGCTGGGTAAATATAACTTTGCAGACAGTGGAACCTTGATTTTATGCCAATATAATTTCTTAGCGACAGATTACTTGTTTATTGCATTGCTTGATAGCCGTCATAGTATGTTAGTCGATGAGCATTTAGATATTCGCCGTACAGAATATCTTGATATTACTCAGTTTGATATTGCGGCAAGAGTTAATTTGACGGATTTGCAGGTGAATGCAAACTCCAATCGTTATTTAACTTTCATAAAAGGCCGTGTTGGTCGAAAAATTAGTGATTTTTTCATGGATTTTTTAGGTGCCGAAGAAGGATTAAATCCACAAGTACAAAATCAGTGTTTATTGCAAGCAGTGAGTGATTACTGCGATCAAGGCGAACTCAACAAAGAGCAAACTCAAGCGGTGAAAAAACAAGTGTTTGAATATTGCAAAGCTCAACTTGCAGGCGGTGATGAAATTGAATTGCAGGAACTTTCTGATTCCTTACCCACTCTAAACGAACAGCCTTTTGTTACCTTTGCGGGAGAACAGAATTATGGCTTGGAAGACAGCATTCCGCCAGTACGTTCAACTTTAAAATCCCTAACGAAATTCACTGGTTCAGGAAAGGGGATGAGTATTAGTTTCGATGCTGATTTATTGAATACTCGAATTCAATGGGAACCAATGACGGATACGCTTACTATCAAGGGTTTACCGCCGAATTTAAAAGATCAATTACAAAAGGCTTTAAAATCAGAGAATTAATTTGGAAATATGCTCAAACTTGGGTATTATTTGACAGTACTTTTGCACAAATAAGGTAAAGAAAATGCAAGTTAAAACACTTTTAGGCGCAACCTTTTTAGCATTAAGCGTCGCCTCTTGTTCCACCGTTGAAAAAGTTGTATATCGAATTGATGTACCACAAGGCAACTATTTAGAAGCGACTACAGTTGCTCAAGTTAAAGAAGGCATGACTGCTCAACAAGTACAATATTTGTTGGGGACGCCAGTATTAATCGATCCTTATAATAGTCAGACTTGGTACTATGTGTTCTTACAACAACGTGCTTATGAAACACCTGTTCAACACACTTTCACGGTAAAATTTGATCAACGTGGTATGGTGACAGAAACCAATCTTGATAAACCTTTGCCAGAAGTTTCGCAACAAGGCGAAAACAACACCATTATTCAAACTGGTGAGAAAGCAAAATCAAGCTGGTGGCAATTCTGGAAATAATCTTTCTATTTTCACCGCACTACAACAAGAACTATTGATAAAAAGGAATCCCCAATGTCAAAACTCTTGCTCGTTGATGACGATGTTGAATTGACGGAATTACTTTCATCCCTTTTAACGCTAGAAGGGTTTGATGTTCAAACAGCAAATAATGGATTAGAGGCATTACAAAAACTTGATGAAAGCCATGAGTTGGTTTTACTTGATGTGATGATGCCGAAACTAAATGGTCTTGATACATTAAAAGAAATTCGTAAAGTCTCTAATGTGGCAGTGATGATGCTTACAGCAAAAGGCGATGATATCGATCGCGTATTAGGCTTAGAATTGGGTGCGGATGATTACTTGCCTAAACCATTTAATGATCGTGAATTAGTTGCAAGAATTAGAGCGATTTTGCGTCGAAGTGTGTCGCCATCAAATAATGTTGACGATAAAAAAGAAATATTATCTTTTGAGAACGTAACCTTATATTTGACTCGCCAAACTGCGATGTATGGTGAGGAAAACTTAAATTTAACCGATTATGAGTTTAAGATCCTTCAGCGATTAATAGAATTAAAGGGGGATATTGTTACTCGTGAAGAATTAAGTTTAGAAGTGCTAGGAAAAACATTAAGTCCGTTCGACCGCTCTCTTGATATGCATATATCTAATTTGAGACGCAAATTACCAGAGCGAGAAAGCAAATTGCCTTGGTTGAGAACCTTACGCGGAAAAGGATACCTTTTAGTCACTTAGTTTTATGAAATTGCGTAGTCTTTTTAGTTTAAATCAACTTGCAATCAGAATATTTGCTCTGTTCTGGTTTTCTTTTTTTATCATGATGAGCCTTGTGATCATGGTACCCAATCTCGATCTTAGACTCTATTCCCCTCTAGAAGAATCAGATATTGTTAATTATCAAAAAGAAATCCTGAATACCGTTCGTAGTGGTCGATTACAAGGACTGATTTCAGAAGTTCCTGTTTTACATTCAGATAAATTTCAACCTTCTAGACCTGTTCTGATTAATTTAAAAACTAAAAATATTCTCGGTGAATTACCAGAGGAAGCGCCTTATATCCGAAGATTTGCAGATGTATCCGGCGATTTTTCAGAACCTAAACGTAAAAATTTTAATGAGCTTCAGCTTTCAGGGCCGTTCCAGGTTTATTTAGGGGATACAGCCTCTTATGCCTTGTATTTTATTTCTTACGTTAACCCACAGCGTGAGATCTTTAATTATGTTTTTGATAGACCCATTATATTGATTTTGATTATTCTTTTAATCACTAGCCCATTGCTTTGGTGGTTTACAAGAATGCTGATTAGGCCTATTTCTCGCTTGCAAGAAGCAGCGAATTCAGTAGCATTAGGCAATTTTAAAATTGATAAGAGCTTAGTGGCTAATGGTCCATTAGAATTACGTCAAGTTGGTCAAAGTTTTAATCGAATGGCGGCCTCTATCGATCATCTAATCTCTAATCAACAAACACTACTTTCATCTATTTCACATGAATTAAAAACACCACTCACTCGTTTACAGTTGGCTACAGCGCTTGTTCGCCATGAATGTGGCGAAACAGAGAGCGTAAAACGCATTGAAAGAGAAATAGGGCGAATGGATAAAATGATTAGTGAGCTACTTCTACTTTCACGCCATCAAATGAATAGTCAAGTTGAACGGGATATTTTTTATGCCAATACGCTTTGGACTGATATTATCAACGATGCCAAATTTGAGGCAGAGCAACGAGGTATAACGTTTCTCACAAATATTCGTTTACCCAAAAATGAATTACAACTTAACGGCAATTTTAGATTGCTGGAAAGTGCGGTTGAAAATATCGTGACAAATGCACTCAAATACACCAAGGATAAGATCGAACTTCATATTTTTATACAAGAAGAAGAAGAAGAAGAAGAAGAATTTCTCAGGATCCGTATAGATGACAACGGATCTGGAGTGCATCCAGATGAATTTGAAAAAATCTTCAAACCGTTTTATCGAGTTGATGAAACGCGAACTAGAACGACTGGCGGAACAGGACTTGGATTGGCGATTGTGTCTAATGTTGTTCAGGAGCATCAAGGAAAGGTCTGGGCTGAAAAAAGCCCACTAGGCGGGCTTGCTGTTACTATACGATTGCCATTATGGATCAGTAACTAAAATCAAAATTTACCAGATTTTTATTTTTCCCATATGTAAAATAATGTTTACACTTTTGTGTCAAAAAACTATTATAATCACATATTATTTCTCTCATATTTCCGATATATGACAACCTTCAAATTTGATCCTCAAAAACCTTTCGATTGTTTTATTGTGCAAAGTGAATCCATGAAAAGTGCGGTAGAAAACGCAAAACGTTTTGCTATGTTTGATGCGCCTTTGTTAATTCAAGGCGAAACTGGAAGTGGAAAAGATTTGTTGGCGAAAGCCTGTCATTACCAGAGTTTACGTCGAGATAAAAAATTTATCGCAGTAAACTGTGCGGGGTTGCCTGATGAAGATGCAGAAAGTGAAATGTTTGGTAGAAAAGTTGGAGACAGTGAAACCATTGGTTTTTTTGAATACGCGAATGAGGGAACCGTATTACTAGATGGCATCGCAGAACTTTCATTGGGTTTACAGGCTAAATTATTACGTTTTTTAACAGATGGATCTTTCCGCCGAGTAGGTGAAGAGAAGGAACATCATGCAAACGTACGAGTGATTTGCACATCACAGGTTCCACTCCATTTGCTTGTTGATCAAGGTAAAGTTCGTGCTGATTTGTTTCATCGCTTAAATGTTCTCACTATTAATGTTCCAGCATTATGTGAACGAATGGCTGATATCAAGCCACTGGCACAAGGTTTTTTACAGGAAATCAGTGAAGAATTAAAAATTGCAAAACCAACCTTTGATAAAGATTTTCTTCTTTATTTGCAGAAATATGATTGGAAAGGGAATGTTCGTGAACTTTATAACACTCTTTATCGTGCCTGCTCTCTGGTACAAGATAATCATTTAACTATCGAAAGTTTAAATCTTGCTCCGCCACAAAGTGCGGTGATTTCTTTGGATGAATTTGAAAATAAAACCTTAGATGAAATTATCGGTTCTTATGAGGCACAAGTTCTAAAATTATTTTATGCAGAATATCCAAGCACGAGAAAATTAGCTCAACGTTTAGGCGTTTCCCATACTGCGATTGCGAATAAATTGAAACAATATGGAATTGGAAAATAATTTTCTATAAATTAGGCATTGTCCGATTGTATTTTAATATCTGCTAACTTAGAAAATTGCTTACATAACTTTAACCACATAATCTTATCAATCTGCACATCTAACAAGAATTCTCCTTGTTCAGAAATTTGTTCATGGCGTACACAATCAAGTTGATAAAAAGCATGGCGAAGTTTGCCTTCGTGTGGTTGTAAAGTTAAAGAAAGAGAAAGTATCTCGTTTTTTAACCGCACTTTAATAGCTTCAAACAATAAATGAATACCCAACTCATCTTGCGCAGAGAGATAGACTGCAATAGGCTGATTTTCATCATTGTATTCGATATGCGGTATAACATTTTCTAACAAATCAATTTTGTTATATACCAATAGCACTGGCACTTGTCCTGCACCAATTTCTTCTAGCACATCATTGACGGCATCGATATTTTCTTGTTTTCGCGAGTCAGCGGCATCAATGATGTGGAGTAATAGGCTGGCTTCTACCGTTTCTTGTAAAGTCGATTTAAAGGCTGAAACAAGATCATGTGGAAGCTGTCGAACAAATCCTACTGTATCCGCTAAAATTGCTGTACCTACATCTTGAATCTGTAATTTTCGTAAAGTTGGATCTAATGTTGCAAAAAGCTGATCTGCGGCATAAACCTCTGCGTTGGTTAAACGATTAAATAAGGTTGATTTCCCTGCATTGGTGTAGCCAACAAGTGAAATTGTTGGAATGTCTGCTTTTTGGCGTGTTTGGCGATTTTGATTGCGCTGTTTCTCTACTTTTGCCAATCGATTTTGTAATTGAGAAATGCGCACTTTAATCAAACGACGATCCGTTTCTAATTGAGTTTCACCGGGTCCGCGTAATCCTACCGCACCTTTTTGTTGATCTAAGCCTGTTTTTCGACGAACTAATCGAGTGGATAAGTGTTTTAGTTGCGCAAGTTCAACCTGTAATTTCCCCTCATGAGAACGCGCTCGTTGGGCAAAAATATCTAAAATGACGCCAGTGCGATCGACTACTCGACAATGACATAAACTTTCTAAGTTACGTGTTTGTGCTGGGGTTAATTGATGGTTAAAAAGCACAACATCAGCATTATGTGATTGCACTGCATCTGCAATTTCTTGAGCTTTTCCCTCACCTACAAAATATTTAGCTTGAGGAGTGCTACGGCTTGTGGTGATTGTATCCAATACATCTACATTGGCAGAATCAGCGAGCAGTAAGAACTCTTGTAGATCGTCAATGTTTTTATCTTGCGCAAAGAAAACGTGAACCACGATAGCGGTATCACGCGTTTTTTCAGATTGTTGAGATGAAGAAAGTGCGGTTGAAATTTCCAGAGAATTTTCAACCGCACTTAATAAATATTGATTATCCATTGATGGAGCTGTGATTATTCTGCTTGAGTTTCCACGCTTTCAACGGCTTCAGTTGTTGCTACATGATGGTTGCTATTGTGATGAGAAACAGAGCGCGCAGGCACAACGGTTGAAATTGCGTGTTTATATACCATTTGGTTCACAGTGTTTTTTAATAAAATCACGAATTGATCGAATGATTCAATTTGACCTTGAAGTTTGATTCCGTTTACAAGGTAGATTGATACAGGAATGCGTTCGCGACGAAGCGCATTTAAATAAGGATCTTGTAAAGATTGTCCTTTTGCCATTTTGCTATCCTTTGTTGTCGTTATTATGAAATTTTGTTGATAGAAACAAGTTGTCTCCGCGCGCAAGTGTAGCAATAAACACAAATGTTGTCTATTTGCTTTCCCGTAACTTTTGCAAAATTGCTTTCATTTTATGATCTAGTGGTGCATTGAAGCGTAGTGTTTCACCATTTTTAGGGTGATCAAATCGAATTGAAAAGGCATGCAAGAACAAACGGCTCAATCCCAATTCGCTCATTTGTTTATCAAAATCTTTATCGCCGTATTTATCATCTAATGCAATGGGATGTCCGGCATATTGTGTATGTACGCGAATTTGATGTGTACGCCCTGTTACTGGTGAAGCCTTCACGAGCGTAGCATTTGTATAGCGTTCTTCAATGCTAAATCGGGTTTCAGATGGTTTGCCTTGCTCGCTGACACGCACAATGCGCTCTCCGCTGGATAATTCATTTTTCAAAAGAGGTGCTTGAACAACTTTTACATGGGATTGCCATTGCCCACGTACTAACGCTAAATAATCTTTTTGAACAGTTTTTATGCGAAGTTGTTCATGTAAATTGCGCAATGCTGAACGTTTTTTAGCAATTAATAAAATGCCTGATGTGTCGCGATCCAGTCGATGAACTAGTTCTAAAAAGCGCGCTTCTGGACGCAATGCTCGCAAGGCTTCAATTACACCAAAATTTAAACCACTACCGCCATGCACAGCGATTCCTGAGGGTTTATTTAAAACAATCAAACAATCATCTTCAAACAAAATTTGATTTTCAAGTGCGGCGACTTTATTGAGATTTTTTGAAATCGACGCATCGTTTTTTTCAGTCACACGCACAGGCGGAACGCGAACGATATCACCTGTTTGCAATTTATACTCTGGCTTAATACGGCCTTTATTTACCCGCACTTCACCTTTACGCACAATGCGATAAATTAAACTTTTAGGCACACCTTTGAGTTTTGCTAATAAATAATTATCGATACGTTGACCGCTTTCATCTTCACTAATTGTCAGCATTTTTACTGATGAATTAATGATTTTTTCGTTTTGTTCTGTCATCTTTTTTCCTTTTGAAAATTGGCGCGAATCATATCACAAAGGCACTATTAACGTAACTCTATGAACGTAATATTCACCTTGCTAATTAATCGTTTTCTATGGATAATAGGGCGTCTTTTTGCGCCTAAGAATTTGCGTAAAAAAGGATAAGTTTTGTTGGTGAAAACTCAATGCAGCAATCGGCATAAGACATTGATAATCAACATTTTTCTTAAAATAAATTAGCCGCTTGCAGCGCGTGCGGAATATCGCGTTGTTTTATAAAGCAAACATTTATGCTTAATAACGTTATCAATGCACCCAGCAACATACAGTCGTGAGATTGACTGGCGCGAGAAACACGAGGTCGATAACGAAGCAAAGTGCGGTTTATTTTGAGGTCTTTTAAAAATTTAATAAGAGAATTGACAATGAAAAGAATGTTAATTAATGCGACTCAAAAAGAAGAGTTGCGTGTAGCACTTGTTGACGGACAGCGCTTATTTGACCTGGATATTGAAAGCCCAGGACATGAGCAAAAAAAAGCGAATATCTACAAAGGGAAAATTACTCGCGTTGAGCCAAGCTTAGAAGCGGCTTTTGTAGATTATGGTGCAGAACGTCATGGTTTTTTACCATTAAAAGAAATTGCTCGTGAATATTTTCCAGATGATTATGTTTTCCAAGGTCGTCCGAATATTCGCGATATCTTGAACGAAGGCCAAGAAGTTATCGTTCAAGTTAATAAAGAAGAACGCGGAAACAAAGGCGCAGCCTTAACCACTTTCGTTTCTCTTGCGGGTAGTTATTTGGTCATTATGCCAAACAATCCGCGTGCAGGTGGAATCTCTCGTCGTATCGAAGGGGATGAGCGTACTGAATTAAAAGAGGCATTAAGTTCGTTAGATGTGCCTGAAGGCGTGGGGTTGATTGTTCGTACTGCAGGTGTGGGGAAATCTCCAGAAGAGTTGCAGTGGGACTTAAAAGTTTTACTTCACCATTGGGAAGCAATTAAACAGGCTTCACAAAGCCGTCCAGCTCCATTCTTAATTCATCAAGAAAGCGATGTGATTGTACGCGCTATTCGTGATTATTTGCGCCGTGATATTGGTGAGATCCTTATTGATAGCCCGAAAGTGTTTGAAAAAGCAAAAGAGCATATCAAACTTGTTCGCCCAGATTTCATCAATCGCGTAAAACTTTATCAAGGTGAAGTGCCTCTTTTCAGCCACTATCAGATCGAATCTCAAATTGAGTCCGCATTCCAACGTGAAGTGCGTTTACCTTCTGGCGGTTCAATCGTTATTGATGTAACTGAAGCATTAACTGCTATTGATATTAACTCCGCGCGTTCTACTCGTGGTGGTGATATTGAAGAAACAGCATTGAATACTAACCTTGAGGCAGCAGATGAAATTGCGCGTCAATTACGCTTGCGTGACTTAGGTGGTTTAGTTGTTATCGATTTCATTGATATGACGCCAGTTCGTCACCAACGTGAAGTGGAAAATCGTATTCGTGATGCCGTTCGCCAAGATCGTGCTCGCATTCAAATTAGCCGCATTTCTCGTTTCGGTTTGTTAGAAATGTCGCGTCAGCGTTTAAGTCCTTCATTAGGTGAGTCTTCACATCACATTTGTCCTCGTTGTCAAGGAACAGGTAAAGTGCGTGATAACGAATCTCTTTCCTTGTCTATCTTGCGTTTAATCGAAGAAGAAGCATTAAAAGAAAACACCAAGCAAGTGCATACGATTGTGCCTGTACAAATTGCTTCTTATCTTCTTAACGAAAAACGTAAAGCAATTAGCAATATTGAAAAACGTCACAATGTAGATGTTATTGTTGCGCCAAATGAAGCAATGGAAACACCGCACTTTAGCGTTTTCCGCTTACGCGATGGCGAAGAAGTGAATGAATTGAGCTATAACTTAGCGAAAATTCACTGTGAGAAAGATGAAAGCACTGAGGAATCTCTTGTTTCTCGTAATGTGGAAACAACCGTTGTTGCTGAACAACCCGCAGTTGAAAGTGCGGCAGTGGCCCTTTCTATTTCTGAAGCTGCTCCGACTCCAGTTGAGCGTAAATCGAATGAACCGTCTTTGTTAGCGAAAATTATTGCGAAGATTAAAGGCTTGTTTGCTTCTGAATCCGAAGAAAATAAACCAAAAAATAACCGCACTTCGCGCAATTCTAATCGTAATCAACGTCGTCCACAGGATCGCCGTACTTCTCGTCGACCACGTTCTGAAAATAACGAAACCGAAAGAACCGAAGAACAAGTTCGTAATATCCGCGAGCGTAATCAACGCCGTCCGCGTCGTAACTTAGTGGAAGAAAGTATCTCTGAAAGTGCGGTAAATTCTACACCTGTTTTTGAGACTCAGGATGAAAAAACTGAGCAAGTGACTCAACGCCGTCAACGTCGTGATTTACGTAAACGCGTGCGCGTTGAAGATAATGAGGTGGTTGTTGAAAATAACGAAAGCATTGTTGAACAAATGCCAGAAGTGGAGGTTGTCGAAGTTCAGTCCGTTCAAGATGATGAAAAACCAGTTCGTCAAAACCAAGAACGTTCTGAACGTCAAGATCGCCAACGCCGCACTCCACGTCATTTACGTGCAGCGAATAATCAACGTCGTCGCCGTAATCAAGAGCCAAAATCGCCAATGCCATTATTTGCTGCAGTGGCTTCACCTGAATTGGCAAGTGGAAAAGCTTGGGTGGACTATTCAACAGTGAACACTCCGAAAGAAAATAATTTCTTATCTGTGGATGAATTGCTTGAGCAAGAAAAAACTAAAAAAGGTTTTATCACGCCAGCAATGGGGATTGTGGTTGAAGAAAAATCTCTTGAAGTAAAACCAGCATTAGATTTTATTACTCAGCCAGCTAATGAGTCTGTACAGAAAAAAGTACAAGAATCTTTAGAGCGTTTAAATTCTCATAAACCTCAAGAAACGGTTGAGTCTATTGAGTCAACGATTACCGTAAATGAGCCTGAAATTGTAAATGAACCAGCCTTTATTCGTACCTATGAGTTTAATGGGCGTTTAGGTACCATTTCTTCAGTGACTCATACAAAAGCAGAGATGACTTTGGCGAAAGCGAGTGATGAAATGCCAGAAGCTTTCCCAATTACTGAATGGCAAGATTCTCGCTATTATTTTCACGGTAAAGGGGCAGCAGGACATCATAGTGCGATTAGCCATGTATATTCTGAGCCTACCCGAGCAAAATCAGAGTAATCTAAAATAAAAAATTAGAATTGGCGTGATGTTTATTACGTCAATTCTTTTTATTTTTGGGTTGCAGTAAAAATAGTCACTTGATAAAAATGAGATGATTTCTGCTTGACGGTCTTTCTCAAAAAACGTATTATGCGTGCGCATTAAATCACGGAGGAATGGTCGAGTGGTTGAAGGCACCGGTCTTGAAAACCGGCGAGGGTTTACGCCCTCCTAGGGTTCGAATCCCTATTCCTCCGCCATCAACTTTTCAAAGTTAACTAATTCGAGAGAATTAGTTTTTTCATTTCTAATTATCTATTTGCCGTATTTTCACGGTTTTCTAATTCTTCTTTAAACACCAAATATTCTTCTAAAAGATCGATTGCATCTTGGCATTTCTGTTGACGTTTTTTATAACCTTCTGCAAGTTGAGCATAACGTATTTTTTCATCATTATTTTTTTCTGCCTGCGCCAAATCTTTATGTTGTTGATAAAGCTTATTCAAGCGTTCTAATGCTTCATAGTATTTTTCTAACCGTTCTCTTGGCGGTAATTTATGAATGTTATGTTGAGATTTTTTAATGGTTTGTTTTGTTGTTTGGGGGGCTATTAGGTGAGTATTCTTGCGAGTTAAGGCTTCTGAAAGTACGGAACATTGGGCGAGTAAACGCTCTGCCAGAAAATTATAGTGATTAAGATCGTTAGATTCTAATGCCTTTATTCTATCTAGCGTTTGATTGATTTCCTTTAGATAAAAGGAAACATTCTGTCCATTTTCACTGAACAAAGTGCGGTCAAATTTAGCGAAGATTTTTTCTTCTCGTTTGTATAAATGAGCTTGATAAAGTCGCTGAACTTTTTGCTCTAAGATCTGGATAAGTTGTTGAATGTCCATAAAAAATCCCCCAAGTTGGGGGATTATAATCGTTAAAGGTACATTGCTGCAATCCAGCCAAACGCTAATAATGGAATATTGTAGTGTAGGAATGTTGGTACAACAGAGTCCCAAATGTGGTCGTGTTTACCATCCATATTTAAACCTGATGTTGGACCTAAGGTGGAGTCAGATGCAGGGGAACCTGCGTCTCCTAATGCAGCCGCAACACCAACGATTGAAACGGTGGCTAATGGTGAGAAACCAAAAGATAAACAAAGTGGCACGTAGATAGAGGCAATGATTGGCACAGTTGAGAATGACGACCCAATTCCCATTGTAATCAACAATCCGACCAGTAACATTAAGAATGCGGCAAAACCTTTACTTTGAATCGCACCATTACTTAAGCTTTGAACTAAATCTGTTACACCCGTTGTTGCATTAATCACATTAGCAAAACCGGATGCCGCAATCATAACAAATCCAATCATTGCCATTAAACGTAAACCTTGTTGGAAAATATCGTTACTTTCTTTCAATTTGAAAATGCCAAATATTGCGAAAATGACTATCCCAACTAAACCACCAATAATGGTTGAACTTGTCACTAATTGTATTGCGAAGGTCGCTACAATGGCGATTAAACTTGCAGTGATTTGTTTTGGTTTTATGTTCGCGATGTGTGCTTCAATTTCTTTTGTGGTTGGTTCTTGAATAGTTACATCATATTCTCTTGGTTTGCGATAAGTAATGAATATTGCGGTGAGCAATCCTAAAATCATTCCAATTACGGGCAATAACATCGCGAGGGATACTTGAGCAACATTTGTTTGTAAACCAAGAGCCGCACCTGCTTGATTGATATTTTTTACCAAAATACTTTCGATAAAGATTTTACCAAAGCCAACAGGAAGTAACATATAAGTTGCGGTTAAGCCAAATGTGAGGACACAGGCTACAGCGCGACGGTCTATTTGTAGACGATTAAAAATAGCAAGCAGAGGCGGCACGACAATCGGAATAAAAGCAATGTGTACAGGAAGTAGGTTCTGTGAAGAAATGGCGAATAATACCAATACACCCAAAATTAAATATTTAAACCAAGTCAAATTGCTAGAGCTTGGTGTTTTATTCATTTTAGTGATAATCTTATAGGCAATTAAATCGGTAATACCTGATTTAGAAATCGCAATCGCGAATGCACCAAGCATCGCATAGTTCATCGCGACTTCAGCGCCACCACCTAAACCTCCGGTGAAGGTTTCAATTGTTTTGCTTAAACCTAGATCGCCACAGAGCCCAGCAGTGAGTGCGGCAATAACTAATGCAATAATCACGTTAATACGTAGCAAACTTAGTGCGAGTAAAACGATAATCGAAATAACAACGGGATTTGTTAACATTGTATTTTTCCTTGTGAATTATTAAATGGTGAATACTTTACTTTAAAATTTTTGATTGTCGAATAAATAATGATGATGTCGTTGCATTGATGACTCCTGTGTTGTAATAAAACAAAACCCCTCGAAAGTTGCCTTCCGAGGGGTAAGATTTTATTATCCTGTCAGCTCGGAAGAAATCTTCCAAGCACACCAAAAACCTGAAAGATTATTCAGTTGAATGGTGATGATGGTGACGACGGATAATGTTCATTTTTTATCTCCAAATAAGAATTGCTTTTAAACTACTGGAAAAATAAAACTATTGCAACCACTTTTTTATTTTTCTTAAAGTGCGGTCTCTTTTTCAGTTGTTTTTTCCTGTTCTAGTTCAGAAGCAATATGTGGGAAACCACCTAAATCTTTTAAATGATTAACCATATAACAGAATAATTCCGCTGTACGTTCGGTGTCGTATAGCGCAGAGTGAGCTTGTTTCCCATCAAACGGGATTTTAGCGGCAAGACAGGCTTTAACAAGCACAGTTTGACCAAACATCAACCCTGCTAAACTTGCCGTGTCAAACATTCCAAAAGGGTGGAAGGGATTACGTTTTACGCCGGTACGTTCAGCGGCAGCCATTACAAAACTTTGGTCAAAAGCAGCATTGTGCGCCACAATGATAGAACGTTGGCAATCCGCATCTTTTTGTCCTCTACGCACCATTTGAAATAGCCCTGTGATTGCATCGAGTTCAGACACTGCGCCACGTAATGGATTGTGAATATCAATGCCATTAAATTTCAAGGATTCTGGATTAATATTTGCGCCTTCAAAAGGCTCGATATGAAAATGGCATTTCTGATCAGGATGTAAATAACCGTTTTCATCCATTTTTAATGTGATGGCGGCCAGTTCGAGTAACGCATCTTTTTTTGCATCAAAACCTGCAGTTTCAACATCAATTATGACGGGAAAATAGCCACGAAAGCGATTTTTTAATTGGTTGTGATAAGGGATTTCTTGAGAATCGGACATAATCTATCTCTTAAAATAAAATAACGCAGGAATCCCTACGTTATTAAAAATACAATAAAAATTGACCGCACTTTAGTTGCCTAAACCAGATTTAGTACTTTTGTTTTCGATAAATTCAATTTTATAACCATCTGGATCCTCAACAAAAGCAATGACGGTTGAGCCACCTTTAACTGGCCCGGCTTCGCGAGTAACGTTCCCACCGCTTGCGCGAACAGCTTCACAAGTCGCATAAATATCATCTACGCCGATAGCGATATGTCCATACGCTGTGCCGTGTTCATATTTATCTACGCCCCAGTTGTATGTTAATTCAATTTCTGCCGCACTTTCGCCATCTTCGTAACCTAAAAAAGCCAGCGTATATTTGTATTCTGGGTTTTCACTGGTGCGTAATAAGCGCATACCTAAAACATCTTGATAAAATTTGATTGAACGATCTAAATCGCCCACGCGTAACATAGTGTGTAAAATTCGCATTGGTTTAATCCTTTTTTGATAAAAAATGCGGGCATTATGCCATAAAAAAGTTGAATTAAATAAATTTGTTATGAATTATTTAACTGCAATCATTGAGCCAAAATTAAAGCATTGGAACCAAAGTTCTACTTGTGAAAATCCTACGTTTTTTAACCGCACTTTGTGTGTCTCGATAGAATCTGTACGCATCACATTTTCAAGTGCGGTACGTTTCTGACTCACTTCAAGTTCGCTATAACCATTAGCGCGTTTGAATTGGTGGTGGAGATCAATCAGTAGCTCATTTACCTTTTCATCTTCAAAACGGAATTTTTCTGATAACACGAGTACGCCATTTGGATTTAAACCTTCATAGATTTTGGTAAGCAATGCGATACGATCTTCAGGCGGTAAAAATTGCAAGGTAAAGTTGAGAATGACCATTGAGGCATTTTTAATCTCAACGTGGCGAATATCGTCACAGAGAATTTCTACAGGTACCTCACTATGATATGCCGCAATATGTTGGCGACAACGTTCAACCATAGGTTGAGAATTATCGATGCCAATAATTTTTACATTTGGTTGATGAATATTTCGACGTGCCGAAAGTGTGGCCGCACCTCGTGAGCACCCAAGATCATAAACATTACTATCAGCAGTAACGAAACGTTCTGCCAGCATACCGATTGCCGTAATAATGTTGGAATAGCCAGGCACGGAGCGCTGAATCATATCTGGAAAGACTTCGGCAACGTTTTCATCAAAGGTAAAATCGCCGAGTTTTTCAATGGGAGTGGAAAAAATAGTATCTTTCATGGTTTACATTGTGTGTGGGATGTGTGTTTTTTCAACTTTCCACACCCTACAGATTAGAAAATATTTAAAAAGTACGGTCATTTTAAGGAAAGTTTTCAAGGGGTCAAATAAATTTCCGTTTAAGATTTAAAAGACGCGCCTTTTTCCGTATAATTCTGCGGTATTTTTCCATTTTTATAGAGAGTTAAGGAATTGAATATGATGCGTACACATTATTGCGGAGCATTAAACCGTAACAATATCGGACAAGAGGTAACATTAAGCGGTTGGGTTCACCGCCGTCGTGATTTAGGTGGCTTAATTTTTATTGATATGCGCGATCGTGATGGCATAGTGCAAGTTTGTTTTGATCCGAAATATCAAGCCGCATTGACAGCGGCTGCTGGGTTACGTAACGAATTCTGTATCCAAATTAAAGGTGAAGTGATTGCGCGTCCTGAAAACCAAATCAATAAAAATATGGCAACAGGCGAAGTGGAAGTGTTAGCGAAAGAATTGCGTGTTTACAATGCTTCTGATGTGTTACCTCTCGACTTTAACCAAAACAATACTGAAGAACAACGTTTAAAATATCGTTATTTAGATTTACGTCGTCCAGAAATGGCTCAACGTTTGAAAACCCGTGCAAAAATCACCAGTTTTGTACGTCGTTTCATGGATGATAATGGTTTCCTTGATATTGAAACCCCAATGCTTACCAAGGCAACGCCAGAAGGTGCGCGTGACTATTTAGTGCCAAGCCGTGTACATAAAGGCAAATTCTATGCATTGCCACAATCACCACAGCTTTTCAAACAGCTTTTGATGATGTCTGGTTTTGACCGTTATTATCAAATTGTGAAATGTTTCCGTGATGAAGATTTACGTGCGGACCGTCAGCCTGAGTTTACTCAAATCGATGTGGAAACCTCTTTCTTAACCGCACCAGAAGTGCGTGAGATTATGGAACGTATGATACACGGTTTATGGCAACAGATTGCCGGTGTGGATTTAGATAAATTCCCACAAATGACCTGGCAAGAAGCAATGACCCGTTTCGGTTCTGATAAACCTGATTTGCGTAACCCATTAGAAATGGTCGATGTGGCAGATATCGTAAAAGACGTTGATTTTAAAGTATTTAATGAGCCAGCAAACAATCCAAATGGCCGTGTTGCAGTGATTCGTGTACCAAATGGTACAGAAATCACCCGTAAACAAATTGATGAATATACACAATTTGTTGGTATTTACGGTGCAAAAGGTTTAGCTTGGGCGAAAGTAAACGATATTAATGCAGGTCTTGAAGGCGTACAAAGCCCGATTGCGAAATTCTTAAATGAAGATGTATGGAAAGCGTTAGCAGAACGTGTGAATGCACAAACCGGCGATATCTTATTCTTCGGTGCAGATAAATGGCAAACCACTACTGATGCAATGGGCGCATTGCGTTTGAAACTTGGTCGCGATTTAGGGTTAACTCGTTTAGACGAATGGCAACCGCTTTGGGTGATCGATTTCCCAATGTTTGAACGTGATGAAGAGGGTAATCTTGCAGCAATGCATCACCCATTCACTTCACCAAAAGATTTTAGTCCAGAGCAATTAGAAGCCGATCCGACAAGTGCGGTAGCAAATGCTTATGATGTGGTGATCAACGGCTATGAAGTCGGTGGTGGTTCCGTCCGTATTTTCGATCCGAAAATGCAACAAACCGTATTCCGCATTCTTGGTATCAATGAACAAGAACAACGTGAAAAATTTGGTTTCTTATTAGATGCATTAAAATTCGGTACTCCTCCACATGCAGGTTTAGCATTCGGTTTAGACCGTTTAACCATGCTTTTAACTGGCACTGAAAATATCCGTGATGTGATTGCCTTCCCGAAAACAACGGCAGCGGCGTGTTTAATGACAGAAGCACCTAGTTTTGCGAATCCGCAAGCGTTGGAAGAGTTGGCGATTTCTGTCGTTAAAGCAGAATAAGTTTGAAATATTAGGAATTAAGTGCGGTCAGATTTGGCCGCATTTTTAATGATGCAATACAAAAATAATCAATCTGTTCTCGTTGTAATTTACGCTAAAGATACAAACCGAGTTTTAATGCTCCAACGCCGAGATGATCCTGACTTTTGGCAGTCTGTTACGGGCACCATTGAACGTGATGAAATACCAAAAAACACAGCAATTCGAGAGCTTTGGGAAGAAGCTAGGTTAGAAATTTCGGAAAATTCCACCGCACTTTTTGATTGCAAAGAGAGCATAGAATTTGAAATTTTTCCACATTTCCGATATAAATACGCACCGAATGTGACGCATTGCCGTGAACATTGGTTTTTGTTGGCAATGGAGCAAGAATTCGAACCAGTATTAAGTGAGCATTTGGCATATCAATGGGTTTCCCCTGAACAAGCAATCCAAATGACAAAATCTTCCAATAATGCGGAAGCAATTAGAAAATATATTCTTAAAGATAAATAGAAGGAAAACAACATGGCAGGCCATAGTAAGTGGGCTAATATTAAACACCGCAAAGCAGCACAAGATGCACAACGCGGTAAAATTTTTACTAAATTAATTCGTGAACTTGTTACCGCAGCTAAAATTGGTGGTGGCGATGTGAGTGCTAACCCGCGTTTACGTGCAGCAGTAGATAAAGCGCTTAGCAATAACATGACACGCGATACTATTAACCGCGCTATTGATCGTGGTGTAGGCGGTGGTGATGACACCAATATGGAAACCAAAATCTATGAAGGTTATGGCCCAGGCGGTACAGCGGTTATGGTTGAATGTTTAAGTGATAATGCAAACCGTACGATCTCACAAGTGCGCCCAAGTTTTACTAAATGTGGTGGTAACTTGGGAACAGAAGGTTCTGTTGGTTATTTATTTAGCAAAAAAGGTTTAATTTTAATTGAACAAGCAGATGAAGATGCATTAACTGAAGCGGCTATCGAAGCGGGTGCTGATGATATTCAACCACAAGATGATGGTTCATTTGAAATCTATACCGCTTGGGAAGATTTAGGTTCAGTGCGTGATGGCATTGAAGCAGCGGGCTTTAAAGTACAAGAAGCTGAAGTAACGATGATTCCATCAACAACCGTTGATCTTGATATTGAAACTGCACCAAAATTACTTCGTTTAATTGATATGTTGGAAGATTGTGATGACGTACAAAACGTATATCACAACGGTGAAATCAGTGACGAAGTGGCATCTAAACTTTAATAAATGTAAATAAATGGGTAATTTAATTACCCATTTTTTATAGAAATTATGAGCATTATTTTAGGTATTGATCCAGGCTCTCGCGTAACTGGTTACGGTGTGATTCGTCAAACAGGAAGACATTTGGAATATCTTGGAAGTGGCGCAATTCGTACTCAAGTTGAAGATTTACCAACCCGTTTGAAACGCATTTATGCTGGAGTAACTGAAATCATCACGCAATTTCAGCCTGATATGTTTGCGATTGAGCAAGTGTTTATGGCGAAGAATGCTGATTCAGCCTTGAAACTCGGGCAGGCTCGCGGCACGGCGATTGTTGCGGCAGTAAATCATGATCTACCTGTTTTTGAATATGCCGCACGTTTAGTAAAACAAACGGTTGTGGGCATTGGTTCTGCAGATAAAGTGCAAGTGCAAGAAATGGTGACTCGTATTTTGAAGTTGTCAGACAAACCTCAAGCCGATGCCGCGGATGCCTTGGCTATCGCAATTACACATGCGCATTCTATCCAACATTCTTTACATATTGCCAATTCTGTGAAAATGACAGAAACGCAAGAAAAAATGACCGCACTTTTAAAGACCAGATATAGCCGAGGACGCTTTAGATTAAAAATTTAACTGGATGTTCGTCCAGTTTTATTTTATTCTATGTGTTAAGTTTTTTATCATTCGGAAGAATTATGATCGGTCGCTTACAAGGCATTCTTTTAGAAAAACAACCTCCAGAAATTTTACTCAATGTGCAAGGCGTAGGCTATGAATTGCTTTTGCCTATGACAAGTTTCTATGATTTACCAGAAATTGGTCAAGAAACTACTTTATTCACCCATCTTGTTGTTCGGGAAGATGCTCACTTACTCTTTGGATTTGCCCAAAAAACAGACCGCACTTTATTTCGTGAATTAATTAAAACAAATGGGGTGGGGCCTAAATTAGCCTTAGCGATTTTATCCGCCATGTCGGTTGAACAATTTGCTTATGCGATAGAGAGAGAAGAGCTTTCTAAACTCACCAAAATTCCTGGTGTTGGTAAAAAAACAGCTGAGCGTTTGTTAGTTGAACTCAAAGGTAAATTCAAAGGCGTAAAACAAAGCGATTTCTTTGTAGAAAGTACCCATATTCCGTCAGTTCCATCCATTGAATCCCACTCAGAAAGTTCATCTGATGAAGCTATTTCTGCCTTGATTGCTCTAGGTTATAAACCTTCAGAAGCAGAAAAAATGGTGAAACGAGTAGCTAAACCTGACTTAACCAGTGAACAAGTTATCCGCGAAGCTTTAAAAGCCGCACTGTAGGTGAGACATGATTGAAGCAGATAGAATTATTAGCGGGCAAGCTAAGCTTGATGAAGATGTTATTGACCGTGCTATTCGTCCTAAATTATTAGCGGATTATGTTGGTCAGCCGCAAGTACGCGAGCAGATGGATATTTTCATCAAGGCAGCCAAGCTACGTCAAGATGCCTTGGATCATTTATTGATTTTTGGCCCTCCTGGCTTGGGAAAAACCACGCTTGCTAATATTGTGGCAAATGAAATGGGCGTGAATATTCGCACGACGTCAGGGCCTGTATTGGAAAAGGCCGGAGATTTAGCCGCAATGCTAACCAATCTTGAACCGCATGATGTGTTATTTATTGATGAAATTCATCGACTTTCCCCTGCTATTGAAGAAGTTCTTTATCCCGCAATGGAAGACTATCAATTGGATATTATGATTGGTGAGGGGCCTGCTGCTCGTTCTATTAAATTAGATTTGCCACCTTTTACTTTGGTTGGCGCGACGACTAGGGCGGGTTCTCTGACTTCGCCATTGCGTGATCGTTTTGGTATTGTGCAACGTTTGGAATTCTATTCTGTAGAAGATTTAACATCTATCGTTGCAAGAAGTGCGGGGTGTTTGAATCTCGAATTAGAACAGCAAGCTGCTTTTGAGGTGGCTCGTCGTTCACGAGGCACGCCTCGAATTGCAAACCGTTTATTACGACGTGTGCGTGATTATGCAGATGTGCGCAATGGGGGAGTAATTTCGGTAGATGTGGCAAAACAAGCGCTTTCAATGTTGGATGTAGACGATGCCGGATTTGATTATTTAGATAGAAAATTATTATCTGCAGTTATTGAGCGTTTTGATGGCGGGCCAGTAGGGCTGGATAATCTTGCTGCTGCAATTGGTGAAGAACGTGATACCATTGAAGATGTGTTAGAGCCTTATTTGATTCAACAGGGGTTTCTACAAAGAACGCCGCGTGGTCGTATTGCAACATCACAAACTTATCGCCATTTCGGTCTGCAGAAATTATCAGACTAGATAAATTTAACCACTAAAAATGATCTGCACCCCAAAAGTTGGACTAAATAATCAACCGATTAAGGTGTAGATTTTTTATGACTAAATACACTCCATTCTCCAAATAACAAGAGATAGATTTTTATCTTCAACACAGTAAAAACAGTTCTTTCACGAAAAATATTTGCATCTTATTGGTAAAACATTAAGACTCAGGATTAAACAATTTAATCATAGTGGAATGAACGGATTATCAGTAATGGGCAAGAAACAAATGTATTATCGTCGTATTACTCTAGAGCTAAGAAAAAACTAAACATAAATCATAGGAAAGTCCAATGTATGATGAATATATTTTGAACATTAAAGAGGAATGTAAGAGACAAAAATACCGCACTTTCCAAAGGAAATATGTCGTATTTCTGATAATGTGTTAAAACGCAACTTTACCGTAAGACGACCGAATAAAAAGTGGGTAACAGGCCTTACTTACATCCGGCAATATCAAATGATAGATTATCAAAAAATTCAATTGAAAAATGGTATTCGACAGCGTATATCGAGAAAAGGAAATTATTTAGATAATGCGACAATGGAGCGTTTCTTTGGATGGTTAAAAACGGAGTGTTACTAGGGGAAACAGTCTGATACTTTCGAACAACTCGAAAAAACGATTCATGAGTACATTCATTATTACAACCATGAGCGCATTCAGGGGAAACTAAAAGGACTCAGCCCTGTGAATTACAGAACTCAGTCCTTGAACTAAATCAGTCTAACTTTTTGGGGTCAGATCATTTAGTCCCCTTCGTAATTTTGTCAAGGCATACGTTATTGACGGTAGTCCGACAAAAATCTTGCTAATTTTGTAATGGCTTCTTCAAGCTGATTCACATAAGGAAGGGTCACTACACGGAAGTGATCAGGTGAATGCCAATTAAATCCTTTACCGTGCACAAGTAATACTTTTTCTTGGCGAAGTAAATCCAGCACCATTTTTTCATCACTGTGAATATTGAATTTTTTCACATCAATTTTCGGGAACATATACATCGCCCCCATTGGTTTCACGCAAGTAATGCCTGGAATTTGAGTGATGAGATCATAGGCTTTATTTCGTTGCTCAAGTAATCGACCGCCCGGTAAAATAAATTCATTAATACTTTGATAGCCACCAAGTGCGGTTTGAATTGCATGTTGCATTGGTACGTTGGCGCATAAACGCATTGATGCCAGCATATCCAAGCCTTCAATATAACCTTTCGCATTATGTTTTGGTCCGTTCAAAATCATCCAGCCTTGGCGGAAGCCCGCAACTCGATAAGCTTTTGATAACCCATTCAGCGTAACCGTTAATAAATCAGGAGCAAGCGCGGCAATGTGATGATGCACCGCACCATCGTATAGAATTTTGTCGTAGATTTCGTCAGCGAAGATAATCAAATTATTTTGGCGAGCGATTTCCACAATTTCTTGTAATAATTCTTTGCTATACACTGCACCAGTTGGGTTGTTTGGGTTGATGATAACAATCGCTTTAGTCTTTGCATTCACTTTGGCTTTAATATCATCAATAGCGGGGAACCAATTTGCTTCTTCATCACAAAGGTAATGAACAGCTTTACCGCCAGAAAGTGTTACCGCAGCAGTCCAAAGCGGATAATCAGGCATCGGCACAAGTACCTCATCGCCATCATTGAGTAATGCTTGCATGGCCATTGTGATAAGCTCAGATACGCCGTTGCCGATATATACATCATTGACGGTCGCTCCGTGAATCCCTTTTGATTGATAATATTGAACAATTGCTTTACGAGCAGAATATAAACCTTTTGAATCACAGTAGCCTTGCGCTGACGGCAAATTACGTAATACATCGACCAAAATTTCATCTGGTGCTTCAAAGCCGAAAGGTGCGGGATTGCCGATATTAAGTTTTAAAATTTTATTTCCTTCTTCTTCTAAGCGTAGTGCTTCTTTGTGCACTGGCCCGCGAATGTCATAACATACATGTTCTAATTTGTCGGATTTTGGGAATAATCTCATAGTGAAATCCTTTTGTATCTAATAAATTTTTCGAGAAAAGTGCGGTTAATTTACGCTGAATTTTCAATATTGAAAAGATTTTGTAAAAAAATTTTTTGTCATTAATAATCTGCGGTAGAATACGGCTAATTTTTTGTGTATTTAAAACAAAATCTAATGAGTTATTTAGCGCAGGCAATAGGCGAGTTAAAATCGCAAATTCACGCATATTTACAGCAATCAACGAATGAACTTGTCCGTTTTCAGGTGAAACTGGACAAAGTCGATTTGTTGGCGTGGCTGAAAGGTCAATCTGCGTATCCACAATTTTATTTACATTTTCGTGATGAACCAAAAGCATTGGCTGCCCTTGGTGAAGATAGGTCATTTTCACAGTTAAATTTAGCACAAGAGTTTATTGAAGAAAGCGGTTTCCCACTGGTAGGCGGTTTGCAATTTCAAGGTAGCGCACAATTTGTATTACCCAAAATTCTTGTTGAACAGGATGAGAAAGGTGCGTCGGTATCATTTTTTGTGAAAGATGAACAAAGTGCTAATGATTCCTTAGCTTATCTCAAAACTTTTGAAAATATCACCGCACTTTCTGTTTTGCCAAAACAAATTCCTTTGCATACAGCTCCTCGAGCTAACGAAAGAACTTGGTGTGATTGGGTAAATCAGGCTTTGGTAGAAGTTAAAAGTGGGGAACTAACAAAAATTGTATTAGCCAATGAAACCACTTTTCATTTAAAGCAAGCGATTAATGCGTATGATTTTTTAGCAGAAAGCGAAAAACAAAATCAAGGTTGTTATCATTTTTTGTGGGCTGAAAAGCCTCATTCGGTTTTTGTTGGTTCTACGCCAGAACGCCTATTTGCTCGAGAGTATAACTTATTGCTAACCGAAGCTTTGGCGGGGACAGCATTGGTTTCTGAAAGTGAGGAAGAAACCAAATCTCAAGCCAATTGGTTATTAAATGATGAGAAAAATTTAAAAGAAAATTGGTTGGTTGTAGAAGATATTTCGCAGAATTTACGTAAGCAAGTAGAAAGTTTTGATGTGAGTAATGTGGAATTGAAACCGTTACGTAAAGTACAACATTTGATTCGTAAAATTCGTGCAAATTTGACCGCACATTATGCAGATGTAAATATATTAAAAGCGATTCATCCTACAGCTGCGGTATCTGGTTTGCCACAGCAACAAGCCAAAATGATTTTGTCAGAAATTGAAACCTTTGATCGAGGCTGGTATGCGGGAACATTGGGTGTGATGAGCGATGTATGTTCAGAGTTTTGTGTAGCGATTCGCTCTGCCTTTATTGAAGGTCATCGTATTCGAGTATTTGCTGGCGCGGGCATTGTGGCAGGCTCGCAGCCATTGGAAGAATGGAAAGAAATTGAACGTAAAGCGGCAGGGTTAATTTCCTTGTTTGCAGAAGAGAAATGATAACGGAGAAAAAAATGTCGGTAAGCGTGTTTAATCGTTGTTGGTCGAAAGTGATTTTAGAAACCTTGGTACGCCAAGGAGTTTCTCACGTTTGTCTCGCGCCAGGTTCGCGTTCGACACCTTTAACTCTTGAAGCCGTACGTTTGCAAAATTCGGGTTCAGTCACTTGTCATACACATTTTGACGAACGCGGTTTAGGTTTTTTTGCCTTGGGTATTGCTAAGGTAACTCAATCACCTGTTGCAATTATTGTGACATCAGGTACGGCGACTGCAAACCTTTATCCCGCAATTATTGAAGCACGTCAAACAGATATAAGTTTATTTATTTTAACTGCTGATCGTCCACCAGAACTTTGGGAGTGCGGTGCAAATCAAGCTATTTTGCAGCAAAATATGTTTGGTCAGTATCCAGTTGCAAATGTTAATTTACCTAAACCGAACGCTGATTATTCTGCGCAATGGTTGATTTCTCTACTTGAACAGGCAGCCTTCCAACAAAAACAACAAGGTGGCGTTGTTCATATTAATGTACCATTTGCCGAGCCACTTTATGATGCAACTGATGAGGCTGTAGATTCTCACCCTTGGCTGCTGCCGTTACAACGCTGGTTAATTCAAACTAAGTCTTGGATGAATATAGAAGCGCAACAGAACGAAGTATTAATGCATGAAAACTGGGATCATTGGCGTACCAAACGCGGTGTCGTTGTGGTTGGTCAATTGCCTGCAGAACAAGCGATGGGAATTAATTCTTGGGCAAGCTCTATGGGCTGGGTGTTACTGACGGATATTCAATCTGGTGTTGTTCCAACGATGCCTTATGAAGATATTTGGCTCGCAAACCAAACTGTTCGTGAAAAACTTCTGCAAGCTGATATTGTGATTCAATTTGGTGCACGCTTTATTAGTAAGCGAATTAATCAATTCTTACAGGCTTTTAAAGGTGAATTTTGGTTGGTTGAACAAAGCGGTAAAGCATTAGATCCTTACCATCATTCATTGACAAGATTCAATGCTAAAGCACATCATTGGTTGCGTGCGCATCCTCCTTTACGCCAAAAGCCTTGGTTGCTTGAGCCGTTAGCTTTATCTAAATTCTGTGCTACCTTTATTGAACAGCAAGTAGGCGGAAATTTAACGGAAGCCTCGCTTGCATTACGTTTACCAACACTTTTACCTTATAACGGTGTTTTATTTTTAGGTAATAGTTTACTTGTTCGTCTGGTTGATGCGCTAACTCAATTACCAGAAAGTTATCCTGTTTATACCAATCGTGGCGCGAGTGGAATTGATGGTTTGTTGGCTACGGCTGCTGGAATTGGTATTGGTTCAAATAAACCTGTTGTTGCGGTGATTGGCGATACGTCCACTTTATATGATTTGAATTCTTTCGCATTATTCAAAAACGTTACGCAACCAACGGTAATCTTTGTGATCAATAATAATGGCGGCGCGATTTTTGATATGTTACCTGTGGATGAACAAGTCAAAGATCAGTTTTATCGATTACCGCATAATGGTGATTTTTCTCAAATTGCCGCAATGTTTGATCTTAAATATGCTCATCCTTATACTTGGGCTGATCTCAATTCTGTTGTTAAACAGGCTTATAGTCGTCGCAAGGCAACGTTAATTGAAATTAAAACGAATCCGAGTGATGGTAGTAGTTTGTATAAACGCTTAATTGAGCAAATTAGCCACGCAGTGATTGGTGCTTAAGTATTCCGTAGGCAGGCTTTAGTCCTGCCATATTTTATTATTTTCTCTCAATAATCCTTTCAATGATAAACATCATTTTTCTTCACGGACTTCTTGGTGCAAAAGAGGACTGGCAAAAAGTCATTGAAAATCTACCGCACTTTAATTGTATTGCGCTAGATTTACCTTTTCACGGGCAAGCTAAAGGTATTGAAGTCACAAATTTTGAAGAAACGGCGGAGTATTTAGAGCAGCAAATCAAAAGTGCGGTGAAAAATGAACCGTATTTTCTTGTTGGGTATTCTTTAGGCGGACGGATTGCTTTGTATTATGCGCTGCAAGCTCAGGTGGAAAGATCTAATTTGCAAGGTGTTATTTTAGAAGGGGCGAATCTAGGTTTAAAAAACGACGAAGAAAAGCAGGCTCGTTTTCAGCAGGATTTTGCTTGGGCGCAACGTTTTGTACAAGAATCGCCAGAAAATGTATTAAATGATTGGTATCAACAGCCCGTATTTTCTCATTTGACTGCAGAAGAAAGACTGCAGTTAGTTGAAAAACGAAAATCAAATTGCGGTGAAAATATTGGCAAGATGCTGATGGCGACAAGTCTATCTAAACAACGTGATTTTAGTGAAAAAGTGCGGTTAAGTTCTTTGCCATTTTTTTATTTTTGTGGCGAACGAGATCATAAGTTCCAGGTTTTAGCCAAAGAAAATCAAATAGATTTAGTAACCATTCCTTCCGCTGGGCATAACTCACATTTAGAAAATTCAAAATATTTCTCTGAAAAAATAGAAAATTGCATATTAAAAATTGCTAGATCTTAGTTAAAGTGCTAGGATTCAATCCTTTCTCTTTATAATAAACTACTAAGGAAACACAATGTCTACACAACTTCGTAATAATCCGATGAAAGTGGCGTTAGCCTCGATGGTCGGTACGGCAATCGAATTTTTTGATTATTATATCTATGCGGCTGCCGCTGTATTAGTTTTCAATACGCAATTCTTCCATAGCGATGATCCGCTTTCTAATGATTTACTTTCTCTTTCTACGCTTGCTTTAGCATTTTTTGCTCGTCCTATTGGTTCTGCATTATTTGGTCACTTTGGCGATAAAATCGGTCGTAAAAAAACCTTGGTTGCCTCCCTTGTTTTAATGGGTGGTTCAACAGTAGTAATTGGCTTACTTCCTAACTATGCTCAAATCGGTATCTGGGCACCGATTTTGCTTTGCGTATGCCGTGTTGGTCAAGGAATTGGACTAGGTGGTGAATGGGGTGGTGCAGCTTTAGTCGCAACAGAAAATGCACCAGAAGGCAAACGAGCTTGGTACGGTACTTTTCCTCAATTAGGTGCGCCAATCGGCTTATTTGTAGCAAATGCAACATTTTTCTTAGTCAGCTATTTCCTCGGGCAAGATGCTCTTGTGGAATGGGCATGGCGCATTCCGTTTGTGTCTTCCGTTTTATTGGTCGCTGTCGGCTTATATGTTCGGTTAACTTTGCATGAAAGCCATGTATTTGTGGAAGCGGAGCAAAAAGGCAAAAAATTGAATGCTCCAGTGAGTGTTGTTTTTACTAAACACTTAAAACCAATGATTATTGGCACATTTATCATGGTTGCAACTTATTCTCTGTTTTACATTATGACGGCTTTTGCTCAGGCATATTCTCGAACAGCACCAAAGATTTCTGAAGCAGGTTATGCGCTTGGCTTAGGCATCCCAGCAAATACATTTACTGGCTTGTTATTAATTAGTGCTATTGTATTTGGTATTTTTATCAGTATTTCTGGTGTTTATGCCGATAAAATTGGTCGCCGTAAATGGTTGATTTGGGTGACCGTAGCTGTTGGCGTACTCGGTTTAACAATGCCATTCTTCTTAGAAAATGGTACACCAATGAGTGTATTTGCATTTTTAGTAATTGGTATGGCGATCATGGGGATGACATTTGGTCCAATGGCTGCGCTATTACCAGAATTATTCCCAACGGAAGTGCGTTATTCAGGCGCATCTCTCGCCTATAATTTGGCATCCATTATTGGTGCAACGATTGCGGCGATGATTTCTTTAAAAATTAATGCATCATTTGGTGTGATGGGCGTAGGTATTTATTTAGCAATCAATGCCCTCATGACGCTATTGGCATTATTAGCGTCAAAAGAAACCAAAAATGTAGATTTAACACAAATCTAATCCTAGTTAAGAAAAAAGAGCGGTGAAAATTTGATCTGCACTCTAAAAGTTGGACTAAACAACCAACTGGTTAAAGTGCAGATTTTTTATGACTAAATACAACCAATCTTTCAAACAACAAGTGTTCAATTTTTATCATCAACACAGTAAAAATTGTTCTCTCAGCTGAAAGCATTTTCAACTTTCTAGACAAACATTAAATCGTTGGATTAAACAATTTAATTACTTTATAACCAATTGGTTATCAGTTTTTGATAAAAACAAACGTATTCTCCCGAATTTAACTTTTCGGCTGTTCAAGCGGTTAAGAAATCGAAATGTTCTGCAGAATCTGCTGTTTGCATTTCGGTATTGCCAGTTCAGGGATAATCAGTCAATTGTTGCAAGCCTTTGAAAGACGAAGTATAAACGGCTTAATTCCTAAAATTAAAGGTCATCCGAGTATTAAACCTAACTACCTCAAATATCACCTAAGCTCAAAACACGAGAAGAATCATTGTAATTAGAGAGCCTCAAACTTCATGCAGAGAATACTATTCTAAAAAAGTTGTAGGTCTCAAGCAGCAAAAAATCCAGAAAAAGCTACAATCGGCAAGGTATTAAGGATGGACTTTCCGCTTCAGATATTGCTTGATTTAATGAATTTGGCACGTAGTGTTTTCTTTTATCATTTGAAAGAAAAATGGATAAGGATAGTGTAATATCACAACAAATTACGCAGATTTATTATGACAATTATAAATTTTATGGTAATTGCCATATTACCTTGGAGCTAAGAAAAAACTCAACATTAATCATAAGAAAGTCCAAAGTATGATGAATATATTGAACATTAAGGGGAAAAGTTAGGATAAAAATACTGTACTTACCAGGGGCTATATCAAATGAGAGGTTATCGAGAAATCCTATTGAAAATGGTATTCAATAAAGTATGTCGAGAAGTCGAGAAAAGGAAACTGTTTAGATAATTAGGCGATGGATAGCTTCTTTTGGAGGTTAAAAACGGAGTGCTACGATGGAAAACAATTTAACTCTTTTGAGCAACTTGAAAAAAACGATCTATAAGTACATTTATTATAGCAATAATCATGAGAGTATTCAATGTAAACTAAAAGGACTAGGTCCTATAGATTACAGAACTCAATCCTTGATTTAATAGCCTAATTTTTTGTGACAGAGCATATTCAATAAGTTTTTTTAATTACTCACTATAACTTTTCAAATTACTTAATTTTGCTAAACCTACTTCACAACTTTTTAACTGAGTCGCTAATTCCATTTGAAGAATCTGTTGTTTGCTTTGGTTTAACTTATTTTTAATTTTTCCTACCTGTGTATGTGTGCCAGGTTGTTTTTCTGCTTGCGCAATCAAATTCTCTGTTTCTTTAAATAGTTGTTCACATTGTTGTGGCAGAATATTTGATGCAAAAGTAGAGGTTGATACAGCAGAGAAAAGTGCGGTTAAAATAAGGAATGTTTTTTTCATTTTAAGTTCCTGTTTCTCTTTATTATGAAATCTAAAAATTAAACTAGGCGGGAAAATAGCAAAATATACTTAGTATGTCTAGCTTTTGAAGTCATTTCTTGTTCTAAATTGTGATAAGGATCACGTGTAATACATATTTTTGTGCAAAAAATAGCAAAATTGATTTATATCAATTAAATTATTTTTAATAAATAATAGGTATTTTATGTCTTATGTCAAAAATGTGATCTAGATATCGTTTTTACTGTTTTTTATACTTATGTTTAGTAGTAGAATACCCGCCAATTTGGCTTATCTCTATAATGATTGGTGTTTTTTTAACCATTTGAGAATGATTATGTAGATAAACCAATTTAAACTTAGCTAATTGGAGTTGAGTGATTAGGGATTATTTAAGGCTTTGCCTTTTTAATCATTGTTGGAACTAAGGTTGTTTATACAGAGGAGTTGAGAATGTTGGACGTTGTTGACCTTTCTCGCTTGCAGTTTGCTTTAACTGCGTTGTATCACTTCATTTTCGTGCCGCTGACATTAGGTTTGTCATTCGTCCTTGTGATTATGGAAACCATTTATGTGGCGACAGGCAAAGAAGTTTATAAAGATATGACAAGATTCTGGGGTAAGTTATTTGGTATTAACTTCGCCCTTGGGGTGACCACCGGTATCATTATGGAATTCCAATTCGGTACTAACTGGTCTTATTATTCTCATTATGTAGGTGATATTTTTGGTGCGCCATTAGCAATTGAAGCGTTACTAGCCTTTTTCTTAGAATCAACTTTTGTGGGGTTATTCTTCTTTGGTTGGGATCGTTTAACTAAAGGTAAACACTTACTTGCTACATATTGCGTAGCTTTCGGTTCGAACTTATCTGCAATGTGGATTTTAGTTGCTAATGGTTGGATGCAGTCTCCAGCTGGCTCAGAATTTAATTTTGAGACAGTACGTATGGAAATGACGAGCTTCTTAGACCTTTGGCTAAATCCAGTTGCCCAAAGTAAATTCTTGCACACGTTAACAGCAGGTTATTCGACTGGTGCAATGTTTGTATTAGGTATTAGTGCATTCTATTTATTAAAAGGTCGTGATATTGGTTTTGCCAAACGTTCATTCTCTGTTGCTGCAACCTTTGGTTTTATCGCTGCATCGGCTGTGTTAATTATGGGGGATGAATCAGGTTACGATATTGGTAAAGCACAACCTGTGAAATTGGCTGCAATGGAAGCTGAGTTTGAAACTCATCCTGCACCAGCTCCATTTCATCCAGTTGCAATTCCAAATACTGCAGAAATGAAAAATGATTTTGCGGTTGAGATCCCATATTTGGGTGGTTTAATTGCAACGCGTTCTTTAGATACTGAAATTGTTGGTTTGAAAGATATTCAAGCGAAAAATGAAGGTCGTGTTCGTAACGGTATGGTAGCTTACGATTTATTCACGCAATTAAAAGCAGAGAAAAAATCAGCAGGCCACGTAAATCCAGAAACTAAAGCAAAATTTGATGAAGTAAAAGGTGATTTAGGTTTTGGTTTATTATTAAAACGTTACACAGATAAAGTTGTAGATGCAACAGATGAACAAATTAAACAAGCTGCTCGCGATACTATTCCAAACGTAGGTCCTAACTTCTGGGCATTCCGTGGGATGTTAGCAGCCGGTGGTTTAATTATTTTACTGACCTTCGGCGCATTTGTTCAAAATTTACGTAACAAAGTCACTTCTTCTCGCTTATTGCTTAAAGCATTGCTTTGGAGTATCCCATTGCCAATCTTAGCAATTGAATTTGGTTGGTTCTTAGCTGAGTCTGGTCGTCAACCATGGGCGATTTATGAAGTTTTACCTGTTGGAGTGTCGGCGTCTCAGTTAAGTACTGGCGATTTATGGTTCTCTATTGGTTTAATTTGTGCGCTTTATCTTGCGTTCATTATTGTTGAGATGTATTTGATGTTTAAATATGCGCGTTTGGGTCCAAGTGCGTTAAAAACCGGCAAATACTACTTTGAACAATCATCTAAATAAGCAGGAGATGAATTATGATTGATTATGAATTTCTACGTTTTATTTGGTGGGTGTTAGTTATTGTATTGTTGATCGGTTTTTCTGTTACCGACGGATTCGATATGGGCGTGACCGCACTTTTACCTGTAACAGGCAAAAAAGAAGTGGAACGCCGTATTATGATCAACTCTATTGCCCCCCATTGGGATGGCAACCAAGTTTGGTTATTAACTGCAGGCGGCGCAGTATTTGCGGCATGGCCAATTGTATATGCAGTTTCATTCTCAGGTTTCTACATCGCTTTAGTATTGGTTTTAGCTGCGTTATTCTTGCGCCCATTGGGTTTTGAATATCGTGCAAAGATTGATAACCCGACTTGGCGTTCTGTTTGGGATTGGGGACTATTCGCAGGTGGTTTTGTACCATCATTAGTATTTGGGGTGGCTTTTGGTAATTTATTACAAGGCGTTCCATTCCATTTCAACGAATTGACTCAAGTAACTTATACCGGTTCATTCTTTGAATTATTAAATCCATTTGCATTATTGTGTGGTGTTATTAGCTTATCAATGCTTGTGACTCACGGTGCGAACTGGTTACAAATGAAAACAACCGAAGAATTGCGTGATCGCGCTCGTTCAGTAAGCCAAATCGGTGCTATTGTGACTTTAATTGCATTCGTATTAGCTGGAGCATGGTTATACTTTAAAGAGGGTTATGTAGTAACGAGTGTTGTGGATCACTACGCGCCATCTTCTCCAATGAATAAAGAAGTTGCTGTTGAAACTGGTGCGTGGTTTAGAAATTTCAATGAAATGCCAATTCTTTGGATTTTCCCTGCATTAGCAGTAGTTGCTGCATTATTAAATGCGGCATTTTCTAAAGCCAATCGTTGTGGTTTCGCATTCTTTTTCTCTGCATTAACAATGGCTGGCGTGATTATTACTGCTGCAGTATCTATGTTCCCATTTGTGATGCCTTCCAGCTCACATCCTGAGCAAAGTTTGTTAATGTGGGATGCGACATCAAGTGAATTAACATTAACGTTAATGTTGATTTTTGCACTTATCTTTGTGGCTATTTCTTTGGTTTATACTATTTGGTCTTATTCGAAGATGTTTGGTCGCTTAGATGCGAATTTCATTGATGAAAATAAACACTCATTATACTAAGGAGATTAATATGTTATATGTAATTTGGGTAGTGGGTGTGCTATTAGCTATATTTACCAGTGCGAAATTAACCATTGGAAAAGAAAAAGCAGGAAAGTTTGACGAGTAATATGATTCATTCACTCTATCAATTAATTAATAAGGGTTCGTTTCGAACCCTTTCATTTATTTTAGCGCTAGGATTAACAGCCGTATTTTTCTTTAATGCTGATAATTTTTCAACGTTGTTACGAAATGATTCCCCTTGGTGGATTTTGATGATCTTTTGGGGATTGATTACGGTTTGGATTCATGGAATAGGATTTGAAATTAAAAACGTAATTTGGAAACTAATTTTCTTACCTTATATCGCTTATATCATTATATTGATTAGTGCTGTAGAGCATTTTTATTTACGAGGATGATTTTTTTCTTCGGCATATTGCTTATCTAAAAAACAGGTTCTAAAATATCCGACCTATTGCGATTGGCAAAGCTTAATAATGTCAGAAAAAACCTTCTCTCTTCCCGTTCGAGTATATTATGAAGATACTGATGCTGGTGGCGTTGTGTATCATGCTCGTTATTTGCATTTTTTTGAGCGGGCTAGAACAGAATATTTGAGAGCGTTAAATTTTACGCAGCAAACTTTATTACAAGAACAACAACTCGCGTTTGTTGTCAAATCGCTCGCTATTGATTATTGCGTTGCGGCAAAATTGGATGATTTACTCACGGTAGAAACAGATGTCATAGAGATAAAAGGTGCAACAATCCTTTTTGAGCAACGACTTATGCGTGATACGGTGATGTTATCAAAGGCTACAGTCAAGGTAGCCAGTGTTCATCTTGGCAATATGAAACCTGTGGCGCTTCCTAAAGAAGTAAAAGCTGCGTTTTACAACCTAAAATAAACTTTTCGGAGTATGCAATGACTGCAGAATTGAATTTTTTAGATCTTTTTCTAAAAGCAAGTATTGTTGTTCAACTTGTAATTGTGATTTTGATTTCATTCTCAATTATTTCTTGGGCAATTATTATTCAACGTAGCCGAGTTTTAACGGCTGCTTTAAAAGAAGCGAATACTTTTGAAGACCGTTTCTGGTCTGGTGAAGATTTGAATAAGCTATATGAAGGATTATCAAATCGTCGTGATATTTTAACGGGTAGTGAGCAAATTTTCTTTGTTGGTTTCAAAGAGTTTTCTCGCTTGAAACAAGTGAATCCTGATGCGCCTGAAGCGATTATTAAAGGAACTACGCGAGCAATGAATCTTACAATGAATCGTGAAGTTGAAAGCCTTGAAAGCCGCGTACCATTTTTGGCTACAGTAGCTTCTGTTAGCCCTTATATTGGTTTATTTGGAACCGTTTGGGGTATTATGCACGCTTTTATGGCATTAAGTGGTGCTAAACAAGCAACTTTACAAATGGTTGCTCCTGGTATTGCGGAGGCGTTGATTGCTACTGCAATCGGTTTGTTTGCTGCGATTCCAGCTGTAATGGCTTATAACCGTTTAAGTTTACGTGTGAATGCTATTGAACAGAATTATGGTAACTTTATTGATGAATTTACGACGATTTTACATCGCCAAGCTTTCGGCAAAGCACCACACTAAAATATAGAAAAAATACACCGCACTCTTTCGTTAAGTGCGGTGAAAAATAAGAGAGATTTGAATTATGGCTCGTCGTCAGCGTAAAGATATTAAATCTGAAATTAATATTGTCCCGTTTTTGGATGTATTGTTGGTGCTTGTGTTGATCTTTATGGCAACAGCACCAATTATTAGCCAAAGCGTACAAGTGGAATTGCCGGATTCAGTGCAAAGTCAAAATGTATCTAATGAAGATAAAGTGCCGGTAATTCTTGAAGTTTCAGGGATTGGACAATATGCGATTTCTATTGGCGGAGAACGTCAAGAAGGGTTAACGGAAGAAATGGTGACACAGTTATCTCGACAAGAATTTGATAAGGATAATAACACACTATTTTTAGTGGGTGGAGCTAAGGAAGTTCCCTATGAAGAAGTGATTAAAGCACTTAATCTGCTCCACCTTGCTGGAATTAAATCTGTTGGTTTAATGACAAACCCAATTTAACTAAGTAGGTAACCGTGCGAAATAATCGACAAAAAAAAGGCGCAAATGCATTTGTTATTTCTATAGTGATGCACCTTGTTTTGTTTGGATTGTTGATTGTCAGCTCTTTCTACCATACAGTTGAAATTATGGGTGGTGGTGAAGGTGATGGTGATGCTATGGGGGCAGTAATGGTCGATACTGGCTCTGCAGCGCAAGAATGGGGTAGAATTCAACAACAGAAAAAAGGGCAATCAGATAAACAGAAACGTCTAGAACCCGTTGTTGAAGAAAAACCGCAACAACCTAATCAAGAAGAGATTAAGCGTCAACAGGAAGTTCAACGACAAGAAGAGTTAAAACGTCAGCAAGAACAGCAACGTCAGCAAGAAATAAAAAAACAACAAGAGCAAGCTCGCCAAGAAGCGTTGGAAAAACAGAAACAAGCTGAAGAGGCAAAAGCTAAACAAGCGGCTGAAGCTGCAAAATTAAAAGCAGATGCAGAAGCTAAACGTTTAGCTGCAGCAGCAAAACAAGCTGAAGAAGAGGCGAAAGCTAAAGCAGCAGAACTTGCAGCACAAAAAGCAAAACAAGAGGCAGAAGCCAAGGAAAAAGCTGAAGCCGCTGCTAAAGCAAAAGCTGAGGCTAAAGCGAAAGCTGAAGCAGATGCAAAAGCTAAGGCTGCTGCTGATGCTAAGGCAAAAGTTGATGCAGAAGCTAAAGCTGCTGCAGAGGCGAAAAAAGCTAAGGCTGCGGCAGATGCTAAAGCTAAAGCGGATGCAGTAAAACAAAAAGCGGACCAAGCCAGTTTAGATGATTTTTTAAATGGCGGAGATATTGGTGGCGGTAGTGCATCTAAAGGCGGAAATGCGAATAAAGGTGGAACTCAAGGTAGCGGTGCTGCGCTTGGTTCTGGCGATGGTGGCAAAGTAGGAGATCAATACGCTGGAGTGATTAAGAAAGAGATTCAACGTCGTTTCTTAAAAGATCCAAGTTTTGCAGGAAAAGTTTGTCGTATTAAAATTCAATTGAGTCGAGATGGAACAATCTTGGGATATCAAAAAATTTCAGGTCCTGATGATATTTGTACAGCAGCATTAAGTGCGGTGGCTAGAACGAAAAAAGTTCCTGCAGCTCCATCGGATGCTATTTATGAGAAATATAAATCGCCAATTATTGACTTTGATATTCGATAATTCTTTAGAAAAATTTATTGTTAAATTTTAAAGGTAACAAAATGAAATTATTAAAACGTTTAGTGAGCGTATTAGCGATTGTACTTGCTGTTGCAAACAATGCATTCGCTGATGATGAAGTTCGCATTGTAATTGATGAAGGGGTTGATGGTGCACGTCCTATAGCTGTTGTGCCATTTGCTGGGTCTGCACCAGAAGATATCAGCAAAATTGTTGCTGATGATTTACGTAACAGTGGTAAGTTTAATCCTATTGCAGTGTCTCAGATGCCTCAACGTCCAACTTCAGCTGCTGAAGTAAATCCTGAAGCTTGGTCTAATATTGGAATTGACGCAATTGTGGTCGGACAAGTTGTTCCGTCTGGTAATGGTTATAGTATTACTTATCAATTAATTGACACCGTTGGTGCATCAGGTACGCCTGGAGCGGTATTAATGCAAAATAGCTATACAGTGACAAATAAATGGTTACGCTATGGTGCTCATACTGTTAGTGATGAAGTTTTTGAAAAATTAACTGCGATTCGTGGTGCTTTTAGAACTCGTATCGCTTATGTTGTGCAAAAAAATGGCGGTTCACAACCCTATGAAGTTCGTGTTGCAGACTACGATGGCTATAATCAATTTATCGTAAATCGTAGCTCTCAACCAATTATGTCACCAGCTTGGTCTCCAGATGGTCAACGTTTAGCTTATGTGTCTTTTGAAAATAAAAAATCACAACTTGTTGTACAAGATTTAAATTCTGGTGCTCGTAAAGTGGTGGCTTCTTTCCCTGGACATAATGGTGCTCCTGCATTCTCTCCAGATGGTTCACGTTTAGCCTTCGCCTCTTCACAGGATGGCTCATTAAATATTTACGTGATGAGCTCTCACGGCGGCACTCCGACTCAATTAACTCGTGGTGCAGGTAATAATACAGAACCATCTTGGTCTCCAGACGGTAGCTCAATTTTATTTACATCCGATAGAAGTGGTTCACCACAAGTTTATCGTATGAGTGCAAACGGTGGTGGTGCTACACCGGTTGGTGGTCGCGGTAGTGCACAAATTAGCGCTGATGGCAAAACCCTTGTGATGATTAATGGAAACAATAATGTTGTTAAACAAGATCTCGCATCTGGTGCATCAGAAGTACTTAGTACGTCTTTCTTAGGCGAAAGTCCAAGTCTTTCACCAAATGGAATTATGATTATTTATAGCTCTACACAAGGCTTAGGAAAGGTGCTACAATTAGTTTCTGCAGATGGTCGCTTCAAAGCGAGCCTTCCAGGAAGTAATGGCCAAGTGAAATTTCCTGCTTGGTCGCCATACTTAACTAAATAAAGAAAACTCATTGAGGAGAAATCTAATGAACAAATTTGTTAAATCATTATTAGTTGCAGGTTCTGTAGCAGCATTAGCTGCTTGTAGTTCATCTAACAACGATGCAGCAGGCAATGGTGCAGGCCAAACTTTTGGCGGTTACTCTGTTTCTGATCTTCAACAACGTTACAACACCGTATATTTCGGTTTTGACAAATACAATATCGAAGGTGAATACGTTCAAATCTTAGATGCACACGCAGCATATTTAAATGCAACTCCAGCTGCTAAAGTATTAGTAGAAGGTAACACTGACGAACGCGGTACACCAGAATACAACATTGCGTTAGGTCAACGTCGTGCAGATGCAGTTAAAGGTTATTTAGCTGGTAAAGGTGTTGATGCTGGTAAATTAGGCACAGTATCTTACGGTGAAGAAAAACCTGCAGTATTAGGTCACGATGAAGCTGCATATTCTAAAAACCGTCGTGCAGTGTTAGCATACTAATTCTTAGTATTTCTAATACTTGAAAAACAGGATTCATTTTATTGGATCCTGTTTTGTTTTCATCGTTTGTAATTTAACCAATTAGTTTGAAAGAATGAATTTATTCTTTTGATTCTAAAATAAATGCGCTATCATTAATTCATCAACACAGTGGGTCGTTAGCTCAGTCGGTAGAGCAGCGGACTTTTAATCCGTTGGTCGAAGGTTCGAATCCTTCACGACCCACCACTCTCTGATTTAGTTGTCCAGTTGGGTTGTTAGCTCAGTTGGTAGAGCAGCGGACTCTTAATCCGTCGGTCGAGAGTTCGAGCCTCTCACAACCCACCATTCTTATTATTTATCTCTAATATTTTAAATTTCTTTAATTTGCTTAAATTCTTGACTATTTTTAGCGGTTATTGTGGTAGAATATCCCTAAATTTTAGTCGGACATCATTATGTTGGAAAATATTTGTATTGTTTTAATTGAGACTTCACATAGCGGTAATATTGGTTCTGCTGCTAGAGCAATGAAAACAATGGGATTGACCCAGCTTTGTCTTGCTTCACCAAAATCTGTTGATGAACAATCTTATGCTCTTTCAGCTGGTGCAGAAGATATAGTAAAAAATGCTAGGGTTGTCGATAGTTTTGATGAAGCCGTCGATGATTGCTCTTTGGTGATTGGAACAAGTGCTCGTTTACGTCATTTACAAAGTACCTTGATCGAGCCTAGAGAATGTGCAGAGAAAGTTGTAGCGCATGAAGGTAAGATAGCTATTGTGTTTGGTCGTGAACGTATTGGATTAACGAATGAAGAATTGTTGAAATGTCATTACCATTTGAATATTCCGGCTAATCCTAATTATTCTTCTTTAAATTTAGCAATGGCGGTACAGTTGATTAGCTATGAATTGCGCATGGCATTTTTAGCTCAAGATAAGAAGGAAAATTCACTTTATTTAATAGAACAAAGCTATCCAACAGCAGAACAGCTTGCTTATTTTTTTGAGCACACAGAGCGTGTATATCAGTCACTAGGATTCATTCAAAATCAAGGTGTTATGCATAAATTAAAGCGTTTATATTATCGCGCTCAACTTGAAAAAAATGAGTTAAATATTTTAAATGGCATGCTAAGTGCGGTCGAAAAACGGATTGATCTTGATGTAGATTAATTGACTGATTTAGTAGGATATGTAAATATTGCAACATCACTTTTTAGGAACACTTTATGAAACTTACATCGAAAGGTCGTTATGCAGTCACTGCGGTTTTAGATATCGCTTTAAATGCAGAAAAAGGTCCTGTGAGCCTTGCAGATATTTCTGAACGTCAACATATTTCGTTATCTTATTTAGAACAACTTTTTGCTAAATTACGCCGTGATGGATTAGTAAAAAGTGTTCGAGGACCTGGCGGAGGTTATCAGCTAGGTTTACCAAGTGACCAAATTTCAGTGGGAATGATTATTTCAGCGGTAAATGAAAATATTCATGTGACAAAATGTCTTGGTCGTGAAAATTGTCAAAATGGCGTAGAATGTTTAACTCATACATTGTGGGAAGATCTGAGTAATCGTATTGAAAGTTTTCTCAATGAAATTACTTTGGCTGAATTGGTGAGTAAACGTGAGTCAAAACGCCAAACTCACAGCGATTTTGAGAATTTATTAATTGTTAATCAATAAAGGAAAGTAGTCCGTACAGTGCAAAATGCATTAAAAGTGCGGTCAAATTTAGAATGATTTAGGAGTGAAAAATGAAATTACCTATTTATTTAGATTATGCAGCAACTTGTCCTGTGGACGAGCGTGTTGCGAAGAAAATGATGGAATTTTTAACCATTGACGGTACATTCGGTAACCCAGCTTCTCGCTCGCATAAATTTGGTTGGCAAGCAGAAGAAGCAGTTGACGTGGCTCGTAATCAAATTGCGGATCTTATTGGTGCCGATTCTCGTGAAATTGTGTTTACTTCTGGTGCGACAGAATCAGATAACCTTGCAATTAAAGGCGCTGCGCATTTTTACCAAACTAAAGGTAAGCATATCATCACTTGCAAAACTGAGCATAAAGCCGTCTTAGATACTTGTCGTCAATTAGAGCGCGAAGGTTTTGAAGTGACCTATTTATCACCCGAGTCTGATGGTTTAATTGATTTAGAAAAATTTAAAGCCGCACTTCGACCAGATACTATTTTAGTTTCAATTATGCATGCCAATAATGAAATTGGTGTATTGCAAGATATCAAAGCTATTGGTGAGCTTTGTCGTGCAAATAAAACGATTTTCCATGTGGATGCAACTCAAAGTGTGGGCAAAGTTGCGATTAACTTGGAAGAGTTGCCAGTTGATTTATTATCTATGTCTAGCCATAAACTTTATGGGCCTAAAGGTATTGGTGCGTTATACGTTCGTCGTAAACCACGTATCCGTTTAGAAGCGATTATTCATGGCGGTGGTCATGAGCGTGGAATGCGTTCAGGTACATTACCTGTTCACCAAATCGTGGGAATGGGCGAAGCTTATCGCATTGCAAAAGAAGAAATGGCATCTGAAATGCCACGTTTAAAAGCTCTTCGTGATCGTTTATATAATGGTTTAAAAGATATTGAAGAAACCTACGTAAATGGCTCAATGGAGCACCGTTTAGATAGTAATTTAAATATTAGCTTTAACTATGTTGAAGGTGAATCTTTAATGATGGCATTGCGTGATATTGCAGTATCTTCTGGTTCAGCTTGTACATCAGCTAGCTTAGAGCCGTCTTATGTGTTACGCGCACTTGGTTTAAATGATGAATTGGCACACAGTTCAATTCGTTTTACGTTGGGTCGTTACACTACTGAAGAAGAAATTGATTACACCATTAATTTAGTAAAAGGTGCGGTGGAAAAACTTCGTGCATTATCGCCATTATGGGATATGTTTAAAGAAGGCATCGACCTTAGTACAATTGAGTGGTCAGCTCACTAGGATCTAACTGCTATTATTAAATGGCGTTTCTCAAGGATTTAAAAAAGGAAAGTTAAAATGGCTTATAGCGAAAAAGTAATCGATCATTATGAAAATCCGCGCAATGTGGGTTCTATGGATAAAAAAGATAGCAATGTTGGTACTGGCATGGTGGGTGCGCCAGCTTGTGGTGATGTAATGCAGTTACAAATTAAAGTAAATGATAACGGCATTATTGAAGATGCAAAATTTAAGACTTATGGTTGTGGTTCTGCTATTGCATCTAGCTCATTAATTACAGAGTGGGTGAAAGGTAAATCTTTAGAAGAAGCAGGTGCTATCAAAAATAGCCAAATTGCAGATGAGTTAGAATTGCCACCAGTGAAAGTACACTGTTCCATTTTAGCGGAAGATGCAATTAAAGCGGCAATTGCTGATTACAAATCCAAAAAAGGCGAATAATATGAAAAAGTGCGGTCAGTTTTGACCGCACTTTTAGTGGTTTTGGGGGATATATGAGTATTACATTAACAGAAAAAGCCGCTCAACGAGTGAAAGCTTTTTTGGATAATCGTGGCAAAGGCATTGGTTTGCGTTTAGGAGTGAAAACATCAGGCTGTTCTGGATTAGCTTATGTGCTTGAATTTGTTGATGTCTTAAATGAAGAAGATCAAGTTTTTGAACAACACGGTGTGAATATTATTATTGATCCAAAAAGCTTAGTTTATCTCAATGGTATTGAGTTGGATTATGTGAAAGAAGGCTTAAATGAAGGCTTCCAATACAATAATCCAAATGTAAAAGAATCTTGTGGCTGTGGCGAAAGTTTTCATGTTTAAGGTAATAATCTGATGTTAAATCCTTTTCAAATTTTTGATTTACCCGTTGATTTTCAGTTAGATGAGAAGGCGCTAAATACACGTTATTTAGAATTACAAAAGGCTTTACATCCAGATAATTTTATCTCAAGCAGTGCGTTAGAACAACGCGTTGCGATGCAAAAATCCACCGAAGTGAATGATGCCTTAAAAACGTTAAAAGACCCAATTTTGCGAGCGGAAGCTATCATTGCGCTTAATACGGGTGAACAGATGGATCTTGAACAAAAAAGTACGCAAGATGTGGCGTTTTTAATGCAACAGTTACAGTGGCGAGAACAACTAGAAGAACTTGAAGATCAGAAAGATGAAGAAGCATTAAACGTTTTTGCAAAAGAAATTAAACAAGAAACTCAGTCATTATTAACCGCACTTTCGGAGAGTCTGACATCCCAACAATGGACGAAAGCATCTCAACAGTGTGATAAATTACGTTTTAGTCGTAAGCTTTCTGAAGAAATTGAACGTGTAGAAGAACGCCTTTTTGAACTGTAATAGATCTATATCTCAATATCTCTTGATATTATGCAAAATCTTGAACAACTAATATCTCCAGAAAATTCTGCTTGGCCTATACTTTCCCAATGGATTGAAAGTGCACGTAATCATTGTTATGTCATTAAAAAAGATCAATCAAGTGCAGAACGTGAACTTTTTACCATGCAAATGCCAACATCATCACCAATGGGGGCGGTGATTTATGAAACAGGTGGAATTTTAATTCATTATGGTTGGTTGCGTATTTTAGGTTCAGGAAGTTTTAAATTACCGCGCGGATTGATGGATTGGAATTTTAGTAAGTCTTTTAGTGAGTCTGGCGAAAAACCAAAATATTTATTGGTTGCAGATGATGTGATAGGCGGTTACTTTGCATTAAATGGTGGTTCGTTAGGCGATAACCTTGGCAAAATTTATTATTTTTCACCAAAAGATGTCACTTGGCATAATTTAAATTTTACTTATACAGAATTTTTAGCTTGGACATTGAATGGTGATTTAGAGGCTTTTTATCAAGGTCTATTTTGGCAAAATTGGCAAGATGATGTGAAACAATTGGATGGTAATCAAATTTTTATATTCTCGCCTGACTTAAGCGAAGAGAGAAAAATAGCGATTGATGAACGTCAAAAACACGAAGTCAATATTGAAACCCATTACCAATCAAGCTTTGCAGAAAAAAATAAATTTGATTTGGCGTATTCCGTCGCATAACCAGTAGAAAATAGCATATGGCATTATTACAAATTGCAGAACCAGGACAAGCTGCGGCACCGCATCAACATCGTTTAGCCGTTGGGATTGATTTGGGAACAACCAATTCTTTGGTTGCATCCGTGCGCAGTGGACAATCCGTGATTCTTAATGATGAACAAGAGCGTAGTCTTGTGCCATCGGTCGTTCATTATGGCGTTGCAGAGAAGAAAGTTGGTTTGGAAGCCTTTGAACAAGCCTCACTTGATCCCAAAAATACGGTGATTTCAGTAAAACGCTTAATTGGTCGTAGCCTTGTTGATGTTAAGTCTCGTTATTCTAGTTTGCCTTATGAATTTGTGGCGAGTGAAAATGGATTACCTTTAATTGTTACGGCACAGGGCCCAAAAAGTCCAATTGAAGTGTCTTCAGATATTTTATCGCGCTTAAATCACATTGCAGAACAACGCCTTGGTGGTGAGCTTTCTGGGGTTGTGATTACGGTTCCTGCTTATTTCGATGATGCTCAACGTCAAAGTACTAAGGATGCTGCGCGTTTAGCGGGGCTAAATGTATTACGTTTATTGAATGAACCCACTGCAGCCGCAGTCGCTTATGGATTGGATAGTGGGCAGGAAGGAATTATTGCGGTGTATGATTTAGGTGGCGGTACATTTGATATTTCAATTTTACGTTTATCAAAAGGCGTATTTGAAGTTCTAGCAACAGGTGGTGATACTGCGCTAGGTGGTGATGATTTTGACCATTTAATAGCAGATTGGGTAGTTGAACAAACCCAAGTAAAACCACAAACCCCAAATCAACAGCGCGAACTGATAACCCTTGCTAGCCAAGCCAAAATTGCTTTAACTACTAAGAAAAGTACGGTGATTTCTTGGCAGAATTTTTCAGTAGAAATTTCACGAGAACAATTTAATAAGTTGATTCATTCACTTGTAAAACGTTCATTGCTAACTTGTCGCCGAGCTTTGAAAGATGCGAACGTTGAATCTGAAGAAGTGCAAGCGGTGGTGATGGTTGGTGGTTCAACTCGAGTGCCATATGTACGAGAACAAGTTGGTGAGTTTTTTGGTAAAACACCACTCACTTCCATTGATCCAGATAAAGTTGTAGCACTTGGTGCCGCAATTCAAGCAGATATTTTAGTCGGTAATAAAACTGACTCAGATATGTTGTTGCTTGATGTTGTACCGCTTTCTTTAGGAATTGAGACGATGGGTGGATTAGTGGAAAAAATTATTCCACGTAACACAACAATTCCTGTGGCTCGTGCACAAGAGTTTACTACTTTCAAAGATGGCCAAACAGCAATGACCGTTCATGTCGTACAAGGTGAACGTGAGCTGGTAGATGATTGTCGTTCTTTAGGTCGTTTTACTCTACGAGGTATTCCGGCAATGGCTGCGGGTGCCGCTCATATTCGAGTGACTTATCAAGTCGATGCAGATGGTTTATTAAGTGTGACTGCAATGGAAAAATCGACGAAAGTGCAGGCATCAATCCAAATTAAACCTTCTTATGGTTTAACAGATGAAGAAGTGACCGCAATGATTAAATCTTCTTTTGATAATGCGCAAGAGGATTTGCAAGCTCGTGAATTAGCAGAGCAACGAGTAGAAGCGGATCGTGTAATTGAAAGCGTGATTGTTGCGTTACAAGTAGATGGGGCTGAATTGCTGAGCACAGAAGAGTTTTATCATATTGAAAGTGTGTTAAAACAATTAATGGATGTAAAACAAGGTTCAGATCGTGATGCAATCGCGCAAGGAATTAAAGCCTTGGATACTGCTACCCAAGAATTTGCAGCACGGCGAATGAATGCATCGATTAATAAAGCTTTGACAGGCAAAAATTTGTCAGATATTGAAAAACCGTAAAAGTGCGGTCAGATTATTAAATAATTTTGAGGAAAGTGTTATGCCAAAAGTGATTTTTTTACCTAATGAAGAATTTTGTCCCGAAGGTATGGTCGTTGATGCAGCGGCAGGTGATAACTTACTAGAAGTTGCACACAATGCAGGGGTGGAAATCCATCATGCTTGTGATGGCTCCTGTGCTTGTACAACCTGCCATGTGATTATCCGTGAAGGGTTTGACTCTCTAAATGAAACGAGTGATCAAGAAGAAGATATGCTGGATAAAGCTTGGGGATTAGAAATGGATAGTCGTTTATCTTGCCAATGTGTAGTGGGAGACGAAGATCTTGTAGTAGAAATTCCAAAATACAACATTAACCATGCCAATGAGGCCGCTCACTAATGAAATGGACTGATGCACAATTAATTGCAGAAGAACTTTACGATCGTAATCCAGATTTAGATCCAAAAACCGTTCGTTTTACTGATTTACATAAATGGATTTGCGAACTTGAAGATTTTGATGACGATCCTAATAAGTCAAACGAAGCAATTCTTGAAGCGATTTTATTGAAATGGTTGGATGAATTTGAATAATCAGAAATTTGATTGAAAAAATACCCGCACTTTGATGCGGGTATTATTTTTTAAAGATTGTTTAATTTCATTTTGGCCATTTGTTGTTCTAATTGGCTACCACTTTGTTGTGCTTGCTCAAAGCTGTTTTTAGCCGAAACTTTATCTCCTTTCGCGACTTGGATATCGCCAGTTAAAATCGCTTTACGAGCATTAAAACTTTCACCCTTCACTTGGTTTAAGGTGGTTAAAGCATTGTCTAATTGACCCAATTGGAATTGCACCGAACTTAGACGTAATGCAACAATAGATGTTAATACTTCATCTTGAGATTGAGTTAATGCTTGATTTAAGTTTGCTTCTGCAGCTGCAAAATCTTGTTTTTCAGTCGCTTTCTTCGCTTCATCTAACAAAGCAAAGACAGCGTATGCCGTTTTGCTGTTAGCTTGCACAAATTGTTCTATATTTACTTTTTTAGCTTGTTCATCTTGTTGTGCAGAATAGATTAACGCATCATACTGAGCAGAAGCTTGAGCGATTTGCTCTGCTTGATGCGCTTGCCAATAACGCCATCCAAACATACCACCCACACCTAAGATAAAAGCGACAATAATTGTTTTGCCATTCTCTTTCCACCAGTCTTTCAACTGGTTAATCTCTTGTTCTTCTTCAATGGAATAAGCCATGTGTTTCCCCTTTTAAATTAAAATTGAGTTTGAATATAGTCGATTACATTCACTAAATCTAAGGTTTGCTGATCTGTGCCACCTTGCAAGTGTTTAACAACGACTTGTTTATTTTGTACTTCGCTTTCGCCGATAACTAATGCCAATGTTGCACCAGATTTATCTGCACGTTTAAATTGTTTTTTGAAATTACCACCAGAGCAGTGCAACATAGTATTTAAGTGCGGTAATTCTGAGCGTACTTTTTCTGCTAATTCAAAAGCGGCTAATGTTGTGCCTTCACCTTGATAAACAACATAAATATCTACCGCACTTTTAACCGGAACATTTGGATTCACTTCTTGTACTAACAATACTAAACGTTCTAATCCCATCGCAAATCCGATGCTTGGTGTTGCGTGTCCGCCAAGTTGTTCTACTAAACCGTCATAACGACCGCCGCCACACACTGTACCTTGTGCACCAAGAGCGGATGTTACCCATTCAAATACAGTTTTGTTGTAATAATCTAAGCCACGCACGAGTTTAGGATTAATTTCATATTGAATACCCACTGCATCTAATAATGAACATAATTGTTCAAAATGCTCACGGCTTTCATCATCTAGATAATCAAGCAATTTTGGTGCATTATCTAAGACTTTTTGTAGTTCTGGATTTTTGGTGTCCAAAATACGAAGCGGATTTTTTACCAAGCGATCTTTTTCTTCATCGCTCATTAAATCTTGATAGTTTTCTAAGAATCCAACCAAAGCTGAACGATAATTTGCTCGTGCTTCTAAAGAGCCAATTGAGTTGAGTTGAAGTGTCACATGTTGATCGATACCTAACGCTTTCCATAAACGATAGGTAAGCATGATTAATTCGGCATCGATTTCTGGATTCGCAATACCGAATACCTCAACACCTGCTTGATGGAATTGACGGTAACGACCTTTTTGTGGACGTTCATGACGGAACATTGGTCCCATATACCACAAGCGTTGTTCATTATTATAGATCCAACCGTGTTCAATGGCGGCACGCACGCACCCTGCAGTGCCTTCAGGGCGTAAGGTTAATTGTTCATCGTTATCCCAAAATGTGTACATTTCTTTTGAAACAACATCGGTTACCTCACCGATTGCACGCGCAAATAATGGCGTGCTTTCTACAACTGGCATACGCACTTCGGAATAACCGTAATTGTTTAATACCTGGCGTACTTGTGCTTCAATCCATTGCCATAATGGGGATTCAGTAGGGGAGCAATCGTTCATTCCGCGGATTGCTTGAATAGTTTTAGCCACGAGCTTTCCTTAAATAATTCTGTTTTTTGGATCTTGTTGTGCGACTTTTGCACGAATTTTTGCTTCTAATTGGTTAACAATATCTTCGTTATCGAAGCGTTCTTTTTGGCGTTCGCCATTAAGATAATAACCGCTTTTTTTGTTACCACCAGTTACCCCGAGATCAGATACGAGTGCTTCACCTGGACCATTCACTACGCAACCAATGATTGATACATCCATCGGTGTAATAATATCTTCAAGGCGTTGTTCTAACGCATTTACTGTACCGATTACATCAAACTCTTGGCGAGAGCACGTTGGGCACGCAATAAAATTAATGCCACGAGAGCGAATTCGTAAAGATTTAAGAATATCAAAACCTACTTTAATTTCCTCTACGGGATCCGCGGCCAATGATACACGTAATGTGTCACCAATACCTTCGGCAAGTAACATACCCAAACCTATTGCAGATTTAACCGCACCTGCACGTGCGCCACCCGCCTCAGTAATACCTAAATGTAATGGCTGCTTGATAGATTTAGCAAGTAAACGATAAGCTTCTACCGCTAAGAAGACATCGGAGGCTTTTACACTCACTTTAAATTGATCGAAGTTAAGACGATCTAGAATTTCAACATGACGTAATGCTGATTCTAATAATGCTTCTGGTGTTGGCTCGCCGTATTTTTCTTGCAGATCTTTTTCTAAAGAGCCTGCATTTACGCCGATACGAATCGGAATATTTTTGTCACGAGCACAATCAACAACGGCACGGATGCGATCTTCACGACCAATATTGCCTGGATTGATACGTAAACAATCTACCCCATATTCTGCGACTTTTAGCGCGATACGATAGTCGAAATGAATATCTGCTACGAGAGGGACGTTCACTTGCTGTTTAATTTGTTTAAATGCTTCTGCAGCATCCATTGTTGGAACAGATACACGAACGATATCTGCGCCAACACGTTCTAATGATTTAATTTGAGCAACAGTCGCTTCCACATCAGTAGTACGAGTATTTGTCATTGACTGCACGGCAATTGGCGCATCACCACCAACAGGTACATTTCCTACATAAATTTTTGTCGATTCACGACGCTTAATGCTTGGTTGAAAAGCTGACATCTTTTTCCTTATTAAGGTTGTGAAAGTTTGAATTTTGCAATGCGACCATCCACTTTTAATGGATAATTTTCACCTTTATAGGTGATATGCACATTACTTGGTGCGCCAACAATTAATGAAAACTCATCGCCATTAAAAGTTAAGACTTCCCCTTTTTTGTACTCTTTTTGTGCTAATACTCGGCGATTTTTATCTTTTACGCTGAGCCAGCTCGTATTATTTAAGATTTCTACAATCAAGTCTCCTTTCACAGTAGGTGCCGCTGGAGAAATTGATGGATTTTCTACCGCACTTTGAGTGTCTGAAACTGATTTTTCATCGTTTTTTGTTTGTGGAATGGTATTTTCTTGTGTTATTTCTGGTAACACATTATTTGTTATTTCTACTGGTTGTGAGACTGTTGTTGTTTCTGGTGCAGTTTTATTACTTTCTTCTGTCGTTACAAGAGCTGTGGCTGGCTGATTATTTTCAGTAGAGGCAACATAGCTTTGTACTAAGTCATCACGTTCTTGGTTATTTTGCTGATAACTTTGCCACCACCAAAGTCCAGTCATGCCAAGGACTAAAATAAGTACAATGATAGATAAACGTCCGACCCAATGAGAGTGCGATGAATATTGATTTACTTCACGCGTTGAACGAGCATTTTTACTTAGATCGTTTTTATCATTTTCTGCAAATGTAATATTTTCCCATACAGAATCAGGTAAGCGTAAGAATTTGGCATAACTACGCACGTAACCTTTTACAAAGATTGCAGGGGTAGATTTTTGAATAAATTCGTTGTTTTCAAGTTGTTGTAATATGGAGGGACGCAGCGAAATTTCTTTGGCGACGCCTTCGAGAGAAAGATTTAAGTTTTCACGTGCTTGGCGAAAAATCTCACCTGGTGAAAGTTCTTGCTCAGTGGTTGGATTCATAAATTCAATTAAATAATATGCGATAAATAAAGCTAAATTTTAAAGTCCAACGCTTGATTTGGCAATGCTTTATTTGAAGGTATTAAATTTTTCCGCTCGTTTACTATCAGTTTGTAGCAATTTTTGTAATGCTTGTTGGTAAATATCCATTTTTTGAGCGGAATAAGCACAAAGAGCCATATTTTCAAATGTATCTGCTTGATGATAATAATTAGGTGAATTCAGTGCGAGTTGAAATTGCTGCTGAGCTTGTTCAAATTGCTTTTGGCGACATAAAAATGTACCAAAGTTATTATGTAAGTCTCCCTGTTGATTATTGAGTTTTAACGCTGTTTCATATTCACGATGTGCATTATCTATTTCCCCTTGTTGTTGATAATAATGCGCAAGCGCTGAATGCACGAGATAGTAATTTTTATCGTGTTGAAGTGCTTTATCTAAGTTAATTTTAGCGAGTTGAGGATTATTTTGTTGAAGGTAGCCTAGTGCAAGTTCTACGCGAGCTTTAGCTGCTGATTGTTGATTGAAATCTTGAATGGTTGATTGGGAAACGCAAGCAGAAAAAATGAAAGGGAAAATAACCGCACTTAGTTGTTTACTTATTGTTTGCATTTTTTCTCCTTTTAACAGGGGAGGAAATAGTTAATATGTTTTAATTTGTATGAAAACATAGGGCATGTGAACTTGATTAATTCACATGCCTAGAATATTAATTAACTTCTGTCACCCCAATATTTTGTCCAAATTGGCGTTTCATAGCCGTACGTTTAGTACGATCGATAACATCTCCGGCTAGCTGTCCGCAAGCTGCATCAATGTCATCTCCTCGAGTTTTACGGATAATCACGGTAAAGCCATATTCCATCAAGGTTTTTTGGAATCGGTCAATACGTGTATTCGAGCTTTTTGCATAAGGTGCTTCTGGGAACGGATTCCACGGAATTAAATTAATTTTACAAGGCGTATTTTTTAATACTTCTGCAAGTTGATGAGCATGTTCTACGCCATCATTTACATGATCGAGCATGACATATTCAATCGTAACTTTGCCATGGTTTGCATTTGATACGCTTAAATAACGATTTACCGAGTCGATCAACATTTTGATATTATATTTTTTGTTGATTGGCACAATTTCATCACGCAATTCATCATTTGGGGCATGTAATGAAATAGCCAAAGCCACATCGATCATTTTGCTCAAATTATCTAGTGCTGGTACAACGCCAGAAGTTGATAAAGTGACACGACGTTTTGATAAACCATAGGCAAAATCATCTAACATAATTTCCATTGCGGGAACAACGTTAGCGACATTTAACAAGGGTTCGCCCATTCCCATCATTACCACATTGGTAATTGGTCTAATGCCAGTTACTCCAAAGTTGCCAATAATTTTAGAGGCTCTCCAAACTTGGCCGATAATTTCTGAAACCGTTAAATTGCGATTAAATCCTTGTTGTGCGGTTGAACAGAATGTGCAAGCTAAGGCACAGCCAACTTGGGAAGATACACAAAGCGTAGCGCGATCTGCTTCGGGAATATACACAGTTTCAACTTGTTGTTCACCCACTTGCATTGCCCATTTTATCGTGCCATCGGCTGAACGCTGTTCAACGGCAACTTCTGGGGCTTTAATTTCTGCAACCGCCTTGAGTTTTTCACGTAATTTTTTATTAATGTTTGTCATATTGTCGAAATTATCTTCGCCAAAATGATAAATCCATTTTACTAACTGATCTGCTCGGAATGGTTTTTCGCCGAGTTCTTTAAAAAATTCGCGCATTTGTTGGCGCGTTAAATCCATTAGATTAATTTTTTTAGCTGGTGCATCTGATTGCACAGACAATAATTCTGACATTTGAGCCTCGTTATTACACATTGTGGCGATAGCGTTGTGCTGGTGTTTTTATCAAAAACTCACAACGAAAAATTCGCAATTAAAAAATGAACGGCGATTGTACAGATTTGTCACCGCATAATCTAGCGGAATTGAAAAACGATAGAAAATATCACCGCACTTTTTTGCGATCTAGATCGTAAATATTTCCAATTACAGCGTAAAAAGTGCGGTAAAATGTAAGCCTATTTACTAAGGTGACCAATAATGTTTAAAAAAGCTTTATTTATTTTATCTTTGTGTCCTTCTTTTGCGGTGGCACAGTCTTATGTTGTGTATGATTTTACGCATAATCGAGTGTTGGAAAGCCATGCGCCTGATAGCGTTCAGCCTATTGCCTCTGTAACGAAATTAATGACGGCGAACGTTTTTCTAGAGAATAATACAAATCCTAATTGTACCATTGCGATAACCAGTGACGATCGTGATTACATTAAAGGTACAAGCACAAAATTACCAATGAATGTTCCGATGGCCTGCAGAGAATTATTAAAGGCGATGCTTGTGCATTCTGATAACTATGCCGCCCATGCGCTTTCTCGTGCTGCAGGAATGAGCAGAATACAATTTATTCATAAAATGAATGAAAAAGCTCGCCAATTAGGCATGTATTCTACTCGTTTTCATGATAGTTCTGGTTTATCGAGTAGCAATATTTCCAGTCCTATGGATTTAGTTAAACTTGCTAAACATTCTTTAAATAAGCCTGAAATTCGACAATTATCCAATATCAGTGCCACGAATATTCAAGCTGGAAGACATAGCGTATTAATGAAAAATACAAATAAATTAGTGCGTGATGAAATTTTTGATGCAGTGGTAAATAAGACAGGCTACATTCGAGAATCTGGTTATAACCTTGTTTTTATCAATAAACACCCATGTAAAAGTTCTACCATCGGTGTAATTAGTCTAAATAATTCTTCTTCTGCGTATCGTTCTAGCTTTACTAAAAACAAATTAGAAAAATACGGTTGTACTGCATTGAATGGACGAACCATTCATGATGTTGAAGGTGAGGCACAATATGAAGACGGCTATGATGAAGAAGGCTTAAATACGTTAATTAAAGAATTATCAAAATAGTATTTATAAGTAATAAAAAGCGAGATAATAGTTTGTTTTATCTCGCATTTAAATAGTGGCTAGAAGAATAAAACGTGCCCTATTTTTGGGAAGATTGGGCTTGTTGATTAGCCTTACTTGCAGCTTCTTCAGCCTCTTTAGAAAGTTGGATTGAAAGTGCTGAAGCTGCTTTTGATTCTTCAGACAATTTCAGGGCTAACTCTGCTGCAGCATTAGATTCATCCATTTTTTGTTTAGAAAGTTTTTCAGCCTCTTCACCGCCTTGACTTAACACAGTCTGCGCCTCTTGCTGTTTTTGCATTGCTACTTTTACGGCTTCATTGGCTTGAGCGGATTTATCTTGAGCAACTTTAGCTGTGTCAATCGCTTTTTGGGATTTTTCTAGTGCGATCTGTTTATAGTTTATCGATATTGGTTGTTGAGCAGGTTGCTCTACCGATATTTTAGTTTGTTCCGTTGTTTTAGTTTGCTCTGCCATTTTAGGCTTATCATCACAGGCTGTTAAGACTATTGCTGAACTTAATACTAACCAAAATGCTTTTTTCATGTATTATCCTCAAAAGATGAATTTATAATAGACGTTGCATTCTAGACTTAATTTTAGAAAAAGTCATTCTAGTGATAGAAAAATATTTGTACTTTTATAGAAGCAAGCAAATTAACAATAAATGCAAAACCTTTTGAAAATTTAGCTTATCACGATGATATAACACTTAAAAACATAGGGAAAATCTATCTCACTTTTTGTTATGCTTTCAAAATGACAATAATTCTTATATTTGATAATTATTTTTATTTGAAAGGCGTGATAAAAATAGTATTATTATCAATGATGAATGATTGTTGAGCAGTTGAGCGATTATTCAGGCATCCAACCTCTATTACTTTTTTATAAGGACATATTATGCGAAATTCATTAAAAATTATGACCGCACTTGCACTTGGTTTATTTGCAATGCAGGCTAATGCAAAATTCAAAGTTGTCACCACCTTTACTGTGATTCAAGATATCGCACAAAATGTGGCGGGTAATGCGGCTACAGTAGAATCTATCACCAAACCAGGTGCTGAAATTCATGAATATGAACCTACGCCAAAAGACATTGTGAAAGCACAATCTGCCGATTTAATTCTATGGAACGGCTTAAATTTGGAACGTTGGTTTGAACGTTTCTTCCAAAATATTAAAGACAAACCAGCAGTCGTGGTGACTGAAGGTATTCAACCATTGTCTATTTATGAAGGTCCGTATAAAGATGCGCCTAACCCACATGCGTGGATGTCGCCATCTAATGCATTAATTTATATTGAAAATATTAAAAATGCATTGGTGAAATACGATCCACAAAATGCAGCAGTGTACGAAAAAAATGCCGCTGACTATGCTCAAAAAATTAAACAACTTGATGAGCCACTTCGTGCAAAATTAGCACAGATTCCAGAAGCTCAACGCTGGCTTGTGACAAGTGAGGGTGCTTTTAGTTATTTGGCGAAAGATTACAACTTAAAAGAAGGTTATTTATGGCCAATTAATGCTGAACAACAAGGCACCCCGCAGCAAGTGCGTAAAGTGATTGATTTAGTTCGTAAAAACAATATTCCTGTTGTGTTTAGTGAAAGTACAATTTCAGCAAAACCAGCACAACAAGTAGCGAAAGAAAGTGGCGCAAAATACGGTGGCGTATTGTATGTTGATTCACTTTCTGCGAAAAAAGGCCCAGTGCCAACTTATATTGATTTGCTTAACGTAACTGTATCAACCATTGTTAAAGGATTCGGAAAATAATGGACTCTTTCTCGACATCAATTTGGGTTAATGATGTAACTGTTCGTTACAACAATGGCCACACAGCTATTCACAATATGACGTTCTCATTAAACAGTGGAACTATTTGTGCATTAGTGGGTGTGAATGGCAGTGGTAAATCCACGTTATTTAAAAGCATAATGGGGCTTGTGAAGCCACAACAAGGTGAAATCAAGCTTTGTGATTTGCCAATTTCCCAAGCACTGAAACGTAATTTAGTTGCTTATGTTCCACAATCTGAAGAAGTAGACTGGCAATTTCCTGTGTCAGTGTATGATGTCGTGATGATGGGGCGTTATGGGTATATGAATTTCCTTCGTATCCCCAAAGCGATTGATAAACAAAAAGTTCAAGAGGCGATGCAGCGAGTGAACATTGAGCATCTCGCACATCGTCAAATCGGTGAGTTATCTGGCGGGCAGAAAAAACGCGTGTTTTTGGCCCGCGCTTTAGCACAACAAAGTCCAATTATTTTATTGGATGAACCTTTCACTGGCGTTGATGTAAAAACTGAAAATGCTATTGTTGATCTTCTTCAACAGCTTCGAGAAGAAGGTCATCTTATTCTTGTCTCAACTCATAACTTAGGTTCTGTCCCAGATTTCTGTGATCAAGTGGTGATGATTAATCGTACGGTGATTGCAGCAGGGAAAACGGAAGATACCTTTAACCAACATAATTTGGAAATTGTGTTTGGTGGGGTATTACGCCATATTAAATTATTGGGTGAAAATTTACATAATGATGAGGATAAACGTGCGGTTACCGTCTTAACAGATGATGAAAAAGCCGTTGTATTCTATGGCGAAACTAAGCAAGATCCTCCAGCGCCAACAACACAGGATTGCCATTTCGAAGACTGTCCTTGTAAAAGTGCGGTGAAAAAAGAGGAGGGTTAAGGCATGTTAGCATTATTATTAGAACCTTTTTCCTATGATTATATGCTCAAGGCGATGATCTTGAGTACGGCAGTGGGTGGGATTTGTGCTTTTTTGTCTTCATATTTAATGCTTAAAGGCTGGTCTTTGATTGGTGATGCACTTTCTCATTCTGTTGTGCCTGGTGTCGCGATAGCTTATGCCTTTTCTTTGCCTTATGCCCTTGGTGCATTTTTTGCTGGAATTTTAGCCGCACTTTCCATTCTTTGGATTAAATCCATTTCTAAGCTGAAAGAAGATGCCGTTATCGGATTTATTTTTAGTACTTTCTTTGCATTAGGTCTATTGATCATTTCTTTAAATCCAACTGCAGTAAATGTGCAAAGTATCATTTTAGGTAATATTTTAGGTATTGCCGACGAAGATATTTACCAAGTGGCAATTATCATTGGCGTTTGTTTAGTATTGCTTTTATTATTCTGGAAAGACTTATTACTTATCTTTTTTGATGAAACACAGGCAAGAACGGTAGGGCTTTCGCCATTATTTTATAAAGTTTTGTTTTTTACTCTATTAAGTGCTTGTGTGGTTGCTGCCTTGCAAACTGTAGGCGCGATTTTAGTGATTGCGATGGTCGTTACCCCGGGTGCGACAGCATATTTACTGACAGATAAATTCAAAACCTTGTCAATCATCGCGATTATTTTAGGGGCGGTGACAAGTTTTGTTGGTGTTTATATTAGCTATTATTTAGATGGTGCCACAGGCGGTGTGATTGTGACATTGCAAACATTATTATTCTTGGCTGCTTTCTTATTTTCACCAAAATATGGTTTGCTCACTCGTAATAAAAAGGCGGTAGAAAATGTTTGATTGGCTTTTAGAACCGCTACAATTTGAGTTTATGCAAAATGCTTTGTTGACTGCATTTATTGTTTCAATTATTTGTGCGTTGCTTTCTTGCTATTTAGTCTTGAAAGGTTGGTCATTAATGGGCGATGCGATTTCCCATGCGGTGTTGCCTGGTATTGTACTTGCTTATTTGGCTGGAATTCCTTTAGCGATTGGGGCATTTTTCTCAGGCATTTTTTGCTCGCTTGGCGTGGGGTATTTAAAAGAAAATAGTCGTATAAAAGAAGATACAGCAATGGGCATTGTATTTTCTGGAATGTTTGCTATTGGTCTTGTCATGTTCACCAAAATTCAAACAGAACAGCATTTAACGCATATTTTGTTTGGTAATGTATTAGGTGTAAGTCATCAAGAGCTTATTCAAAGTGCGGTCATTTCTGCGATAATTTTTTGTATGATTGTCTTTAAGCGTAAAGACTTTTTGCTTTATTGTTTTGATCCAAGCCATGCTCGTGTTGCAGGACTTTCTCCAAAGATTTTACATTATGGATTGTTAATGTTGCTTGCTTTAACCATTGTAAGCACGATGCAAGTGGTCGGCGTTATTTTGGTGGTGGCAATGTTAATTGCGCCAGGAATTACCGCACTTACGCTCACAAAATCTTTTGATAAAATGTTATGGGTTGCTATTGTCAGTTCCATTACATCAAGCCTAATTGGCGTAATATTGAGCTATCATTTTGATGCGTCAACTGGTGCTTGTATTATTCTTCTACAAGCCGCATTTTTTGTTATAGCATTAATTTATAGCAAGATTAGAACAAGATAATTTCCCTTCTTTTAAAAACGGTACAAGCTCATGGTTTGTGCCGTTTTTGTTCGATGAAATATTCTTTAGACTTTCACAAGGTGTTATTTTACATAACTCATTCTTTATCTTATTTTCCTCATCATTTTCAAAATCTTCTTTAGCTGAATTTTGTGTCATTGAATTGTTGGATATGACAATCTAAAGTTTTTTAAAATATTTAATTCGTTATTTTATAGTTATTCATTTCGATTTTTCTCTACGTTAAAGCCTGTCTTATTCGATTTTAGAACAAACAAAAAGGCGAACCTTTCGATTCGCCTTCATAGTTTCTAATTATTTAATTAGAAGAATACGCGTAAACCTACGCCAATAGCTTTATCTTTTTGAGACTCGCCAACTGACTTGCCATTTAGATATCCTTTAGTTTTTTGGTATTTACCTTCTAAGAATACTACGGCTTGTTTGTGAAGTTTATAATCAACACCTAATAAGAAACCATGAGTTTTAGCTTTAACATCATTATTTAGTACTTTAATACTTTCTTGTTCGTATTTATAGTTACCATAAACACTGCTGAGATCAGTTACTTGATATTGGAAACCTGGAGATACAAAGAAACGTTTTACAGCAATTTTTTGGTTTTCAACTTTAAATGTGTCTTTTGCATAACCACCATCAATTGATGCAACAAAACCATTAAAATCATATCCAATGCTTGCTAAAATACCATCTTTATAATGTTTATCTGCGCTAACATCTGGAACAGCTGGAGTATTTCCTGATGCTGGAGTACCTTTAGCTACGGTATTACCGTAATTTGTTCGGCCATATGCAAATTTTGCAATAACGTTATTTGCATCATAAAGTGCACCAAATTGGAAACCATTTTTTACTGATGGACTTTCTGTTGTGCCTGCTTTAACCTCATTTGCGTCATCACGTTTATCTGCAAATTGATAGCTTGCACTTAATACTAGACCTTCAATACCTTTGTAATCGTAGCGAATAACAGAGTTTCCTTCGTTTGGAATATAGTCTTTCTTCTCAATAAGGCCATAACTATAGTCATTAGCTATAACAAGTTTATCTGCGATGGTTGTTTGACGACCAAAGGTCAATTGACCACGTTCTTTATGACCAATTCCAGCGAAGGCACGATGAGCTGTAATATTACCAAAACCGTCGTCACCTTTAGCATCACCCTTAAGTCTAGTTTCAATACGTGCTAAAGCATAGTAACCATCATTTAGCTGATGATTAACAGTAAAGCCAAAGCGAGAACCATCATTTTTTAAGCCAGAGTGAGTATGACCAGCACCGTCTTTATTAGTTTTTTGAAGAATAAGACGGACAGAACCATCAACTTCAACTTTAGTTCCTTCATTATTGTAAACTACTGCTGCATTCGCTGCTGAAGCTGCGAATGCACCGATGATTAATGCTGCAAGTGTTTTTTTCATAATTTGTATTCCTTATGGTTGTTTACTATCTATGATTGAACTCTTTTCGTATAAGATTGCCCAACCGCCTAAATAGACGTGCCAGATCATTGCAAATTTGCATTTTGATGTCAACTCTCTAAAATTTGAATTTTCTTGAAATCTGATCGAGATCACACTTTTTGTATATTTTTGTCTGTTTTTTGTTCTTTTTTGAGACTTGAGTATCGTCTATAAATATTTTTAGGTATTGGGGAATAGAATGGTATGTCAGTTTTCTATATTATTCCTCCGTGTAGCCAATGTCTTCAGCTGTCGGATTTTCTGCCCCTTTTTTAGCTAATTTATCGCATATTTCATTTTCTCTATGTCCTGCTTGACCTTTCACCCATTGCCAATTAATTTTATGACGTTGGATGGATTCATCTAAGGCTATCGTAAATCTTGGTTTTTTACATGCTTTCCAATTATTTTTTTAGTTAAAAATCCATTTTGTTATGCCGTTTTTCATATGTTGTCTGTCACTATAAAGTGTGATTAAACAAGGTTCTTTTGATACATTTAAGGCTTCAATGACAGCGCGTAATTCCATTCGATTATTGGTGGTTTTGAAATAGCCTTTAGAGAGCATTTTTTCATGCTGTTTATAGCGCAATACAGCGCCAATTCCCCAAGCGCTGAAACGTAATTTAGTTGCTTATGTTCCACAATCTGAAGAAGTGGACTGGCAATTTCCCGTGTTAGTGTATGATGTCGTGATGATGAGGCGTTATGGGGATATAAATTTTTTTCGTATTCCCCAAGCGATTGATAAACAAAAAGTACAAGAGGCGATGCAGCGAGTGAACATTGAATACCTCGCTCATCGTCAAATAGGTGAACTATCTTATGGGCAGAAAAAACGTATGTTTTTGGCCCGCACTTACGTTCACAAAATCTTTTGATAAAATGCTATGGATTGCTATTGTAAGGTCCATTACATCAAGCCTAATTGGCGTAATTTTGAGTTATCATTTTGATGCGTCAACTGGTGCTTGTATTATTCTACTACAAGCTGTTTTTTATTATGGTATTAGCCTATAGCAAGATTAGAACAAGATAATTTCCCTTCTTTTAAAAACGGTACAAGATATGTTTGCACCGTTTTTATTCAATGAAATACTCTTTCAACTTTCACAAAGTATTTATTTTACATAAGTCATTCTTTATTTGATTTGATGTGTCTTTCCCTCATAATTCTCAAAATCTTCTTTAGAAAAATGTTGTGGTATCTCTTATTGAATAGATATACGTGGAAGGATTTAACGTAGAGAAAAATCGAAATGAATAACTATAAAATAACGTCGCATAAACTGTAATTCCTATTGGTCTTAAATATTTTAAAAAACTTTAGATTGTCTTATTTGATTTTAGAACAAACAAAAAGGCGAATCTTTCGATTCGCCTTCATAGTTCTTTTTAATTATTCAATTAGAAGAATACGCGGATACCTACACCAATAGCTTTATCTTTACCTTTTGCGATAAATTCACTAGATGAATAACTTTTAGCAACTTGGTATTTTCCTTCTAAGAATACTAATGCTTGTTTGTGAAGTTTATAATCAATACCTAACAAGAATCCATGGATCTTAGTTTTATCTTCATCTTGTTTATGTTGTTCATACTTATAGTTACCATAAATGTTACTAAGTTCTGTTACTTGGTATTGGAATCCTGGAGATACGAAGAAACGTTTAGCAGTCTCTTTTTCACCATCAAGTTTAAGCGTATCTTTTGCGTAACCAGCATCAACAGACACAGTTACCTGACCAAAATTATATCCTAAGCTAGTCAAGAAACCATCTCTATAGACTTTCTCTCCTTCTACGACACCATTTTCTACAACATCACTATAATTTGTACGACCGTATGCAAGTTTTGCAATTACATTATTAGCTTCATACGTTGCACCTAATTGGAAACCATTCTTAACTAATAGTTCATCAAAAGTGCTATCTACAACCTCATTATGATCATTATGTTTGTCTGCAAACTGATAACTTGCACTTAATAGTAAACCTTCAACACCTTTGTAATCGTAACGAATAACAGAGTTTCCTTCGTTTGGAATATAGTCTTTCTTCTCAATAAGGCCATAACTATAGTCATTAGCTATAACAAGTTTATCTGCGATGGTTGTTTGACGACCAAAGGTCAATTGACCACGTTCTTTGTGACCAATTCCAGCGAAGACACGATGTGCTGTAATGTTACCAAACTCATCATCGCCCTTAGCTCCACCCTTAAGTCTAGTTTCAATACGGCCTAATGCATAGTAGCCGTCATTTAACTGGTGGTTGACAGTAAAGCCAAAGCGAGAACCATCATTTTTTAAGCCTGAGTGAGTGTGACCAGCGCCTTCTTTATTAGTTTTTTGAAGAATAAGACGGATAGAACCATCAACTTCAACTTTAGTTCCTTCGTTGTTATAAACTACAGCTGCATTTGCCGCTGAAGCTGCGAATGCACCGATGATTAATGCTGCAAGTGTTTTTTTCATAATTTGTATTCCTTATTGTTATTTACTACCTATGATTGAACTTTTACCTTATAAGGCGGTCCAATCGCCTAAATAGACACTGTAAATCATTGCAAATTCTCTTTTTGATGTCAACTATCTAGTATTTTAATTTTTTGAAATCTGACTAAGAGCCCGCTTTTTGTACATTTTGTTTGTTTTTTTGTGCTATTTTGCTGTTAGAGTATCGTCTATAAATATTTTTAGGTATTGGGGAATAGAATGGTATACTGGCTTTCTATATTATTATTCTTCCATGTACCCAATATCTTCCTGTGTTGGGTTTTCTGCCCCTTTTTTAGCTAATTCATCGCATATTTCATTTTCTCTGTGTCCTGCATGACCTTTCACCCATTGCCAATTAATTTTATGACGTTGGATGGATTCATCTAAGGCTATCCATAAATCTTGGTTTTTTACAGGCTTTCCAGAACTTGCTTTCCAATTATTTTTTTTCCAGTTAAAGATCCATTTTGTTATGCCATTTTTCATATACTGGCTATCACTATAAAGCGTGATCAAGCAAGGTTCTTTTAATGCACTTAATGCTTCAATGACTGCGCGTAATTCCATTCGATTATTGGTGGTTTTGAAATAGCCTTTGGAAAGCATTTTTTCATGCTGTTTATAACGCAATATGGCGCCAATTCCGCCCGGACCGGGATTACCTAAGCAAGATCCATCAGTAAAAATTTCAATCTGTTTTTGCATAACAAAAAGGTTGTTGTGTAAAATGACCTGTATTTTAATGGAAAGAGATAGGTTGAACAAATGATTAATCCCAATCGCCAAATTGTGTTAGATACTGAAACTACAGGTATGAATCAGCTTGGTGCACATTATGAAGGACACTGCATTATTGAAATTGGTGCAGTTGAATTAATAAATCGTCGTTACACAGGTAATAATTTCCATATTTACATTAAACCAGATCGCCCAGTTGATCCTGATGCGATTAAAGTTCATGGTATTACTGATGAAATGTTAGCGGATAAACCTGAATTCAAAGAGGTTGCCCAAGATTTTTTGGATTATATTAATGGTGCGGAATTGCTTATTCACAATGCACCCTTTGACGTTGGATTTATGGATTATGAATTTCGTAAACTTAACCTCAATGTGAAAACTAACGATATTTGTCTAGTGACAGATACTTTGCAAATGGCGCGTCAGATGTATCCTGGAAAACGTAATAATTTGGACGCACTTTGTGATCGTTTAGGTATTGATAATAGCAAACGTACTTTGCACGGTGCGTTACTGGATGCCGAGATCTTGGCGGATGTTTATTTGATGATGACTGGGGGACAAACAAATTTATTCGATGAAGAAGAATCTGTTGAGTCTGAAGTTATCCATGTTGTGCAAGAAAAATCGGCGGAAGAAATAAAAAGTGCGGTGGATTTTGCGCACAATTTAAAATTACTTCAACCTACTGATGATGAGCTACAAGCGCATTTAGAATTATTAAAGATGATTAATAAAAAAAGTGGAAATAATTGTCTTTGGGATAAACGCTTTGGCAATGATAATATGCATTAATCGTTTGGAATTTAAGCAGGTAAGTAAAATTTAATAAAAAAAGATTGACGAGATTTATGTTCGTCATTATGATACGCACCACTTAGCGGAGTGGTAGTTCAGCTGGTTAGAATACCTGCCTGTCACGCAGGGGGTCGCGGGTTCGAGTCCCGTCCATTCCGCCAATTTAAAATTAATATCTTATCTCGGAGTGGTAGTTCAGCTGGTTAGAATACCTGCCTGTCACGCAGGGGGTCGCGGGTTCGAGTCCCGTCCATTCCGCCAATTAAGACAAATAAAGATAGCACCTAATGGTGCTTTTTTTGTATCTGAAATTTGCTTCATCCTTGACAAAAATAAAGTAAACTTTTAAGATCTGAAGAATTAGGGAGCTGTCACTCCCTAGTATGTTGTGTTATTAGTAAGTCGGTAAACTCACTAATAATAGTAGTACGACAAGGATAATGAGTTTAATCATTTTCTTATCCTCTTCAAACGTTGCGAAAAAGCGCAACACTCGCTTTCAAGGTTGTGACTTGAAAGCGAGATTATTATAATGTTAGGTTATAGATAAATAAACAGTGTTTAGAAAGCCATAGGATTGTATCCTGTGGCTTTTTATTTTCTTTATGAAATCATTTTTTACCAATCCTTTAACTTCCGATATAATGGCCGTAATTTTTGACAAAATAAGAGATTTTTTATGGCAACTCCAGTTGTGGCCCTTGTAGGTCGCCCGAATGTGGGAAAATCCACATTATTTAATCGCCTTACTCGTACAAGAGATGCGTTAGTCGCTGATTTTCCTGGTCTAACTCGTGATAGAAAATACGGCCATGCTCATATTGCTGGTTATGAGTTTATTGTTATTGATACTGGCGGTATTGATGGAACCGAAGAGGGCGTAGAAGAAAAAATGGCGGAGCAATCTTTGCTTGCGATTGATGAAGCCGATATTGTTCTTTTTCTTGTAGATGCTAGAGCGGGTTTAACGGCAGCTGATATTGGTATTGCTAATTACTTACGTCAACGTCAAAACAAAACGACGATTGTGGTGGCCAATAAAACCGATGGTATCGATGCGGATTCTCATTGTGCTGAATTTTATCAGTTAGGTTTAGGGGAAATTGAGCAAATCGCTGCCTCACAAGGCCGTGGTGTCACTCAGTTAATGGAACAAGTGCTTGCGCCTTTTGCGGAACAAATGGAAAACTCTGATGAAAATGACCGCACTTCTGAGGAAGAACAAGACGAATGGGAACAAGAATTCGATTTTGATTCAGAAGAAGATACGGCATTGCTTGATGAGGCGTTAGAAGAATCAGAAGAAGAGCAAGATAAAAATATTAAGATTGCTATTGTTGGTCGTCCAAACGTCGGTAAATCCACTTTAACCAATCGTATTTTAGGTGAAGATCGTGTCGTGGTTTACGATATGCCAGGCACGACTCGCGACAGTATTTATATCCCAATGGAGCGTGATGGACAGAAATATACGTTGATTGATACGGCTGGTGTGCGTAAACGCGGTAAGGTGCATTTGGCTGTTGAAAAATTCTCCGTGATTAAAACCTTACAAGCGATTCAAGATGCTAATGTTGTGTTATTGACTATTGACGCGAGAGAGAACATTTCTGATCAGGATTTATCTTTGCTCGGCTTTATTTTAAATGCAGGCCGTTCTTTAGTGATCGTTGTGAATAAATGGGATGGTTTAGATCAAAATGTGAAAGACCGCGTTAAATCTGAACTTGATCGTCGTTTAGATTTTATTGATTTTGCTCGTGTGCATTTTATTTCTGCATTGCACGGTAGTGGTGTGGGCAATCTTTTTGATTCGATTAAAGAAGCCTATGCTTGTGCGACTCAAAAAATGACGACCTCGCTTTTAACTCGTATTTTGCAAATGGCAACCGATGAGCACCAACCACCGATGATTGGCGGTCGTCGAATTAAATTGAAATATGCTCATCCAGGTGGTTACAACCCACCGATTATTGTGGTTCACGGTAACCAAATGGATAAACTACCAGATTCTTATAAACGTTATTTATCTAATTATTATCGTAAGAGCTTAAAAATTATTGGTTCACCGATTCGTCTTCTTTTCCAAGAAGGTTCGAATCCATTTGCGGGGCGTAAAAATAAACTTACCCCGAACCAACTGCGTAAACGTAAACGTTTGATGAAGTTTATTAAGAAAGCGAAACGTTAAATTCAAGATAGATAAAACTTAGAAAGATTTAACCGCACTTTTAAAACTCTTTTTAGAGAACTAAAGTGTGGTTATTTTTTTATTTGTTTTGCAGAAGAAATGTATGGCGATATTTTAAGTGCGTTGTAATAAAAATGATGAAACCGATTAAACCTAATGTAGCGCCCGTATAACCAATTTCGTTTAATCCTAAATAGGTTGTCGCAAGATTTCCAAATAATGCGCCAGCTCCAATTCCTGCATTGAAAATGCCCGAGTAAATAGCCGTGGCAACATCGGTTGCATCTGGCGCAAGTTTTAGTACGCGCATTTGTAGGGATAGCCCGATACAAGAAATGCCAATCCCCCAAATAAATACAAGACTGAACATTGCTATTATTGTTTCGGTAGAGAAGAGGAGTAACAGGAGAGAGAACATCAATAAACTCATCGAAACAACAATAAATTTTGTAGGAGCAAGTCGGTAGAATCTGTTAAATAATAGACTTGCGGCAATACCTGAGAAACCAAAAATTAATAATACAGCCGTGGCAAAATTTGGATCCAAGTGCCCGACATCAATCATGAATGGTTCGATATAAGTATAAGCGGTAAAGTGTGCTGAAATGACGATTGCCGTTGTTACATAAAGCCAAAGTAATAAGGGGCGTTTCGCAAGCAAGGGTAAACTTGCAATAGAGCCTGCATTTTTACTGGGTAAATTTGGCAATAATCGAATAATTAAAAACATGATGGATAATGCCAGTACCGCAATAATGCCAAAAGTGACTCGCCAACCGACGAGCTGTCCGACAATTCGTCCAATCGGTAAGCCTAAGATGGTGGCCAGTGCGGTGCCAATAGCGAGCATTCCTAATGCTTGAGTTTTCTTGTGTTTAGGTGCTATGCGCATCACAAGTGAGGCAGTAATTGACCAAAACACCGAATGTGCTAATGCAATACACATTCGAGCGATAAGTAATATCCAGAAATTCCATGCAATGACCGATAATATATGTCCAACAATAAATATAATGAACAGCTTAATAAGCAGACTTTTACGTTCCATGTTGCCTGTGGCAAGCATGGCTGGTAAAGACATAATTAGCACCGTCCAAGCATAAACTGTCATCATTAAACCAGTATCGGCAGTTTGCATATTAAAACTTTGTGCAATGTCACTTAACATTGCAACGGGCACGAATTCTGTAGTATTAAAAATAAATCCTGCGCAAGCCATAATAAGCACGCGCCATGATTGGATTTTTTCAGCTTTTAAATATAACGACATTAACGTAACTTTTCTTTAATCGCATCAATTAATTGATGGCGGAATTTCTTCGTAAAATTAATTTTATATTGTGGTGAACTGCAGTTACCAAAAAAATTGATTGGTAGTGTTAAATTTTGATAGCGTTGATCGGTAGAATGTAAATTGATATCCACATTGCATTCCATTCGGTTTAAATCAATGATGCCTTTCCCTTGTCCCAAAAGTGTGGGTGTTTTTAATTCAATTTTTTCAGCAATAAGTTGATTTTGTTGGAGGAATAATTGTAAGTAAAATTGTTCAAAGCGAGTGTTTAATTCTTTGTTTTGTAACAGATCACCGTTGTAATTGATAGGGAAATATTGACTGACCATATCCAATAAATTTACGCCAAGAATTTCGCCATTTTGAGCGAGGATATTTAACTTTCCTTGAATAAGTTGCGAATGTAAAAATGTGAAATCAATATTAAAATCTGTGTGTCCACTTAACACTTCTGGCAAATTTAATAGTGCGAATAAGCGTTTAACCGGGAAATATTTGCCTGAAAAATTTACCGCACTTTGATTGTCTATTTGTTGATATTTCAATATGGCTAAACAATCGTTATCACACTGTGGTTTTATATAAGTTACCATTTGTTGGCGTGGGGACGTAAAATCTGCGTGGGTTTCTATATAACCAAGAGGCTGGTTATTTAAGCTTGCATCAACAAATTGAATCAGAACTGATTTCGGGTTTGAAAAATCTAAATTTGCTTTGTTGAAAGTAAAATTGAATGTTTTATTTTCATATATAGGTTTATCAAATTCAATACGAATATGGTTTTCACCCTTCAACATTACTTTTTGGGATAAAAGTTGATTTAAGGAAAACGGCGCTAAATCCATTGAGATATTTGCGCTGTTTTGTGCGTTTTGATTTAGAGTGATTTGTTGAAGATTAAGTGAGTGAAGTTTTGCGTTGACATAAAAAAGAGGCAAAAAATTAAGTTTAGCTTCAAGTTTTTGAACTGAAAATTGCGTAGTTTTTATATTTTTAAGAGAAAGTGCGGGGGGAAATAGAGATAAATTGACTGATTGAACCGCAATATTTTGTTGTGCTAGTTGTTCACCTATGAAACTTTGTACTCGATAAAGTTGGATATACAAAAAAGAAAAGATCGCCAAAGCGACGATCCCTACGCCAAGCGCGAACTTTTTCATCGATTATTCCTTGTCTTCGTCAATTCGACTCGCAACCGCACTTTGTTGATTTTTATATTTTGCATCTTTGCGGCTACTATATGGTCGTTTCGCTTCGCCACTTAATATTTCAAAGCTCAATGCACCAATCACCATATTTGGACGTAATGCTAATGGTAATTTCCCTGAATTATAAAATTCCAATACGATTTTTCCTTCCCAACCTGGATCAATACGGTGTGCCGTGACGTGTACCATTAAGCCTAAACGCGCTAAAGAAGATCGACCGTCTAACCAACCGATAATATTGGCAGGTAATTTCACTGATTCAAGTGTAGTTGCTAATGCTAAAGTACCTGGATGTAAGAAAAATGCTTCGCCTTCAGGCACAATAATTTCATCACTCATTACGGATTCAAGCTGGGCGGACACTTCTTCTTTCGGGCCGCTTAAATCAATGAAAGGCGCCGAGTGCTCACGAAATACGCGGAAAGAATTACCCAAGCGAACATCAATTGTTGCACCGTTGATTTTGTCATTACTTGGACGAGGAGTTAAAGAAATAATGCCATCATCGAGATAGCGTTCAATATCAGTATCGCAAAGACGCATAAGATTTCCTATTTTTGATTCAATAAATGAAGGATTTGAGCTTTTAACATATTGATTGCAATACGGTTTTTACCACCACGAGGAATAACAATATCCGCATATTGTTTAGAAGGCTCAATAAATTGTAAGAACATTGGGCGCACGGTTGCACGATATTGATCAATAACCGATTGTAGGGAACGACCACGTTCTTCCATATCGCGTTGTAAACGACGAATAAAACAAATGTCTAATGGTGTGTCCACGAATACGGAAATATCCGCAAGTTGACGAACGCGTTCATCAGTAAGCAGTAAAATCCCTTCTAAAATCACAATACGTTTTGGTGTAAATGTTGTGGTTTCACCCGTACGAGTATGATCAACATAGCTATAAACAGGTACATCAACTGCTTTTCCTGATTTTAAATCTTTTAAATGTTGAATGAGCAAATCTCGATCCATTGAGCTTGGATGGTCGTAATTTGTTTTTATACGTTCGCTCATTTCTAAATGGCTTTGATCTTTGTAGTAACTGTCTTCTGCAATAATACCAATTTCTTGGCAGCCTAATTCATTACAGAGTTCTTTGTGAACGGTAGAGGCGATAGAACTTTTTCCTGATGCGGATGCGCCAGTGATGGCGATTATGATACAAGAATCTGACATAGTTTTGCGAGGTATAGAAAAATTTGATGAATTATAAAGAAAAGTGCAGTGAATTTCACGTTTATTTTTTTCTGATAATTTCTAAAACTGTGAACTTCATCACGGTATTACTTCCTCTTTTCGAGTAGGATTCAAACATTCTATCCAATAAGGAGTATTTATTATGAAATTCAACAAGATTTCTCTTTCTGTTTCTGCCACACTTTTAGCGGCTGGCTTAGCAATTTCTGGTTCGGCTAGTGCAAAGGGTAGATTGGTAGTGTATTGTAGTGCAACAAATGCGCTATGCGAAGCAACAACGAAGGCATTTGGTGAAAAATATGATGTGAAAACATCCTTTATTCGTAATGGTTCAGGCAGTACTTTTGCCAAAGTTGAAGCTGAAAAAAATAATCCTCAAGCGGATGTTTGGTTTGGTGGTACCTTTGACCCTCAAGCACAAGCGGCTGAATTAGGGTTAATTGAGCCTTATAAATCTAAACACATTGATGAAATCGTTGAACGTTTCCGCGATCCTGCGAAAACTAAAGGCCATTATGTATCATCTATCTACATGGGAATCTTAGGCTTTGGTGTGAATACCGAGCGTTTAGCTAAATTAGGTATTAAAGAAGTACCAAAATGTTGGAAAGACCTAACAGATCCACGCTTAAAAGGCGAAGTTCAAATTGCAGACCCTCAAAGTGCGGGTACAGCTTACACAGCATTGGCAACTTTTGTTCAATTATGGGGGGAAAAAGAGGCATTCGATTTCCTAAAAGCATTACATCCTAATGTGTCTCAATATACCAAATCTGGTATCACGCCATCACGTAACTCTGCGCGCGGTGAAGCGACAATTGGTGTGGGTTTCTTACATGATTATGCATTAGAAAAACGCAATGGTGCGCCGTTAGAATTAGTCGTACCTTGCGAAGGAACTGGTTATGAGTTAGGTGGTGTGAGTATCTTAAAAGGTGCGCGTAATATTGATAATGCAAAATTATTCGTCGATTGGGCTTTATCAAAAGAAGGCCAAGAATTAGCTTGGAAACAAGGGGATTCTTTACAAATCTTAACTAACACGACCGCAGAACAATCACCAACTGCATTTGATCCAAATAAACTCAAATTAATCAATTATGACTTTGAAAAATACGGTGCAACAGAACAACGTAAAGCCTTAATTGAAAAATGGGTACAAGAAATTAAATTGGCGAAATAATTATTAAATGATAATTGTGAGACGGTTTTGAATACGTCATTGCAGTGTCATTTTTATTATTGGTGGCGGACTAAAGTCCGCCATGCTATTTTGATATTTGTATCACTATGTTCTAGTTAGTTCCTGCGAGGTTGTATGAACGCAAAAAAACTTTCCATAATGCATTCTGCTTATTTTTGGATTATTTTATCCTTGTTAGCGTTTGCACTTCTGCCTTCCAATGCACTTGATTACGGTTTGTTTGAAAGTACTTCAGATGAATATTTAGAGGCAATGGGCTGGGCTTCTTTCAATTTAACTTGGGCTTGGTTCCTGCCTGTTATTGTGTATGGTGCTTTGCCGTTATTTAGATTGCCACAGCAAACCCAAGCAAAAACAGAGCTATTTTTGACCGCACTTTCTGTACTGTTTATGTTTATCAGTGCGACGGTGTACAAAATCAGCATGGGCTATTCTGTAATTGTGTTACTTGTGGGCTATACCGCATTAGCAACACTTTCATTGGCAAAACTAAAAGTGATGCAAGGTGATAAATTTATCATCGCTTCTTTGCTTTGCATTATTTTGCTCATTTTCTTCTTTATCGTTTATCCAACATTGGCGATTTTCGTTTCAATGTTTTATGACGGAGACACATTTGCGCCACAACAAGTGATGCGTATTTTAACGCAGAGCTATATTGTTCGAGTAATTACCAATTCGCTTTTCTTATCGGGCTTTGTGGGCATAGTTTCGACTGTATTTGGTCTAGCCTTTGCGCTTTATACCACGCGTATCGCTCGTAGAACGGCATTTATCGGAAAAATTTTCTCTATTTTGCCAATTGTTACACCACCATTTGTTGTGGGATTAGGGGTAACTTTAATGCTTGGCCGTTCTGGTTATGTAACCGAATTTTTAAGTACGAATTTTGGTTTCACCAATCATAACTGGTTGTATGGTTTTAATGGGATTGCGATTGCTCAAATTCTCGCATTTGTGCCTATTTCTTTTATGATTTTAGATGGTGCATTGAAATCGGTACATCCTTCAATTGAAGAAGCCTCTTATACGTTACGAGCCAATCGCTACCAAACCTTCTATAACATCATTTTCCCATTGTTACGCCCAGCATTGGCAAACTCATTTTTAATTGTATTTATCCAATCACTTGCAGATTTTAGTAACCCATTGGTATTGGGTGGTAGCTTTGATGTGATTGCAACACAGATATATTTCTATATTGCGGGTTCACAATTAGATTACGCATCAGCAAGTACCTTAGGTTCAATATTATTAATTTTCTCTCTAGCGATTTTTATTATTCAATACATTTGGATTGGTAACCGCTCTTATGTCACCGTTTCGGGGAAATCTTATCGTGGCGATGTGCAAGAGCTGCCAAACGGCTTGAAATATACCATCATCGGTATGCTTGGATTCTGGGTAATCTTTAATATGGCACTTTACGGTAGCATTTTCTACGGAAGTTTCACTGTAAACTGGGGCGTGGATTACACTTTAACCTTGAAAAACTATGCGATGTTATTCGGGCAAGGACTGAGTGATGGGGCGTGGCCATCACTGATCAATACCTTAATCTATGCAGGTATTGCCGCACCATTAACCGCATTTTTGGGATTATTGATTGCGTACATTGTGGTGCGTAAAGATTTCCAAGGTAAAAAATCCCTTGAGTTCTTAACGATGCTTTGCTTTGCCGTACCGGGGACTGTGGCAGGGGTATCTTATATTTTAGCGTTCAACAATGCGCCACTTTATATTACGGGTACGGGCATTATTGTGATTATTTCAATGGTAATGCGTGATTTACCTATTGGTATGCGAGCAGCGATTGCAGGGTTAGGACAGCTTGATAAATCCCTTGATGAAGCATCGCTTTCTTTAAAAGGGAGTTCGTGGAAAACATTGTGCTTTATCGTATTGCCGTTATTAAAACCTGCGTTGCTTTCTGCTTTAGTAACCAGTTTCGTTCGTGCAATGACGACGGTAAGTGCGATTATATTCTTAGTGACAGCAGATACTCGCGTTGCTACCGCATATATTCTAAATCGTGTGGAAGACGGAGAATACGGCATTGCGATTGCATACGGCTCAATCTTAATTGTTGTTATGATGGCAATTATTTTATTCTTCGACTGGATTGTAGGTGATACACGTATCTCTCGTTCTAAAGCGAAAAAAATGAATTAACTCGTTAAGTTGTAGGTAAAAATTATGAGTAATAATGATTTCTTAGTATTAAAAAATATCACAAAAGCATTTGATAAAGCGGTCGTCATTGATAATTTAGATTTAACGATCAAACGTGGCACAATGGTAACATTGTTAGGGCCATCAGGTTGCGGTAAAACTACCGTATTGCGTTTGGTTGCGGGGTTAGAAAATCCAACATCAGGTCAAATATTTATTGATGGAGAAGACATAACAAAATCATCTATTCAAAATCGAGATATTTGTATTGTCTTCCAATCTTATGCGCTTTTCCCGCATATGAGCATTGGTGATAACGTGGGCTACGGCTTAAAAATGCAAGGCATTGGCAAAGAAGAACGTGCTCAGCGTGTAAAAGAAGCTTTAGAATTGGTGGACTTAGCGGGCTTTGAAGATCGTTTTGTTGATCAAATTTCGGGTGGGCAACAACAACGTGTCGCATTGGCTCGTGCGTTAGTGTTAAAACCAAAAGTATTACTTTTTGATGAACCATTAAGTAATTTGGATGCAAATTTACGCCGTTCAATGCGTGAAAAAATCCGTGAATTGCAACAACGTTTAGGCATTACTTCGCTTTATGTGACACACGACCAAACAGAGGCATTCGCGGTATCTGATGAAGTTATCGTTATGCATAAAGGTAAAATTATGCAAAAAGCGACAGCGAAAGAACTTTATTTACGACCAAATTCTTTGTTCTTAGCAAACTTTATGGGCGAATCCAGTATTTTCGATGGAAAATTAGAAAATGGTATGGTGGATATTAATGGCTATCATGTGCCTTTAAAAGATGCCGCACAGTTTAATTTACCTGATGGTGAATGCTTAGTAGGTATTCGCCCAGAAGCAATTTATCTTGCCGCAGAGGGCAGCGATGCTCAACGTTGTGAGATTAAAAGTGCGGTCTATATGGGCAACCATTGGGAAGTGGTCGCAAACTGGGCTGGACGGAATTTATTGGTGAATTGTAAGCCAGAAGATTTTAATGCCGATTTAAAACAAGCCTATGTCAATTTATCTGATCACGGTATTTTCTTATTGAAGAAAGAGTAATCCAAGTATAAAAAAGTGCGGTAAAATTTCACCGCACTTTTATTGTTTCTATTATCGAATGCTTTGGTCAAAATAGTTAAATTAAATTTCCTACAAATTAAATTATAAAGTCATCATTAATATTTTTATGGAAAAGTGCGGTAAGATTTTACTGTGTTTTTTAGTTTTGCTTTTACTCGCTTATAAGAGTAGGATAATGCCCATTTATTCCCCATTAAACATCAACAAACATAATAAGGAGTCTATATGAATACCAATTGGCGGAAAAACAAACGAATAAGCAAAAATATTTTTACATTATTCAAATCTAAATCAAAACATTGCACTCAAGAAATTTCTTATACATCATCTGCCTGCCTTAACATTTTCTTCTCTTCTATTATTTTCAACAAATAGTTTTGCGCAAGATCCATCAACCGATCAATCTGCTGAAGTCCAAAAATTAAAAACAGAAATAGAGAGTTTAAAAAAGAAATTTGAAGCTACATCTATTGCTTTAGGTAATAATTCTCAAGCTAAAGGAAATATATCTGTTGCTGTGGGATTAAATTCTGAAGCTAAGGGAGGCAGCTCGACAGCACTAGGTAGCAATTCCCACGCTTTAGAAGAGCGTACTGTTGCTATAGGTTCTAATGCACGGGCAAATAATAAAAGTTCTATCGCTGTAGGGGAAGATGCTTTCGTTTCGGGAGATCGTTCTGTTGGTATAGGATATAACACTAAAATATTTGGTCATCAGTCTTATGTATTTGGAATGTCAGCTCGTGTTGGACAATTTGATGCTAGAAGTAATAATTCTTTTGCATTAGGATATTTAGCCTATGTTGGGGCACCACAAACTGATGTTAATAATTCGGGATATCCATCTCAAGGAAGAAAGATTTTGCCTGAATATGAAATTATGACACCCAAAAGTACAGAAAAATATGATCGTTCAATGGCAATAGGTGTTCGAGCCAAATCGTTTGGAGCTAATAATCTTGCCTTGGGACAAGCGGCTGAAGCTCACGGGGATTACTCAATGGCATTAGGCACAGTTTCAACTTCGAAGGGTTTTTCTTCTATCGCAATAGGGAGAGAATCTAAGACTAATAAAAGATATGCAACGGCATTAGGTACATTTGCGGCTGCCAACGCTGAATCATCGTTAGCATTAGGCAAATTGACAGTTGCGGATAAAACGGATGCGGTTGCATTGGGGAGTTATTCAAAAACCAACGTTGATGCGGGTGTATTTGGTTATGATCCTCTTGGAAAAACGAGCCCTGATGATTTATTGGTAGGGAATACGCCAGAAGAAACCGAGAAACTGAAAAAAGCCTATGCAAACCTTTCAAACGATAAACAGGACGTGAAAACCGCAGAAGATGCAATGCGTGTGGAAGTTGAAAAACGTAATGATCTTTTAGTTAAATGGAATAAAAACGAAGCTGATCTTGTAGAGGTTACTAATAAGTTAAACACAGAAACAAATGATGCTAAAAAAACTGAATTAACAGCAAAAAAAGCAGAATTTGAGCAAACTAAAAATCAGTTAAAAACTAATTATGCTGCGCAAGCCCATGATTATGAAGCAAAAAAAGAAGCTTTAAAAAATGCTCAAGATCAACTTCAAGCGGACAGAAAACTAGTTGGTAAAAAAATTGGTGCGTGGCAATCTATGGCGGCGGCAGTTTCTGTAGGGGATGCCGATAACGGTATTACTCGCCAAATTACCAATGTTGCCGCAGGTCGTGAAGATACTGATGCGGTAAATGTGGCACAGTTGAAAGCTTTGGAAAAAGCTCAAAAAGAAATTTCTGGGAAGATAAATCAAAATGATCAAACTATGCAACAACTTGATCGCAATGTTCAAACAAATACCCAAAGTATTCAATCGCTTAATCGTAATGTTCAGAAAATAGATAAAGATTTACGTGCAGGTATTGCTGGTGCAATGGCTATTGGTGGGTTATATCAGGCTTCTGTTGCGGGAACAAAGACAATCTCGGCGAGCGTAGGGAGCTTTAAAGGTCAAAATGCGGTCACGGTAGGCTATTCACGCTTATCTGATAAAGGAGCAATAGGCGTAAAATTTAATGCTTCATTAACATCCACTGGCGATGCTGGCGTTAGTGCAGGTATTGGATATACTTGGTAGTACACACTAAAAAGTGCGGTAAAATTTTACCGCACTTTTGTGATTAAAATTAAGGGGATGGGTTTTTCCCTTTCTTATTTCTGTTACTAAATCGCCCAACCGCCTGCATAGAATGCAACGAGTACGATTGCAATAATCACAGTACCTACATTTAAGCGTTTAATATCGCCGCTCACGATTCTTCCAATCACTAATGCCGCAAAACCTAACATAATACCTGTTACGATGTTGGCGGTAAGCACGATAAATACTGCGCAGATTAATCCGCTCATCGCACCAACGAAATCATCGAAATCTAATTTGCTTACATTGCTTAACATTAATAAACCAACGTACATTAATGCTGGGGCAGTTGCGTAGCCTGGCACTAAGAAAGCTAATGGTTGGAAGAAAAGCATTAATAGGAATAACACACCAACAACGATTGCAGTAATACCTGTTTTACCGCCTGCTGCTGTTCCTGCTGCCGATTCAATATAAACGGCAGCTGGTGCTGTACCGAATAAACCTGAGAATAAGCTACTGATTGAGTCTGAAGTTAAAGCTTTACCGCCATTGATAATTTGACCATCCTTATCAAGCAAGTTAGCTTGACCTGCAACTGCGCGAATTGTACCAGTTGCGTCAAATACTGCGGTCATCACGAGAGCAAATACCACGGGCAAGATTGCAGGTTGTAGTGCGCCCATAAAATCTAATTGTAAGAAAAGAGAGTTTTCGCCAAAAGTTGGCATTTTGAAAATTTCTCCGCCAAATTTTACATTTGGATCAAAAATTAAACCGACAATAGTAATAGCTATAATTACCCATAAAATACCGCCTTTAATTTTCATTTTTTCAAGACCAATAATTAACGCTAAACCAATTAAGGACATCATGACTGGGAATGAAGTAAAATCGCCTAATTTTACTGGTAAGCCAGCTTGATTGCTAACAACTAAACCAACGCCGTTTGCCGCAATTAAAAGTAAAAATAATCCGATACCAATGCCTGCTCCATGAGCAATACTGGATGGTAAATTACGTAAGATCCATGCACGGATTCCTGTGGCAGAAATTAAGGTAAACACTACCCCCATTAAGAATACTGCGCCTAGGGCAACAGGAATAGCGACCTTTTGACCAATCACTAAGCTAAATGCTGTAAAAGCTGTAAGAGAAATTGCACAACCAATTGCCATTGGTGCATTTGCCCATAAGCCGATTAAGATAGAGCCTAACCCTGCAACTAAACAGGTGGCAATAAAGACAGATTCCGCAGGAAAACCTGCAGCACCTAGCATATTAGGTACCACGATTACAGAATAAACCATTGCTAAGAAAGTGGTTAAACCCGCGATAATTTCTTGACGAACAGTTGAACCACGTTGCTTGAGCTCAAATGTTTTTTCTAAAGTTGGCATAGTGTTCCTTAAAGTTGAGTGAAAAATTGAAGTGAATAAGGTGCGCTATTTTACATCATAAAAATGAGAAGTAAACGTTTGCGTGAGTTTTGTTTAGGATAAAGTGCGGTCAAAATTATGAATAGTTATGAAATAATTTATTTGCTGATTTTCTCTACAAATGAGACTGCGAGTCAGCAGAAAAACTGCTATACTTGTCGCGTTTTTTAACTTGATAAAATGAAGGAAACAAAATGGCTGATTTTAATCAAATTTTAACGCCAGGCGATGTAGATGCTGGCATTATCAATGTAGTAAATGAAATTCCAGAAGGTAGCTGCCATAAAATCGAATGGAATCGTAAAGTTGCAGCATTCCAATTAGATCGTGTTGAGCCAGCAATTTTTGCAAAACCAACTAATTATGGTTTCATTCCACAAACTTTAGATGAAGATGGCGATGAGTTAGATGTGTTATTAATCACTCGTCAACCATTAGCAACAGGTGTATTCCTTGAGGCTAAAGTAATTGGTGTCATGAAATTTGTTGATGATGGCGAAGTGGATGACAAAATCGTTTGTGTTCCAGCAGATGATCGTGATACAGGAAATGCCTACAATTCATTAGCAGATTTACCGGCAAACTTAATTAAACAAATTGAGTTCCATTTCAATAACTACAAAGCACTTAAGAAACCTGGCTCAACGAAAGTAACTCATTGGGGCGATGTAGAAGAAGCGAAAGAAGTGATTCGTGAGTCTATTAAACGTTGGAATGAGCGTTAATTAATAAATACATTTGATTGTAAAAGTCCCTGATTCTTTGAGTCGGGGATTTTTTATAATAAGTTTCAAGAATTTAGACAATAAAAAAACACCTTTCGGTGCTTACTTTATTTTTAAGTGGTGGGTCGTGAAGGATTCGAACCTTCGACCAACGGATTAAAAGTCCGCTGCTCTACCGACTGAGCTAACGACCCACTGATATCATTTTTTAAATGGTGCCCGAAGCCAGACTTGAACTGGCACGCCTCGAAAGGCGAGGGATTTTAAATCCCTTGTGTCTACCGATTCCACCACTCGGGCATATAGACAACTAACATTTGCGTATTATGGAGGCGTGTCCCGGAGTCGAACCGAGCTACATGGATTTGCAATCCAGTGCATAACCGCTTTGCTAACACGCCACGAATTGGAGCGGGAAACGAGGCTCGAACTCGCGACCCCGACCTTGGCAAGGTCGTGCTCTACCAACTGAGCTATTCCCGCATTCGCTGTTAGTGGTGCGCATTTTACGGAAATTCAGATAAGTGTCAATTACAGATTTAAAAAAATTATCTAACCGTTTAAAAAAAGTTCATTTTGTTCAAATAAATCACAGAAAATGATGGAAAAATGGAATTTTATGTAATTTTCTAATTTCTACTTTTATCACTTTTTCCTTTGTGCCAAAATGCTAAACGTTTTTTAGCACATAAAGTGCGGTTGATTTTTTCATTATTTTTAGAGGATGTTATGACACAACAATATGCTATCGATACTTTATTAGCTCAAGCAGGCAATCGCAGTGATGAGCATACGGGCGCGGTTTCTACACCAATTTTTCTTTCTACGGCTTATGGTCATTATGGTATCGGTGAAAGTACGGGATTTGATTACACGCGTACCAAAAACCCAACTCGTACAGTATTAGAAGAAACGATAGCTAAATTAGAGAATGGAGATCGTGGCTTTGCGTTTTCTTCTGGTATGGCTGCCATTCAAGTTTTGATGACGCTTTTCACCGCACCAGATGAATGGATCGTTTCTAGCGATGTGTATGGTGGTACTTATCGACTATTAGATTTTTCTTATAAAAATAACAATAGTGTAAAACCTGTTTATGTCAATACAGCATCTGCTTATGAAATTGAGGCGGCAATTAACCCAAATACAAAAGCGATTTTTATTGAAACCCCATCAAATCCTTTAATGGAAGAATGTGATGTGGTTGAAATTGCAAAACTTGCGAAAAAATATAATTTGATGTTGATCGTGGATAATACGTTTCTAACGCCTGTGCTTTCTCGTCCGTTAGATTTAGGTGCGGATGTGGTAATTCACAGCGGGACTAAATATATTGCTGGTCATAATGATGCACTTGTTGGTTTAATCGTTGCAAAAGGGCAAGAACTTTGTGATCGCATTGCTTATATTCAAAATGGTGCAGGTGCGGTGCTTTCACCGTTTGATTCTTGGCTAACTATTCGTGGTATGAAAACTCTTTCTTTGCGTATGAAACGCCATCAAGAAAATGCACAAGCTATTGCGGAATTTTTAAAAGCTCAACCACAAGTGGAATCAGTGCTTTATCCAAATAAAGGTGGGATGTTGTCTTTCCGTTTGCAAGATGAAGCTTGGGTTAATACATTCTTAAAATCCATCAAATTGATTACTTTTGCAGAAAGTCTAGGCGGCACAGAAAGTTTTATTACTTATCCTGCCACTCAAACTCATATGGATATTCCAGAATCTGAGCGTGTAGCTCGTGGGATTACTAATACCTTGCTGCGTTTTTCAGTCGGTATTGAAGATGTAGAAGATATTAAAGCGGACTTATTACAGGCTTTTGCAAACTTAAAATAATTGGAGCAAACCATGAAGATTGCAATCTATAGCACTAAAAGTTATGACAGAAAATATATTGAGCTCATTAACGCGAAATATAATTTCGATTTAGAATTTTTTGATTTTATGTTGAACGAGAGCACTGCACGTTTAGCAGAACATTGCGAAGTAGTATGCATTTTCGTGAATGATAATGGTAGCAGAAAAGTATTAGAAAAATTAGCCGCACTTGGTGTGAAAATCGTGGCTTTGCGCTGTGCCGGTTTCAATAATGTTGATTTAAAAGCCGCTCAAGAATTGGGCATTCAAGTTGTACGGGTTCCAGCTTATTCGCCTGAAGCAGTGGCAGAACATACCATTGGTTTGATGATGACACTGAACCGTCGAATTCATCGTGCTTATCAGCGTACCCGAGAAGCGAATTTCTCTCTTGAGGGATTAATTGGTTTCAATATGCACGGACGCACGGTCGGTGTGATCGGAACAGGAAAAATCGGGATCGCAGTGATGCGCATTTTGAAAGGTTTTGGCATGAATATCTTGGCGTACGATCCTTTCAAAAATCCAGTGGTAGAAGAACTGGGTGGACAATATGTTGAATTAGATGAACTTTATGCTAAATCTCATGTGATTACGCTTCATTGCCCGGCAACGCCAGAAAACTATCATTTATTAAATCGCGAGGCTTTTGCCAAAATGAAAGATGGCGTGATGATCGTGAATACGAGTCGCGGTTCTTTGATTGATACTCAAGCTGCAATTGATGCGTTAAAACAGCGTAAAATCGGTGCGTTAGGTATGGACGTTTATGAGAATGAGCGTGATTTATTCTTTGAAGATAAGTCTAACGAAGTGATTCAAGATGATATTTTCCGTCGTTTATCTTCTTGCCATAATGTATTGCTGACAGGCCATCAAGCATTTTTAACCGAAGAGGCACTAACCAATATTGCGGATGTGACTTTATCAAATGTTTATAAATTGAAATCGGGTAAAGTGTGTGAAAATATTGTTTTGCCGTCTTAGCTTTTGGCAATTAAAACGATTAGTTTACATTTTTTAAAACGGTGTTATTCTGCACCGCACTTGTAAGTTTAAAAAAAGCCCTTATATAGGGATTCCATTCACAAAATAAGGAAAACAAAATGAGCGAAGTATTACACATTAATGACGCAGATTTTGAAAGTGTTGTAGTTAATTCAGATATCCCCGTTTTATTAGACTTTTGGGCACCTTGGTGTGGTCCTTGCAAAATGATTGCACCAGTGTTAGATGAACTTGCGCCTGAATTTGCTGGTAAAGTTAAAATCGTGAAAATGAATGTCGATGACAACCAAGCAACACCAGCACAATTTGGTGTTCGTAGTATCCCAACATTATTATTGATTAAAAATGGTCAAGTTGTTGCAACTCAAGTTGGTGCATTACCAAAAACTCAATTGGCTAACTTCATTAACCAACATATTTAATCGTTGCTTAAAGCTATAAGTAAATTTAGAGCATTGATAAGATTGCCCCTTAATGGGGCAATTTTTTTGTCTGAAATTTTGATGGACGACCTGATGAGAATCAAAGCACTTGCTCAAATTCTATATTTAAAGGAAAGGCTTTGGTTATCGTGTTGTAAATAAAACAACAGCGTAATGCGTTTTGCGTGAGTTGTGTGAAGATATCATCGGTTAAATCCGATGAGATAAAAATTTTAATTTTTCCGTCATTAATGACAGGCTGCTCACTATAGCCGCGAACGCCGAGTAAGGTTAAAGGATTGGTGAGGTTGAGCCAAATTTTTCCTTCCATTTCTACAATATCGGCTCGTTGTTGAGCAAAATGCGCTTTTACACTGCTCAAAATGCCCCCTAAAATAGAAACAGCGAAATAATCCACCGCGCTTTTTTGTAATGATTGGTTATCGAAATTGACTTGTGAATAGAGCGAAATACTGTCATTCGGTGTGAATAATTTAATTTCTTCTCCGCGTAATACGGCTCGATATTTAGCGGTAAAACATTCACTTTCAGGTACGTTATACATAACGTTCCCTCAATATTGATTTTGCTTCATTTAATACCTTAAGTTTGGCTTCAATAATGTCAAATCCATTTAAAGGGCGGTTAGAAAAAGTGGCAAATCCACAATCTGGATTTAGCCAAATTTGCTCTGGTGGAAGGTAATTTAAGGCTTTTTCTGCACGCTGAACAATCTGTTCTACGGTTTCTACTTCATCAGAACGAGGATTGATGACGCCTAAGCCTAAAATACATTTTTGTCTTAAGATTTCACTTTCTAATAACGAACTTAATTCTCCCGCTCTTGGCGTAGAAAATTCGAGCATTAAAATATCAGGTAATGCCGATTCAAATAAATCTACTAATGATGTATAAGGCCCGCGCAGTAATACGCTTTCATCTTTGCTCCAGTTGCCTCGGCATACATGTAATGCGGTTTTGATATTTTTATTTCTTGCATACTCAAAGATTTGAGTAATTAAACTTTTCGCAAACTGTAGCTCTGCTGCAAAATCTTGTTTTTCGCTTAACGCCGCACACATAAATGAACGTGTTTGATGATGGCTAAAAATAACTTCTGTCAAAACAGGCTCATCAAATTGAACTACGCTTACGCCTAGCTCACACAAATGATCAATTTCTTGCTTTAAGATAGCAACAACATCTTTTGCCATTTCTTCTTTTGATGAATAATATTGCCCTGACACAGGCGAAAGCCACATGGAGCGAGCCATTAAGTAAGGCCCAGGCAAGGTTGCTTTAATTGGTTGCTTGGTTAGATTTTTCAGTAGCAACATTTCATCTGCTACTAAAGATTGTTTGTAGCTGATTTTTCCCACGCAAATAGCATTTTTTATGGAAAGTGCGGGAACATCCAAGGTTTCTAGCATCGATTCAAAAACTTGCTTTTCTTTAATGTGATCGAGCATTTCACTCATGCTCATTAAGGTCGCGCCTTGAATTTTTTGTGCAATAAAAGAAAGGTAATTGTCGCGAAGTAATTCACCGCTAGTGATGATATCAATGCCAGTGCGTTGTTGAAGTGCGACAATTTGTTTCGTTTCTTGAACAACGATTTGCTCAAGCTCTGTAGTGGTTATTTTGCCGAGTGCGTGCTTTTTACGAGCCATCAAAAGTGCTTGGCTACGAGGCATTGAGCCTAAAAGGGAAGTTGTGAAAGGTTTCATAGAAAATCCACAATGATGGGCGTTTATTACACGCCCATCATGACATATTGATATTACAAGAATTTTAAATATTCATTGGCAGCTTGTAATTGAGCAAAACCTTTTGTTCTACCCGCAACCCAACGTTTTAATCCTTCCAAATCCATCATTTCTTTATGTTCTGGATTGTTGTAATCCATTTTGAACAAGGTTTCGGTGAATGCATTGAATTTGGTTTCATCTAATCCCACGCGTCCACTAAAAATACAATGGTCAAATGATGGTGTTTTTGCGAGTACTCGAACTGCTGCTGGATCGAGTGTGCCATCTTTTGTCCAACGTTCAAAGTTGAAATCTAACATCCATGTTGCCGCGACTTGGCGATCTTTTAATGCATTAGCTGCATCTAATTCACCGCCTACATGATCGCCGTGCAAACCAACACCCACATCAAAGCGTTTTTCTACATAATCTTGACCAAACTCTAAGCCATGTTGATGTAAAAACTCGATTGGAATTAACCGCGCTTGTGGAGAATCAATCGCACCAAAAGCAATAGTTTTATTTTTTAAATCTTCAATCGATTGGATAGTTGGGTCATTAACAACTAAATAGCTTTGACGATCTTGGTCGGTATCACGCATGGCACCATTTAAGGTTTTACCGCCACTACGTAAGTAACCATCTAGCCAAGCTAGAGGTGAGTTCCACGCCACATCAATTTCATTATTGAGTAACGCATCAACTTGTCCTTTGTAGTCTTTGAAATACACGGGTTCAATAGGGAAGCCTTCTTTTTCGAAAAAGTCTGCAATAATTCCCCAAATCACTGTCACTTGTGGGGCGTAGATTACCGCCCCAATTTTTAATTTCTCACTCATTTTTCACCGCACTTTATGGAATTTGTTGACCTGTAATGGCTTTACCTAACCAAATATTTAGCACATCGACACTTGGTGCCATCACTTGACTTGCTAATGCATCGCGTAAATAGCGTTCCATTGGCCCCATTTTGTTATAGGCCTTACCACCGCCAATACGCATACCAATTTGTGCAAGGGTAATCGCATTTTCGCTCGCAAGAATTCGGGCAGCTAATAATTTAGCTAATGCATCAGCATCACCTTCTGTGGCTGCACGAGCCGCATCTTGCGTAGCACATACAGCAGCGTTTGTATTTGCATAGATTTTAGCTAAGTGAATTTGCACGGTTTCGATTTCAGCTAATGCAGTGCCAGATGTGTATTTACGGTGTGTTGAATGTTTAATTGCGTCAGTAAGCACGGCTTTACAGACGCCACTATAGACAGCTGCCAAACCGCAAATAAAGGCTGGTGCAATGCCACCAAATACTTGTTCTGCGCCTGTGCCAACTTCACCAATACGCCAGCTACGATCTAATGGCATATCGGTCATTCGCATAAAGCAAGAGACATTGCTACGCATACCTAAGCCATTCCAGCTATCGGCTTCAAAAGTTAAGCCTTGAGTACCAAGTGGAAGCACCCAGTTATCAATAGTTTCACCATTTTCCGAAGGCAAAAGCGCTAAATAATAAGATGCATAATTGCCCGATGTCACCATGGATTTTAAGCCATTGAATACTGCATGTTCAGCATTAAATTGTGCGGTTGCATCGGTAATATAGAAGTGAGTACCTGTGCCTAATTCACTATAGGCGAGTGCGGCAAAGGTTTGATTTTGAACAATGTCAGAAAAGATTTTTTGTTTGAGTTGATTGCTGCCGAATAGATTTAAACAATTCACTGCAACATTACTCATCATGTAACAGAGACCAGCAGAGGCTGAACTTTCTGCTAACGCCATACAGACTTCAGCATGTTCTTTCAGGGTTAATCCCATTCCGCCGTATTCTTTCGGAATTAAAAGTGAAAACCAACCGGCTTTACCTAATTCCTTAAATGCCTGAACAGGAAATTCTTTTTTTTGATCGAGTTCGTCGGCGTAAGGCTCAATAAACTGTTCCGCTAACTTTCTCACCTGAGTATAGATTTGCGACATAATATATCCTTATTGTGTGTTGAGAAAAACTTTCTACAAGGCGGATATTATTATGCTCAGTTTCTTTTTTCTAGTATTTAATTCAAAATAATTTCAGTAATGTGATGTGGATCAAGAAAAAATCTGGCAAGCATTTTCCCATGTGACTTTTTTAATCAATTCAGCCGGTTCATTTCTTAAGGTGCAAAGGGCTTTGAAACTTTCCACAATACGTTCTGGTCGATTAGGTTGGCCTTGAAAACCAAATACAGGCATATCTGGACTGTCTGTTTCCAACACTAAGGCGTCAAGTGGTAGCTTTGCAATCGCTTGACGAGTTTTATTGGCGCGTTCATAAGTGATAGTGCCGCCAACCCCGATTTTATAACCTAAATCAACAAAGCGTTTTGCTTGATCGTAGCTTCCTGAAAAACCGTGTACCACGCCAAGTTTGGATAATGGAATACGTTTTAAAAAAGTAAAAATTTGATCATGGGTTTTTCGACTGTGAATATTGACGGGTAAATTAAACTGTTTTGCCAAATAAAGTTGGCTTTCAAAAAAATGACATTGTTTTGCCCAAAGTTCATCGGTGAGCAAATCGGGAATCGCGCGTTCCAAACCAATTTCTGCCACCACCGTGCAATTTGCATCACGATTTTTTAAGGTTTGTTCTAACAGAATCAAATCATTTTCGGCGTGTTCTTGAATATAAAGAGGATGGAGCCCAAGCCCATAGCACAAATTATCAGGAAAAAGTGCGGTCATATTTTTGATTGTTTTAAAATCAGCTTCTTTCACCGCCACAATCAGTATTTTTTGCACATCGGCTTGCTTAGCATTATCAACAAGCTGTGACAAAGGCTCCCCAGTAAATTGTTGGAGATAATCGAGATGCGTGTGAGTGTCGAAGAAAGGCATGAGCATTTTCCTTTAGGTTGATAAAAAATGGCGGAATTCATCCGCCATTCACAATTATTCTACTGAAACCGATGTAATCACTACATCTTCAGTTGGAACATCTTGATGAAAGCCTTTGTTGCCTGTTTTCACTTTTTTGATTTTATCAACAACATCCATCCCTTCAACCACTTCACCAAATACCGCATAGCCCCATTCTTGAACGACTTCGCGGCCAAACATTTCTTTTGAACGATAATTTAAGAAATCGTTGTCTGCCACGTTAATGAAAAATTGTGCGGTCGCAGAATGTGGATCTGAAGTGCGAGCCATTGCAATGGTTCCACGTTTGTTACTTAAACGATTGTTCGCTTCATTTTGGATTGGTGCTTTAGTTGCTTTCTCGCGCATACCGCTTTCCATACCACCACCTTGAATCATAAAGCCATCAATAACACGGTGAAAAATTGTGTTATTATAAAAACCGTCTTTACAGTAATTTAAGAAGTTTTCTGCTGTAACTGGAGCTTTATCAAAATCCAATTTAATTTTAATGTCGCCAAAGTTTGTGTGTAACGTAACCATTTTGTTTTCCTTCTGAAAAATTAAGGGTCGTATTATTCCACAATCGAGGTAAAAGTGCTATAAAAGTGCGGTTTGTTTTTATTTCATTTTACGAGCTTAAAAATGCTAAAAATTTTCAATACCTTAACGAGAGAAAAAGAAATCTTTAAACCTATCCACGAAAATAAAGTGGGAATGTATGTTTGTGGCGTCACTGTTTATGATTTGTGCCATATCGGTCATGGACGCACTTTTGTGTGCTTTGATGTGATTGCCCGTTATTTGCGTTCTTTGGGTTACGATTTAACTTATGTGCGCAATATTACGGACGTAGATGACAAAATTATTAAACGTGCGTTAGAAAACAAAGAAACCTGCGATCAACTTGTGGATCGTATGGTGCAGGAAATGTATAAAGATTTTGATGCACTTAATGTATTACGCCCTGATTTTGAACCTCGCGCTACGCATCATATTCCAGAAATTATTGAAATTGTGGAAAAATTAATTAAACGCGGACATGCTTATGTTGCGGATAATGGCGATGTGATGTTTGATGTGGAAAGCTTTAAAGAATACGGCAAATTATCTCGTCAAGATCTTGAGCAATTACAAGCCGGTGCACGTATTGAAATCAATGAAATCAAGAAAAATCCAATGGATTTCGTGCTTTGGAAAATGTCGAAAGAAAACGAACCAAGTTGGTCTTCTCCTTGGGGTGCAGGGCGTCCAGGTTGGCACATTGAATGTTCAGCGATGAACTGCAAACAGCTTGGTGAACATTTTGATATTCATGGCGGTGGCTCTGATTTAATGTTCCCTCACCACGAAAATGAAATTGCACAATCTTGCTGTGCGCATGGTGGACAATATGTTAATTATTGGATCCATTCCGGCATGATTATGGTGGATAAAGAAAAAATGTCGAAATCCCTCGGCAATTTCTTCACTATTCGTGATGTATTAAATCACTATAATGCAGAGGCTGTACGTTATTTCTTATTAACGGCACATTATCGTAGCCAGCTCAATTATAGCGAAGAAAACTTGAATTTAGCGCAAGGTGCGTTGGAACGTTTATACACGGCTTTACGCGGAACAGAGCAAAGTGCGGTTGCTTTTGGCGGGGAAAATTTTGTCGAAACTTTCCATGAAGCAATGGATGATGATTTTAATACGCCAAATGCACTTTCTGTTTTATTCGAAATGGCGCGTGAAATTAACAAGTTAAAAACAGAAGATGCTGAGAAAGCCAATGGGCTTGCTGCACGTTTGCGTGAATTGGGGGCAATTTTAGGATTACTTCAACAAGATCCAGAAAAATTCTTACAAGCAGGTTCTGACGATGATGAAGTGGCAAAAATTGAAGCACTGATTAAACAACGCAATGAAGCCCGTGCTGCTAAAGATTGGCCTGCCGCAGATGCAGCGCGTAATGAGCTTACCGCTATGGGTATCGTATTAGAAGATGGTCCGAATGGAACAACTTGGCGTAAGCAATAAGTTCAAATGTTAAATCACTTTCATTAAATTAAAAAGACTAAGTTCAGAATGTAATAGAACTTAGTCTTTTGTTCTTTCATGATTTCTTAATATAGGATTTCAAGGTTTGTTCCACTTCATAAATCCAATCCAACTCATGCTGCGTGAAACCGGCTTGAATACGAGCATCGGTATTAATTACACCTTTAAAAATTACAATACGGTATTTGTGTAACAGCTCAGTAAAGCATTTCATCGCATCCAAACCACGTTTTTTAGAAAGTGCGTTATACCAATGATTGCCGATATACACATGGCCAATTTCATCGCGCAAAATAATATCCAAAATGTTCACTGCGGCAAAATCTTTACGTTGTGCGATTTTCTCTTGCAGAACAGGTGTTGCATCGAGGCCCCGAGCTTCTAATACACGAGGAACTAACGCCATTCGTTCCCAAATATCGTGCGCGGTGGCTTGCGCCATTTCCCATAATCCAGCATGAGCTTCAAAATCACCATATTGATAACCCAATGTTTTCAAATGTTCATTGACTAAGGAAAAATGCGTGCTTTCTTCACGAGCGACACGCAGCCAATCTTTCACAAAAGCCAAACCTTCGCCAAGTTCTTCTTGTGCATTACGCCCGAATCGCCAAGCCGCATCTAAGCCTAAATTAATCGCATTAAACTCAATATGTGCGATAGCGTGCAATGTGGCAGCATAGCCTTCTTTTGTGGCAAAAGAACGTTTTGGCACATCTTTCGGTGCAACTAAGAGCGGTTTTTCAGGAAAAGCGGCAATATTATCTTGTGGCATGATTTCGGGAAAATCTTCTAATTTTATCAACTGAATTTGTGGCAGAAGATTATCGTAGAGATCATTGACTAAACGACATTTTTCTTGTGGATTTGCTGTTTTCAGTGCGGTTTCAACTTGTTGCCAAAATTGTGTAATAAGTGCGGTCATTTTTTTCTCTCTTATTCGTTAAAACGGATCAAGCCTTCTTGTTGTGTTGTTGCAATTAATTGACCATCTTGCGAGAAAATCTGCCCTCGTGCCAAACCACGACCGCCAAACGCATTATTGCTTTCAATTGCGTGCAAATGCCAGTGATTTAAATCAAACGGACGATGGAACCAAATACTGTGATCAATGGTTGCCACTTTCATTCCTTTTTGTAAAAAGCCTTTTTCGTGCGGATGAAGTGCGGTCAAAATACAGTGAAAATCGGAAAAATAAGTCAATAAACATTGCTGAATTTTTATATCAAGCGGCGTTTCACCATTGGTTTTAAACCACGAATATTGCTCCGCAGGCAATTTTGTCCCGTTAAATGGGTTATTCAAATATTTGGTACATACCTCAAATGGACGCTCTGCTGCAAATTTTTCATTGAGTGGTTCTGGCAAGGTTTGAGCTACTTTTTGTAGCATCACATTTTCATCCGTAAAGTCTTCAGGTGCGCCAGCATTCGGCATGGTATTTTGATGTTCAAAACCTTTTTCAGGCACTTGGAAAGAAGCGGTTACATGACAAATGGTATTTTTATGTTGAATGGCTTTTACGCGTAATGCAGAAAAATTACGCCCTTCGCGCAAGGTTTCCACATCGTAAATAATCGGATATTGGCTGTCTCCAGGGGCAAGAAAATAGGCATGACAAGAATGTAAAATGCGATCTTCTGGCGCCACCTGCATTGCCGCTGATAATGCTTGAGCGACCACTTGCCCGCCAAATACTTGGCGAAAACCTAAATCTTGGCTTTCTCCACGAAAGATTAAATCATCAATTTTTTCAAGTTTAAGGAGATGAATGAGGTTATTGAGAATATCTGACATATTGCTTTCCTCGAGGATAAGAAAAAGTGCGGTTATTTTAGCGGAGATTTTGGGGAATGCCAAAGTTGTAAACAAAAAGCACGCATTAAAAAACGCGTGCTATTGTTAGAGAGTTAAATCAAAGGTGTTTCACTCTCCGCTTCACTTCTTCTTGTTTTCCCGCATTAAATGGGCGGGCATCAGGGCTGCCTAGATAGCCACATACGCGGCGAGTGACAGACACTTTTGTGCTATCGTGATTGCCACATTTCGGGCAAACAAAACCTTTGCTGGTACATTCAAACTCGCCAGTGAAACCACATTCATAACATTCGTCAATCGGTGTGTTTGTGCCGTAGTAAGGCACGCGATCGTAGCTATAATCCCACACATCTTCCAATGCTTTTAAGTTGTGTTGAATATTTGGATATTCACCGTAGCAAATAAAACCGCCGCTAGCGAGTGGGGGATATGCCATTTCAAAATCTAGTTTATCGTAAGGATTCACTTTCTTTTCTACATCTAAGTGGTAACTATTCGTGTAGTAGCCTTTATCCGTTACCCCTTCAATCACTCCAAATTTTTTGGTGTCTAGACGGCAGAAGCGGTCGCATAAGTTTTCACTTGGCGTGGAGTAAAGGCTGAAGGCATATCCTGTTTCTTTTTGCCAGCGTTTAACTGCCTCGCTAAGGTGGCGAACAATCGCAATGCCTTTTTCGCGTAATTGTTCATCATCAAAAATATGTCCTTTGTTATATAGCGCATTAATGGTTTCGTGAATACCGATATAGCCGAGCGAAATAGAGGCGCGTCCATTTTTGAAAATTTGTGCCACATTTTCATCCGTTTTTAACCGCACTCCGCATGCGCCTTCCATATAAATAATAGGAGCGACGCGAGCTTTGGTATTCTCAAGGCGGGCAATACGTGTCATTAATGCTTTTTTCGCAATAGCCAAACGTTCATCTAAAGTGCGGTAGAAATCTTCTTCGTTTTTAGACTCCAACGCAATACGCGGTAAATTCAAACTCACTACCCCCAGATTATTACGCCCATCGTGAATTTCGTGGCCGTTTTCTTCGTATGCACCTAAAAAGCTACGGCATCCCATTGGGGCTTTAAAAGAGCCCGTGACTTTGACAACCTGATCGTAATTGAGAATATCTGGATACATACGTTTTGATGCACATTCCAATGCGAGTTGTTTGATATCGTAATTTGGATCGCCTTGAGTTTGGTTCAAGCCTTTTTTAATGGTGAAAACAAGTTTTGGGAATACAGGCGTTTTATGATTTTTTCCTAGTCCACGAATACGATTTTTCAAAATAGCTTGCTGAATTAAGCGGGATTGCCAGCTTGTACCTAAACCAAAACCAAAGGTCACAAATGGTGTTTGTCCATTCGAAGTATGTAGTGTATTCACTTCATATTCTAAAGATTGGAAGGCATCGAAACATTCTTTTTCAATCAATGCTTTTGCATAGCCTTCAACATCAGGCACATTCCATTCTTGGGCATGTTTGAGGTGTTTTTCGTAACTGATTTGCACATAAGGGGAAAGCACTTCATCAATACGGTTAATGGTTGTGCCACCGTAAATATGGCTGGCGACTTGGGCGATAATTTGTGCTGTCACTGCCGTTGCGGTGCCGATAGATTTAGGGGGTTCGATTTCCGCATTGCCCATTTTGAAACCATGAGAAAGCATCCCTTCTAAATCAACTAACATACAGTTAAACATTGGGAAGAACGGCGCGTAATCTAAATCGTGATAATGAATTTCCCCTTTTTCGTGAGCCTCCACCACATCGCGTGGAAGAATATGGTGTTTGGCATAATGTTTGGCCATAATCCCGGCAAGCAAATCACGTTGTGTTGGAATCACTTTCGCGTCTTTATTGGCGTTTTCATTAAGTAATTCTACGTTGCTTTGTTCAATCAAACCTTCAATTTCTTTTGTTAGCTGACTACGTTTTTCTCGCGCTAAATCACGATCATGACGATATTCGATATACGCACGAGCAACCTCAGGATAACGACTTGCCATTAATTTATCTTCAACGATTTTTTGAATCTGATTAATATCAATCTCGCCTTGATGATGGGTGAAAATTTCATTGCCTACTTCTTGCCCAATTTGGTGGCAATAAAATTCATCGGAAATATTGACCGCACTTGCGGCTTTTTTAATGGCATTGATGATACGTTGAATCTCAAATTCCGCACGAGAACCATCGCGCTTGATGACCCCAAAGTTACTCATAATATAGCTCCAATATATAGTGTTTTTGAAATGCGGACTGCACTATATATAGATCTAAAAAGATAATCAACACACAATATGTAGTGTTTTTAGGCATTTTATTGCAAGAGAATTTTGTTAAAGATTGATTTTATTAAAAAAATATCAAATTAAGTTGTTGAGAACTTTTCTCAAATATTTTTTGATTTTGTGAGCGAGATCAAAGTTTTTATTTTTAAAACGGAAAGGGAGGGGAAACAATAAAATTAATCATATAATTTTTATTGATGGATATAAAAAACGGCCGAAAAATCGACCGCTCTTTTTTATCTTATGGCTTAAGCGGCCACCATTACCATCGCTGGGCGAATGACTCGACCATTTAAGGTGTAGCCTTTTTGCAATACTACGCTAATTTGATTGCTTTCAAAGCCTTCAGCAGGTTGCATTGAAATGGCTTGATGTAAGTCAGGATTAAATGTTTCTCCGACAACACCTACAGCTTCCACACCAAAACGACCAACGGTTGAAACTAATTCTTTTAAGGTCAGTTCTACGCCGTCAAATAAGGCTTTTACGCTTTCATCTTCTTTATTTGCTGGAGTAGCAAGGGCACGCTCTAGGTTATCGATAGTATTCAAAATGTCTTTTGAGAATTTTTCCAATGCGAATTTATGTGCTTTTTCTACGTCTTGTTCAGTTCGACGACGAAGGTTTTCAATTTCAGCACGAGAGCGAAGTAAAATATCCTGTTCTTTGTTTGCTGCTTCTTCTATTTGAGTTTTTAGCTGCTCTTCAAGTTCTTGCACTCGTGCAATTGCTTCTTCTAAAGGATCAAGTTCTTGAGAAGGCTCTGCTTGTTGTGTTTCTTCCACGACAGAGTCTTCTTGCTTTTCTACTTCTGGGGTTTCAATTTTTTGTTCTTGTTCTGACATTTTTTTCTCCGTAAATACAAAATTCGCCATAGTCGTTAGCTATAGTCTAACAAAAAACTATATAATGACGAAAATGTTAAATTCAAGTGCGGTTTATTTTATGAATAATTTATATCGTTCCTTTAAAACCATTGGGCTTGTAGGAAAACCTAGAAATGACATCAACCTACAAATGCACAAAAATTTGTTTCACTGGTTAACGGAACGCGGTTATCAAGTAATGATGGAAAAAGATGTTGCTGAAAAACTGGGGCTTCCTGCAGAAAATCTTGCAACACTTGATGAAATTGGTTGCCAAGCACAGTTGGTTATCGTGATTGGTGGTGATGGCAATATGTTGGGGCGTGCTCGCGTATTAGCAAAATATGATATTCCATTGATTGGTATCAACCGTGGTAATTTGGGATTTTTAACAGATATTGACCCGAAAAATGCCTATGCTCAACTTGAAGCTTGTTTAGAGCGTGGTGAATTCTTTGTGGAAGAACGTTTTTTATTAGAAGCAAAAATTGAGCGTGCAGGTGAAATTGTATCGACAGGTAATGCGGTGAATGAGGCGGTTATCCACCCTGCGAAAATTGCGCATATGATCGATTTTCATGTATATATCAATGATAAGTTTGCATTTTCCCAACGTTCTGATGGATTAATTGTTTCTACTCCAACAGGCTCTACGGCTTATTCTCTTTCCGCTGGTGGACCTATTTTGACACCGAACCTTAATGCCATTGCGCTAGTGCCAATGTTTCCGCATACATTAACTTCTCGTCCCCTTGTTATTGATGGTGATAGCAAAATATCGATTCGTTTTGCTGAGCATAATACCTCTCAATTGGAAGTGGGTTGTGATAGTCAAATAGCCTTACCTTTTACGCCTGATGACGTGGTTCATATTCAAAAAAGTGAGCATAAACTCAGATTGCTTCATCTAAAAAATTATAATTATTACAATGTATTAAGTACCAAATTAGGTTGGTTGAAATCATTTTAATTTTTATAAAAAAGCATAGTCGAAGTGTATCGTTAAAACACTGTAAAAAAATCCTTTACTGTAAATTAAATCAGTTGTAATATGATTAATATACAGTTAAAGGATTTTGCTATGCTTACTCAACTTACTATCAATAATTTTGCGATTGTTCGCCAGCTTGATATCGAATTGGCGAAAGGAATGTCTGTTATTACTGGGGAAACTGGTGCTGGAAAATCTATCGCCATTGATGCTTTAGGTTTATGTTTCGGACAGAGAGTGGAAACCTCAATGGTGCGTGAAGGACAAGAACGTGCAGAAATTTGTGCAACTTTCCAACTAGAATCGAAAAATCCTGCTTATCACTGGTTGAGTGAGCAAGAATTACAAGATCCAGATAATCCAACTGAATGTATTTTACGTCGCATAATTAATGCAGACGGACGTTCTAAGGCTTTTATTAATAGTACACCAGTATCCGCTTCCCAATTAAAAGAAATTGGTCAATATCTTGTTCATATTAATGGGCAGCACGCTTCCCAATTATTGCTAAAAAATGACTATCAGCTTCAGTTAGTTGATAATTTTTCCGCTCATCCTGAATTACTTGTGAAAATGCGTGAAGATTATCAGGCATGGAAAAATCTTCAAAATCAAGTTAAAACCTTTCAACAAAAAGTGGCAGAAAATGAAGCACGTAAACAACTTTTACAGTATCAAGTGGATGAGTTAGATGAGTTTAACCTTCGACCAAATGAATATTTGGAATTAGAAGATGAACAACGTCGTTTATCTAGCAGTGAACAGTTAACTCAACTTTCTCAATCAGCCCTGCAAATTTTAAGTGAAAATGACACGGTAAATATCGATAGCTTGCTTTATCGTGCGATACAATATATTGATGAATTAGCTGAACTTGATCCGCAATATGCTGAAGTGCAAAGTATGTTGAATGATGCGTTGATTCAAGTGCAAGAAGCAACCAGTGAAGTGCGAAATTTATCAAGTAATATCGAGCAAGATCCTCAACTTTTACAGGAAATCGAACAAAGAATTAGTCAGACTTTACAACTTGCTCGTAAACATCAAGTTAAACCTGAAGATCTTGTGGAACATCACAAAAAATTAAAAGCAGAATTAACCGCACTTTTAGATTTTTCTGAAAGTGAAGAGATGTTGATTGAGCAAGAAAAACTCGCATTTGAACAAATGCAAGCAACGGCTAAAGCATTAACTGCAAGTCGTCAGCAATCTACAGCTCGCTTAGCGCAGAATGTCACACAGTCGATAAAACAACTTGCAATGGAAAATGCTGAATTTTATGTAGAGTTGAATACGGATTTAGATAAAGTAGGATCAAACGGTGCGGATAATGTAATTTTTACTTTGCGTAGTAATTTAGGTCAACAACCTCAACCGTTAGCTAAAATTGCCTCTGGTGGTGAGCTTTCTCGTATTTCTTTAGCGATTCAAGTTTTAACTTCTGATCAATCGGCTATTCCAACGTTAATTTTCGATGAAGTGGACGTGGGCATTAGCGGAAAAACAGCCAGTGTTGTCGGAAAACTTTTACGTCAATTAAGTGAACGTTGCCAAGTATTATGCGTAACCCACTTGCCACAGGTTGCTTGTCATGGCCACCATCAGTTCAATGTAGAAAAATTTACTGTGGATAATAAAACCGAAACACAAATGACCGCACTTTCACAAGCTGAACGTGTACCAGCCTTGGCAAGACTCTTGGGCGGAAGTGAAATTACAGAATTAGCCTTAGCCAATGCACAGGAAATGTTAGATTTAGTTCATTAAAATGGGATTTAATTACTATTTTATCAACTAAATAGCTTATCCCAAAATGTTTGAATAAATGACCGCTCTTTGACAAATTCAGTTTCATCCACAACGGAGGATTTTCCTATCAAATTCAAATGGTGAATAGCATTGCGTAAATCGACATAACATTGTTTTAAGGTATCGCAGTCTGTTTGGCTAAGAATTTGAGCCTCTGCCATATCATCGAAAATACGTACGTTGTCTGACCATTTTGTTAGTTGTGGGTTTTGCGGAGCATTGGCAAGCATTAAATATTGAGCGATAAATTCAATGTCAGTGATACCTCCGCGATCTGTTTTAAGATTAAATTCACCATCTTTTGAATGGGATAAATGTGTGAACATTTTTTCTCGCATCTCCACAACATCTCGCTTTAATTGCTCAATATCTCGTGATGCAGAAAGTACTTGTTGGCGGATATGCTCAAATTTAGCTTTAAGAGATGATTCACCAAATACAGGGCGAGCACGCACAAGCGCTTGTTTTTCCCATGTCCAAGCTTCATTTAATTGATAATGGGAAAATGCAGAAAGAGAGCAGCCAATTAAGCCAGCATCGCCAGAAGGGCGAAGGCGCATATCTGCCTCATAAAGTACGCCAGCGGAAGTATTTATGCTAAAAATACTTACAATCTTTTGTGCCAAGCGTAGGTAAAATTGATTGCTATCAATCACTTTTTTGCCACCTATTGTTTGACTTTCTACGGCATCGTACAAAAATACGAGGTCTAAATCGGATTTATAACCGAGTTCAATACCACCCAGTTTTCCATAACCAATCACTAAAAATCCTTTTTCATCATTTTGTAAATGTTCAGGTACGCCAAATCTAGATGAAACTTGTTTCCAAGCTAGATTCACAACGACTTCAATAATCGCTTCGGCAAGATAGGTTAAATGATCGCTTACCTTCATCACCGGTAATGCCCCCAAAATATCTGCTGCGGCCACTTTTAATAGGGTTGCTTGTTTAAATTGACGTAAAGCATCAATAAGCTGCTCTTCATCATCTGGTGGTAAACGAAGCAAATATTGGTGTAACTCCGCAGGATATTGGGTAAATGGCAACGGATGGCGTAGCGCTTCTGTATTAAGCAATTCATCTAGTAAGATAGGGTGGCGAGCCAGTTGTTCTGAAATAAGTTGAGACTGTGCACAAAGCTCAATAACTTGCTGAAGTGCACGAGGATTTTCCAATAATAATTCTAAATAAGTCGTGCGACTCGAAATTTTTTCAATAATGTTCAGAATTCGGGGGAGCAAAGTGCGGTAATTTTCTTGTTCAAAAATGAGTGCAAGTACTATTGGCATTAAATGGCTCAAAACATCACGCCCACGGGAACCAATCACTCTGTGATTTAGGCTGTCTTTGAATTGAGCAAGCTTTTCTAAAACGTCATCAATATTATTTTCTGATACACCACTCTCTAATAATGTCTGTTCAATATCCTCAAAATCTGTTTCTAAAAAATCTTGCCATTGGCTATCAGTTTGTGAAGGCTCATCTTGCTCATCACCGATTAATTGAGTAAATACTGCCCGTACTTTTTCTTGTTTTAGTTGCAAAGTGCGGTAAAAATCGTCCCAATTTTCTATTGGATAATGTTTTTCAATGGTTTGATTATTTTCATTTAAACAGGTGAATGTTTTACATGTCTCGACTAAACGAATTTGATCTATTTCATCGGTTGGTAGTGTTTGAGTTTGTTGATCGTTAATTGCTTGTAGAATGTTTTCTACGCGGCGTAAAAAAATATAACTTTCACGTAAATCGTGGAATTGTTGCTCGGTAATTAATCCTAGTTTGGTAATTTCAGGCAAGATCTTTAATAGTGAATGTTGTTGCAGATTGATTTCTCGCCCGCCTCGAATGAGTTGAAAAACTTGCACGATAAATTCGACTTCACGAATCCCCCCTGCACCCAATTTAATATTATCTTTTAAACCACGACGGCGTATTTCTCGCTCAATTTTGCCTTTCATTTCGCGTAAAGATTGAATCACACTAAAGTCAATATAGCGACGATACACAAAGGGGCGTAACATTTTTTGCAATTTAGATACGTTGGGATCCTTTGTTTGTGCGCCCAATACTCGCCCTTTAATCATTGCATAGCGTTCCCAATCTCGACCTTGATCTTGATAATATTGTTCCATTGCCGCAAAGCTGAGAACAAGCGCACCGCTGTCACCAAATGGGCGCAAGCGCATATCGGTTCGATACACAAAACCATCAGAGGTAAATTCATCTAAGGCAGAAATAAGGCGTTGTCCTAAACGCGTAAAAAATTTTCCATTATCCACAGAACGTCGAGCATTCGTATTCTCAATGGACGTTTCCCCTTGTGATGGATAAGTGAAAATTAAATCAATATCCGAGGAAAAATTGAGTTCAAAGCCACCTAGTTTCCCCATTCCTAGGATATAAAGTTGTTGCGGATTACCTTGTTCATCGATTGGCGTACCCATTTCCGCACAGGCTTGATGATAAAGCCAATCTCGGGCAGCGATAATTAAACTTTCTGCAAGTTGTGAAAGCTGAACAAAAATTTCTTCTACAGTGGCAAGATTCAAACTTTGACAAAAACTTAATTTTGCCATTTCGGTGTTACGGAATTGGCGTAATATTTGATAGAGTGCCGTTTCGTCATGAACATTGGCTAACTCTTTATTCAAACGTTCAGTATAGGCAGAGCAATCTGCAAAACAGGGCGATTTTTCCCACCATGGTTTCACTAAGTGCGGGTATTTTTGCAAGACTTTTTCCACAAAGTCAGACATTGCCATAGCATAGCCTAATTGATACACAGGCAGTTCAGGATGATTTGAATTTTGTTGAATAGCTTCGTGAATTTCTTCTGGGGAAAGTTCTGGAAAAGATTGGCACAGGATTGTGCCAAGAGATTGTAATTTTTGTTCAATGAGGGCAGAAAGTGCGGTCATTTTTTCTAACCTTTTTGATAGGAATCTAAGTGATGTAATATGGTTTCTTTCGCTTGTTGAGGTTGTAAACTATCTAGCCATTGTATTGGCGTTTTCCAACCGCGTAGCCAAGTGAGCTGGCGTTTTGCAAGTTGGCGAGTTGCGCAAATACCACGGAAAATCATTTCCTCGTGATCGTAATCGCCTTGTAAATATTCCCACATTTGACGGTAGCCCACGCAGCGAATTGACGGTAGATTAATATTTAAATCACCACGCGCATAAAGTTTTTCCACTTCTGCTTGAAAGCCTAATTCAATCATTTTATGAAAGCGTTGTTCAATGCGCTCATGCAAAATATGACGATCTTGCGGCGCAATTGAAAATTGCACAAAATCATAAGGCAAGGCTTCGCCTTTTTCTTCCGTCAGTTCTGTGAGTGATTTTCCTGTGATGTAAAAAACTTCTAAAGCACGATTGATTCGTTGAGAATCACTTGGATTTATTCGGGCGGCAGAAATGGGATCGATTTTGGTGAGTTCTGTATGCAATGCTGCCCAACCTTGTTGAGCTGCTTTTTGTTCGATCTCTGCACGAATATTTTCATCAGCAGAAGGCAAGGGAGAAAGCCCTTCGATTAAGGCTTTATAATACAACATCGTGCCGCCCACTAATAATGGAATTTTGCCTTGTGCAGTAATATCCGCCATTTCGCGTAGTGCATCATCGCGGAAATTCATTGCGGAATAGCTTTCTGATGGATCTAAAATATCAATCAAACGGTGAGGCGCAAGGGCAAGTTCTTCTTTTGATGGTTTCGCTGTGCCAATATCCATTCCTTTATAAATGAGCGCTGAATCCACACTAATCACTTCGACTGGAAGTGAGCTTCGTAGTTGAATGGCTAAATCTGTTTTACCTGAGGCTGTTGGGCCCATTAAAAAAATTGCGGTTGGTTTCATGAAGAATCTAAATTTCGTCTAATAAAGGCTGCCAATTAACGGGTTTGAGTAATTGAGTGAATGCCGTGCGATTCGTTTGCGTGAGTAAACGTTCCGTCTCGCTTAATAAATTGAGTGCATCTGCTAAAGCATTAAAGGTTTTACATTCTAATTGTGCGCAAAGTGCGGTTAAAAATGGTGATGAATGTTCATCTCTAGTCAGCATTGCTATCACGCATTTTTGTAGATTTTGTGTGCGTAATACACTTGGCACTTTATTTAAGGTTAAGCGTAATTGTGCTTGATTTTCGATAAATTCAAAGCCGATTTTTTTGAAATCAGCCGAATGGTGTTGCCATGCTTGAAATTGTGATTCAGTTAAGCGGAACACGATGGGAATCAACAATGGCTGTTGTTCAATGTATATTTGTTTTAACGCTAGTTGCCATTGCAAGCGTTGTAATTTTTCCAATGAAAGCAAAAAGAAATCTTGGTTTTGTTGTAATAACAACGCGCGATTTTCAATAAGTGAAAGGGCGCGTAGATGTGATGAGCACTCAATTATTTCAGTTGAGATGATTTTAACTGTATCTGAAATATTTTGTTGTGCTGTATTCGATATATCCTTTTGCTCTGTAGGCGGTAATGTACGTAACAATTCACCATATAAACGTTGCTCAGTTTTACTCGGTACATCAGAACGGTAATCTCGATAACCAGTGCTTACATGATTTGGCAACACTGGTGTATTAGAAAAGTGCGGTAGATTTTGCTGTGATTTCTCATGATATTGTGGCGCAAAGATATTTTGCCCCGCAGCTGCACGATTAGGACGAATGCTATAATTCGGTTGGGGTTCACGCACCGTATTTTCTTCGGGATTTTCTACCGCACTTGGCTCTGTGTGCCAATTAAGTTGTTCTTGATTGTTTAGCGCATGACTGATGCCTTCGTAAATAAAATCATGAATGAGGCGTTGTTGGTGAAAGCGCACTTCATGTTTGGTTGGATGAACATTGACATCCACATCATGCGGGTTTAAGTCAATAAACAACACAAATGCAGGATAAGCATCGGTTGGTAAATATTGTGCATAGGCTTGTCGAATAGCATGGCTGATCACTTTATCTCTCACCATTCGACCATTAATATAGCAATAACTTAAATCATTTTGAGTTCGGCTAAAATTTGGTGTGGCTACCCAGCCCGATAAGTGTAAATCATCGTGTTTCCAATCAATTCGTAAGGCATTTTTGACAAAATCATCCCCGCAAATAGCGGCGATACGTTTTAGTTGCTGATTGAGCTCTTCAGCAGGACGATATTGACGGATAATTTTCCCATTATTCGTTAGCGTAAATGCCGTATTGAATTTTGTTAAAGCAATGCGGCGAATGACTTCATCAATATGCGCAAATTCTGTTTTATCTGTGCGCAAAAATTTTCGGCGGGCTGGTGTGTTGAAAAAAAGATTGGCAACTTCAACTGTTGTGCCGATAGGATGTGATGCGGGTTTGATTGTAGTTTCCATATCACGGCCTTGTGCATAAACTTGCCAAGCTTCAGTTTGCTCTGCTGTGCGAGAGGTGAGCGTTAAGCGTGATACCGAGCTGATACTTGCCAATGCTTCGCCTCTAAAACCCAAACTTAAAATGGCTTCTAGATCGTCAAGATCGGCTATTTTACTCGTAGCATGTCGGGCTAACGCCAGGCTTAATTCTTCTTTTGGAATACCACATCCATTGTCACGAATTCGGATTAAATTTGCTCCACCATTTTCGATATCGATTTGGATTTTATTTGCACCTGCATCAAGGCTATTTTCCACTAATTCTTTCACCACAGACGCAGGGCGTTCTACCACTTCACCGGCAGCAATTTGGTTAGCAAGTTGTGGGGAAAGAATTTTAATTGGCATTTATTTTTCTCTTAATTTAATTTTTTGTCCGCTCAGGGCTTTACCATCTTTTAATTTTGGATTCAGCTTTAAAATTTGGTTGACTGAAATATTGTATTCTCGCGATACAGCATAGATTGTCTGATCTTTTTGAATGACATGGTAAAGCGGAATTTCTTTTTTCTCATCAGATTTTTTAGTGGATGAGGTTTCCTCTTTTTTCGTTTTATTTGAGGATGTATTTTTATCCGTTTTATTTTCTGATTTTTCTACTTTTGCAATATTGGTTTTCTCAGTCGTTTTCTCCGCCTTTTTCACCGCACTTTCTTTATTTTTTGATGAATTTACTTTGTCATCTTGTGCTTTTTGAGTTTTGCCATTATCTGGAATTTTGATGGTTTCACCAATCCAAAGCGCTTCGCGTTTTAATTTATTTAACGCCACAATATCCGCTACTTTGACATCGTATTTATTCGCAAGGCTCCCTAAACTTTCCCCATTTTTGACTGTATGGCGAAGGCCGCTATCTTTTACGCTGTTCTCATTGGTATTTTTATCGGAAGTGCGGTCATTTTTTTCAGTATTTTTTGTATCACTTTGTTTGCTATTCTGAACAATATCATCGCTTATGAAAGATTTAGCTTTTCCGCCACGGAAAGCCACTAATCCTTCATAAATCATATAGGCGATACGACGGCGATAAGCAGGTGAGTTAAGTTTTTGTTCTTCATCAGAATTTGATAGAAAACCTGTCTCTACTAAAACGGAAGGAATATCGGGTGAACGTAAAACGCCAAGGCTTGCGTGTTGAGGAACACTGCGGCTTAAGGTCGTCACTTTTGAAAAATGGCTTAAAATATGCTTGCCAAGTTCATAACCTGTACGTTGGCTATGACCAAATTGTAAATCAAGCACAGTTTGATCTAGGTATTTATCGTTATTGTGTGAAAGCACTTTTCCTGCGCCACCGAGTAATTCGGAGCGTTTTTCATCGTCTTCTAACCATTGACCCATTTCATCATTGGCTCGACGGTTTGACAACACCCAGACTGATGCACCGCGACGTTCAGGTGATTCAGATGAATCCGCATGAATGGAAATGAGATAATTCGCTTTAAATTTACGTGCAATTTCTGAACGCTCAGGCACGGAAATATAGTAATCACCACTTCGTGTTAATACGCCACGAAAATTTGGATCTTTATCGAGTAAGGCTTTTAACTCTTTTGCAATCGAAAGGGTGACGTTTTTTTCATAAATGCCCAAGTTTCGGCTGATTGCACCTGGATCTTTTCCTCCATGACCTGGGTCAATCGCAATCGTAATTGGGGCTGCAAAAAGAGAGAAGCTAAACGTTGAGAAAAAAAGAAAAAATAAAATTTTAGTTTTCATAAATAAATTAATTAGAGAATGCTTTTATAATATTTTTACCTAAGTTTGTTTGTGCGATTAATTCAATATTCCGTGCATCATCGTAATAATCAATATTTACTAAAATATCCGCTTCCGGCAATATGCCTTGGCCTTTTTCAGACCATTCAATTAAGCAGATGCTATCCGTATTAAAATAATCTCTAATGCCCATAAATTCGAGCTCTTCAGGATCTGCTAAACGATATAAATCAAAATGATAAATCATTTTGCCTGCAATATTGTATTCTTCAACCAGCGTATAAGTTGGGCTTTTTACATTACCCTGATGGCCGATACCTTGCAGCATTCCGCGTGTCAGCGTTGTTTTTCCTGCCCCAAGATCACCGTTAAGATAAACCATAATTGCTTTTTCGGTATGCAATTTTAGAAGAATTTCCGCAAATTTTTTGCCGAAGCGGAGCATAGAAAATTCATCAGGGATATATTGAGTTAAGCTTTCCATAACGGGTCATGAATGAAGAAAAATGTGGGCAGATTCTACCGCACTTTTGAGGTTCATAAAAGTGCGGTGAAATTTCTAGGGATTTAATTTTATCATTTCATGGTCATCAAATTGCTTGACCAAATCTGCTAGTGGTTGAGTGTTAGGTAAGACCAAATCCGATGCGATTTCAAACAACGGCACAATGACAAACTCACGATTATGCATATCATAATGAGGAATTGTTAGGCGTTCGTTTTGAATGATTTCGTTGCCGTAAAGCAAAATATCCAAATCTAACGTACGCTCACCCCAGCGACGTAAACGTACTCGACCTTGCTCATTTTCAATGCGTTGCAATTCATCTAATAGTGCAAGCGGGCTAAGCTCTGTTTCAATTTTTGCAACGGCATTCACATAATCAGGTTGATCTTGTGGGCCGAGGGGTTTGCTTTTATAAAAAGAGCTCGTCGTTACCAAATGCGTGTTTAGTAACTGACTTATCGCGTTAAGCGCAGCATGTAATTGTTCTACTGGTGTGTTTAAATTGCTACCAAGGGCAATATATGCAGTAATCATATCTTCTCTTATTCTGCTGAGCGCGCAATTTTACGACGGCGTGGGCGGTAGTATTTTTTCTTTGGTTTAGGATGCAAGCGTTGTTGCTCGTGTACTAACTGTTCACGCTGTTCACCATTGCTGAATTGATATTCGTGCCACCATTTGGCCAATTCAATCGTTTCACCACCTTCAATTTCCGCACGCATCGCCAGTAAATCAAAGCCAGCACGGAATTTTGGATGTTCCATGGTGCGCATTGGTGCTGCTCCAGTACGTTTTAATAATTGCAGCTGTAAGAACCAAATATCACGAATGACCGCAGTATGACGACGTGGTGCAGCCAAAGCACGGCAGAATAAGTCTAAAACTTCATTGCCCGCCAAAGCATAAGCATCATGATTATTTAGACCGCCTTCATTTTTCAAGATTTCCACTTTTTCGCGTAATGGATACCAGAAAAATGCCGCAAATAAGAATGCAGGATTAATACGAAGTTTATCCGCAACACGTTCATCCGTAGAATTAAGAGCGGTGACGATCATGCGTTCTGCAAAGCTATCTTCTTTCTCTGTAAAATATGAGCTGAATGCAGGGAAAAGTTGTTCAAATAAACCATATTGGCGTAATAAACGATAGGTTTTTACCCCTTGTCCTGCTTGTAATAATTTTAAACTTTCATCAAATAAGCGAGCTGGCGGAATATTTTTTAGTAAAGGCGCAAGTTCACGAATTGGCTGTTCGCTCGGTTTTTCAAGGAACATATCAAGTTTTGCCATGAAACGAATTGAGCGTAGCATGCGCACAGGATCTTCTTGATAACGCGTAACTGGATCACCAATTAAGCGTAGCTTTCCTGCTTTGAGATCATGAATACCATCAAAATAATCACGTAAGGTATTGTCTTGAGGATTGTAATACAGCGCATTGACCGTAAAGTCTCGGCGTTCTGCATCTTGTTCGATTGTACCGTAAACATTATCGCGCAACAACATGCCTTCATTGCTCTGTTTCGCTTGATTTTCATTGCGAGCATCACTGTGATTGGCTCGGAAAGTGGCAACTTCAATAATATCTCGACCAAACATAATATGTGCTAATCGGAAACGGCGACCTACTAAACGACATTGGCGTTGAAAAATGTGTTGGATTTGCTCAGGACGGGCGTTTGTTGCAACATCAAAATCTTTTGCTTTTTTACCGAGCAATAAATCGCGGATACATCCACCGACGATATAAGCCTCGAAACCTTGACGTTGTAGTTTTTCCACTACGGTGAGTGCATTACGGCTAAAATCACGCGGTGAAATATCAAATTGAGCCGCTTTAATCACATTTTTATCGTAGCGGTGTGTTTGTTCTGATTTTTTTGCCCGCGCTTTTGGCATTTGACTATTAGAACGCTCAACTCGTTTAGAATGAGCACTTGTTTTGGCAACCTCTTTTGATTTTTTTGTCTTCTTGCCAAACAAATTTTTGATATAAGTAAGAATAATTTACTCCGTTTTTTTAGTTGGAAATAAATGACTTAGCTCTTTTTCTGTAAAGAAAAAGGCAAGGGGATTTTTCCGCATTTTTAAATGCAAAAAAGTGCGGCTAATTTTAACCGCACTTTTGTATTTTTCAATAGAATGAATTAACCAGCGACTTGTTTTTCGCGGATTTCAGCTAAAGTTTTGCAGTCAATGCAAAGATCTGCTGTTGGGCGTGCTTCTAAACGGCGAATGCCAATTTCTTCACCACAACAATCGCAGTAACCGAAATCATCGGTATCAAGTTTTTTCAAGGTTGCTTCAATTTTTTTCATTAGTTTACGTTCGCGATCGCGATTACGTAATTCTAGACTGAATTCCTCTTCCTGAGTTGCTCGGTCTGCGGGATCGGGGAAATTGGTCACTTCATCCTGCATATGTGCAACGGTGCGAGAAGCTTCTTCCACGATTTGCTCGTGCCAAGCATTAAGAATTTTTCTGAAATGAAGAATTTGATCTTCACTCATATATTCTTCATCTTTTTTCATTTGATAAGGCTTTACGCCTGCTAAATCTAGCAAGCTCAACGATGCTTTTGACATCTCTCACTCCTAATACATACAGAATTTAAGCGTGAACTTCACGACTTCCTGTCTTGTTATTTTAGTTTGTTCCTGATAGCACTTTTAGGAACCCAATTTTTGAGGGCGCTATAAATATCAGAAGTTGTTTTTTTTAGCAAGTAAATTTTCCTGAAACATTTATTTTTGCGATATAGATCGCGGAAACGTCAGCAACCTTTTGCACATTGAGATGAATCTATTTTAGGCTTAGAACGATAAGCCTAAAATTGCGATAAAAATGAAATTAAACTTAATAACTTTGGTTATCTTGTTGATTGTTGCGGATTTAACGTTGTTATTTCTACCGCAGTCATTGCTATTGCCTTGGCAAGTTGCTTTCGTTATTGCGCTTACTTTGATTTTTCTTTTTATTTTTTTGCGTAGAAATTTCTTAGTTTTTCTTGCTTTTTTTGTTGTTTCTCTCGGTTGTACACATCATTCAGCACTCAGCTTGTTACAACAAGCACAAAGTATTACCGCTCAAAAACAAGTGGTGACTTTTGAGATTCAAGAAATTTTGCACCAACAGGATTATCAAACTATTATCGCCACAGCAACATTGGCGGATAACTTACGAGAGCAACGAATTTTTTTAAATTGGAAGGCAAAAGAAGTGCCTCAATTATCGGAAATTTGGCAAGCGGAAATTTCCTTACAGCCACTTTCTGCGCGATTAAATTTTGGTGGATTTGATCGGCAACAATGGTATTTTTCAAAGGGGATTACGGCTGTCGGAACCGTAAAAAGTGCGGTAAAAATTGCTGATTTTTCATCATTGCGAGCAGAAAAATTGCAACAAGTAAAGAAGCAAACGGAAGGGTTATCACTGCAAGGTTTATTAATTGCATTAGCTTTTGGTGAGCGGGCTTGGTTAGATAAAACTACTTGGTCAATTTACCAACAAACCAATACCGCACATCTTATTGCTATTTCTGGCTTACATATTGGGTTGTCTATGGGAGTTGGATTTTACTTGGCGCGTGTTGTGCAAGTATTTTTCCCCACCCGTTTTATTCATCCTTATTTTCCTTTAGTTTTTGGTGTTTTATTTGCTTTAATTTATGCGTATTTGGCTGGTTTTAGCGTGCCAACTTTCCGTGCGATTTCAGCACTTGTTTTCGTTTTCTTCGTTCAAATAATGAGGCGACATTATTCGCCTCTTCAGCTTTTTACGCTGGTTGTCGGATTCTTGCTTTTATGCGATCCATTAATGCCGCTTTCGGTCAGTTTTTGGCTTTCTTGTGGAGCCGTTGCTTGTTTGATCCTATGGTATCGTTATGTGCCTTTTTCTCTTTTTCAATGGAAAAATCGATCCTTTTTCCAAAAAGTGCGGTGGATTTTAAGTTTATTTCATTTGCAATTTGGGTTATTGCTCTTTTTTACGCCTTTGCAGCTTTTTTTATTTAATGGCTTATCGTTGAGTGGATTTTTAGCCAATCTTATTGCCGTACCACTTTATAGTTTTTTCCTCGTACCCTTGATTTTATTTGCTGTTTTTACTAATGGAGCTTGTTTTTCTTGGCAACTTGCAAACAAACTAGCGGAAGGAATCACTTGGTTAATTTCTGTTTTTCAAGGAAATTGGTTTAATGTTTCATTTAATTTAGCGCTGGTTTTAACCGCACTTTGTGCAGGAATTTTTATGCTAATTATTTGGAGTGTTTACCGAGAACCCGAGATTTCATCATCAACCAAACAAATAAAACGAGCAAGATTTTTTACATTAAATCTCAGTAAACCTTTGCTAAAAAATGATCGAATCAACGCTCTGCGATGTTCTTTTGGCATTATGTCGCTGTGTTTTATGATTTTGTTGTTCAAGCAACTAAGCAAGCCAATTTGGCAGGTAGATACTTTAGATGTGGGGCAGGGCTTAGCTACTTTAATTGTAAAAAATGGTAAAGGGATTCTCTATGATACAGGCCCTGCATGGCAAGGGGGAAATATGGCTGAATTAGAAATTTTGCCTTATTTGCAAAGAGAAGGGATTACTTTGGAAAAGTTGATTTTGAGCCACGATGATAACGATCATGCAGGTGGTGCTTCGACAATTTTAAAGGCGTATCCCAATGTGGAATTTATTACCCCTTCACGAAAAAATTATGGGGAAAATTACCGCACTTTTTGTACTGCTGGACGTGATTGGGATTGGCAAGGGCTACATTTTCAAATACTTTCACCACATTCTATTGTGGAGCGAGCAGATAATGCCCATTCTTGTGTGATTTTAGTTGATGATGGAAAGCATAGCGTTTTGCTAACTGGCGATGCTGAAGTAAAAAATGAGCAAATTTTTGCCCGCACTTTAGGAAAAATTGATGTGTTACAAGTAGGGCATCACGGGAGTAAAACATCGACAAGTGAATATTTACTTTCTCAGGTGCGACCAGATGTAGCGATTATTTCTAGTGGGCGTTGGAACCCGTGGAAATTCCCTCATTATTCGGTTATGGAAAGGCTACATCGTTATAAAAGTGCGGTAGAGAATACCGCAATTTCAGGGCAAGTAAGGGTAAATTTCTTTAAAGAACGATTAGAAATCCAACAAGCACGCACAGAATTTTCCCCTTGGTATGCGCGTGTAATTGGATTCTCGAGCGAATAAAAGGTACAATGCGCGCAATTTTTACCATTAGATAGCGATTATGCAAGAGCAAAAATTACAAGAAAATGATTTTTCAACCTTACAAACGTTTAAGCGTTTATGGCCAACAATTAAACCTTTTAAAGCGGGGCTTGTTGTTTCGGGTATTGCATTAGTTTTGAATGCGTTGGCTGATTCAGGTTTGATTTATTTGTTAAAACCGTTGTTGGACGATGGTTTTGGCAAGGCAAACCATTCATTTTTGAAAATTATGGCTTTTGTCGTCGTTGGGATGATTATTTTACGTGGTATTACCAACTTTATTTCTAATTATTGTTTGGCGTGGGTATCAGGCAAAGTTGTCATGACAATGCGTCGCCGCTTGTTTAAACATTTGATGTTTATGCCAATGAGTTTCTTTGACAGAAATTCAACAGGTAAATTACTTTCTCGTATTACTTATGATTCTGAGATGATTGCAAGTTCTTCTTCAGGATCCTTGATTACTATTGTGCGAGAAGGGGCATATATTATTTCGCTATTGGCCGTAATGTTTTATACAAGCTGGGAATTAACCCTTGTTTTATTTGTTATCGGGCCAATTATTGCGGTACTGATCACTATCGTTTCAAAAATTTTCCGTAAGTTGAGTAAGAATTTACAAGATTCAATGGGTGAATTGACAGCGACTACCGAGCAAATGTTGAAAGGACATAAAGTCGTGCTTTCGTTTGGTGGTCAGTATGTAGAGGAAGAGCGTTTTAATAAAGTTAGTAACAATATGCGTCGTAAAGGTATGAAAATGGTCACCGCAGACTCCATTTCCGATCCTGTGGTGCAGATTATTGCTTCTCTTGCTTTGGCGGCAGTATTGTTTTTAGCGACGACTCCGTTGATTGCGGAAGATAACCTAAGTGCGGGTTCTTTTACGGTGGTTTTCTCATCTATGTTGGCGATGATGCGCCCATTAAAATCTTTAACCAACGTAAACTCTCAATTCCAACGAGGAATGGCAGCGTGTCAAACGCTATTTGCCATTTTAGATTTAGAACCAGAAAAAGATAATGGGACTTACCAAGCTGAACCAGCGAAAGGTGCGTTAGAATTTAAAAATGTGAGTTTTGCATATCAGGGAAAAGAGGAACTTGCATTAAATAATATTTCTTTTAGCGTTCCAGCTGGAAAAACCGTAGCTCTAGTGGGGCGTTCTGGATCGGGTAAATCAACCATTGCTAATTTAGTGACGCGCTTTTATGATATTGAGCAAGGTGAAATTTTACTGGATGGCGTAAATATCCAAGATTATCGTTTATCTAATTTACGCGAAAACTGCGCTGTGGTTTCTCAACAAGTCCATTTATTTAACGATACCATTGCGAATAATATTGCTTATGCGGCGCAGGATAAGTATTCTCGCGAAGAAATTATTACGGCAGCAAAAGCGGCTTATGCTTTAGAGTTTATCGAAAAATTACCACAAGGCTTTGATACGGTAATTGGTGAAAACGGTGCTAGCCTCTCTGGTGGCCAACGTCAACGTTTAGCGATTGCTCGTGCTTTATTGCGTAATTCTCCAGTATTAATTTTAGATGAAGCCACATCTGCACTAGATACAGAGTCAGAACGAGCAATTCAATCTGCATTAGATGAATTGAAGAAAGATCGAACTGTTATCGTAATCGCTCATCGTTTATCAACCATTGAAAATGCGGATGAAATTCTTGTGATTGATCATGGTGAAATTCGTGAGCGTGGCAGTCATAAAACATTGCTTGAACAAAATGGCGCCTATAAACAATTACACAGTATGCAGTTTAGTGGCTAATTTATTGATTATCGAAAACGCGAGTTGAAAAACTCGCGTTATTTTATCCGCACTTATTAGAAAGGATTTTCTATGCCCTTCTGGTATTCCAACTCCAAACTTATTTGGCTCTTATCGCCTTTTTCTTTATTGTTTTGGTTGATTAGCCAAATTCGTCGCGCCTTATTCTCTTTGGGGCTCAAGCCTTCTTATCGCGCACCGAAACCAGTGATAATTGTGGGAAATTTGTCTGTTGGTGGAAATGGCAAAACGCCCGTGGTTGTTTGGCTTGTGGAAGAATTAAAAAAACGAGGTTTAAGCGTAGGTGTTATTTCTCGTGGTTACGGCAGTAAATCTAAAACGTATCCATTATTTGTCACTGAAAATACGAATCCAATTGAAGGTGGCGATGAGCCAGTATTGATCGCGAAACGTACCAATGCGCCAGTAGTGATTTCCCCGAATCGCCTGCAAGCGATTGAATTACTCTTAGGCCAAGCAGAGTGCGATGTTATTATTTCTGACGATGGTTTACAGCATTATAAATTAAAGCGTGATTTGGAAATTGTTGTAATGGACGCTGAGCGCACATTGGGAAATGGTTTTGTATTGCCAGCAGGCCCATTGCGTGAATTACCAAGTCGATTAAAATCCGTAGATTTTGTGATCACTAATGGTGGAAAAAATCAGTATTCAGATGCGGTTATGCGTCTCGTGCCTCATTTTGCGATTAATTTAAAAACCAATGAAAAACGCCAATTAAAGGAATTTCAATCAGGTGTTGCCATTGCAGGGATTGGCAATCCACAGCGTTTTTTTACTATGTTAGAAAAGTTAGGGATTCAATTACAGCAAACTCAGGGATTTCAAGATCATCAACATTTTGAAGCATTTCAATTAGAAAAACTTTCTGAAAATCAACCGCTCTTTATGACGGAAAAAGATGCCGTAAAATGCCAATCTTTTGCTAAAGATAATTGGTGGTATGTCCCTGTCGATGCGGAGATTATTGAGGCTGAAAAACAAAGTGAAAATTTACTGCTCTTTTGGGCAAAAATAGACAAACTTGTTGAGCAATACAGAAATGTTTGAAAAGATTAATCATCAGTTGCTTGAAGTGATCGCTTGCCCTCGTTGTTTAGCACGATTGCAATATGAGCAAGAAAATCAACGATTAATTTGTTGTTATGAACAGATTGCTTATCCTATTAAAAATGGTATGCCAGTGTTGCCTGCCGATAAATCTGAAATATTAAAGAATAAGGAATAAATTATGTCATTTACCGTGATTATCCCCGCTCGTTTTGCATCAAGTCGTTTGCCTGGAAAACCTCTTGCTGATATTGCAGGCAAGCCAATGATTCAATATGTATTTGAGAAAGCACTGAAGTCCGGGGCAAGCCGAGTGATTATTGCCACCGATAATGAAAATGTTGCTGATGTTGCCAAACGTTTTGGCGCGGAAGTGTGCATGACTTCGGTTCATCATAATTCTGGTACAGAGCGTTTAGCAGAAGTTGTTGAAAAATTAGCGATTCCTGACAATGAAATCATTGTCAATATTCAAGGTGATGAGCCGTTGATTCCACCTGTTATCGTGCGACAAGTGGCAGATAATCTAGCAAAATTTGATGTAAATATGGCAAGCCTTGCGGTAAAAATTCATGATCCTGAGGAATTATTCAATCCAAATGCAGTGAAAGTGTTAACAGATAAATATGGATATGTACTGTATTTTTCCCGTTCGGTTATTCCTTACGATCGTGATCAGTTTATGAATTTACAGGATGTTCAGAAAGTACAGCTTGCGGACGCTTACTTACGTCATATTGGCATTTACGCATATCGTGCGGGGTTCATAAAACAATATGTGCAATGGGAACCGACTCAACTTGAAAATCTAGAAAAACTTGAGCAGCTTCGCGTGTTATATAATGGCGAACGCATTCATGTTGAACTTGCGAAAGAAGTGCCTGCTGTGGGAGTGGATACCGCTGAAGATTTGGAAAAAGTGCGGGCAATTTTAGCGGCGAATTAAAATGTTTGATGCTAAAAAGTTCTTAGCGGATGTCTCTCACGAACCTGGTGTTTATCGTATGTATGACGATAAAGATCAGGTTATTTACGTTGGGAAAGCAAAGGATCTAAAAAAACGTCTTTCAAGCTATTTTCGTAAAAATCTGAGCAGTAAAAAAACAGAAGCGTTGGTGGCGTCAATTCATCATATTGACACCACGCTAACTTCATCTGAAACGGAAGCTTTACTGCTAGAGCATAATTTCATCAAGCTTTATCAGCCTCGCTATAACGTATTATTGCGTGATGATAAATCCTATCCATTTATTTTATTAACCAAAGAACGTCATCCAAGAATCACTTCCTATCGTGGGTCTAAAAAATTTGCGGGTGAATATTTCGGACCTTATCCTCATGCAGGGGCAGTGCGTGAAACTTTGTCGCTTTTGCAAAAACTTTTTCCTGTTCGCCAATGTGAAAATTCCGTTTATTCCAACCGCTCTCGTCCTTGTTTGCAGTATCAAATTGGGCGTTGTTCCGCACCTTGTGTACAGGGATATGTTTCTGATGAAGAATATAATCAGCAAGTTGAATTAGCTCGCTTATTTTTGCAAGGCAAAGATCAGCAGGTGTTAGATTATTTAATCGGAAAAATGGAGCAGGCAAGCAGAAATCTAGATTTTGAACAGGCTGCTCGTTATCGCGATCAAATTCAGGCGGTACGTTCAGTTATAGAAAAACAATTTGTATCCAATGAGCGTTTAGATGACATGGATATTATGTCTATCGCTTACCAACATGGTTTAGCTTGTGTACAAGTGATGTTTATTCGTCAAGGAAAAGTGCTAGGCAATCGCAGTTACTTCCCAAAAGTACCGGCCAATACGGATTTATCGGAGCTTACCGAAACTTTTGTGGGGCAATTTTATTTACAAGGTCATCAAGGACGAAGTATCCCGAATAGCATTATTGTCGATCGTCAATTAGCTGAAAAATCAGAGCTTGAGCAACTTCTTACGGATCAAGCGGGCAGAAAAGTGACGATTCAAGAAAGCGTAAAAGGCGATAAGAGTAAATACTTACAGCTCGCACAAGTTAATGCTAAAGCGGCTTTAAATGTACAACTTAAACAATCTTCACGAATGTCAGAGCGTTACCAAGCGTTGTGTGAACTGTTAAATCTTCCTGAAATTAAGCGTATGGAATGTTTCGATATAAGCCACACGATGGGAAATCAAACGGTAGCATCTTGTGTTGTCTTTAATCAAGAAGGTCCACTAAAATCTGATTATCGTCGTTTTAATATTGAAGGCATTACTGGCGGGGATGATTATGCTGCGATGGAACAAGCGTTGCAGAAACGTTATGAGCGAGATTTAGAAGAAGATAAAATTCCCGATATTATTTTTATTGATGGTGGAAAAGGGCAATTAAATCGTGCATTGAATGTGTTCCAACATCTTCAAGTAAAATGGGATAAAAATAGACCGCACTTAATTGGCGTAGCAAAAGGTGTGGATCGTCGAGCAGGGCAGGAAGTACTGATCATCAGCAAACAAGACCGCGAAATTCATTTGCCTGATGATAGTTTGGCATTGCATTTGATTCAACACATCCGTGATGAAAGCCATAATCACGCAATAAGCGGACACCGTAAAAAACGTCAAAAAGCCTTTACACAAAGTGGTTTAGAAACCATTGAAGGTGTGGGCGCTAAACGTCGTCAGGCTTTACTGAAATATCTTGGTGGTTTGCAAGGTGTAAAAAAGGCGACCTTAGATGAAATATCTTCTGTACCTGGAATTTCCCTTAAACTTGCCGAAACGATTTTTGAAACGCTCAAAAACGATTAATCAAGTATCTCTTAAATGTAAATAACGATTGCTTTTCATCATAAAGCCATTATGATCCGCACTTTCGGATTTATTTAACTTTATTATAGGAAAAATTATGTTTGAATGGATTACTGATCCTGAAGCGTGGATATCACTTGCGACACTTGCTGCGTTGGAGATTGTTTTAGGGGTCGATAATATTATTTTTATTAGTATCCTAGTTGGGCGTTTACCTGAAAGCCAACGCCAGTCTGGTCGTATTGTTGGACTTGGTTTAGCAATGCTGACAAGAATTTTACTTTTAATGTCACTGGCGTGGATGATGAAGCTTACTGCACCGTTATTTACTGTGTTTAATCAAGAAATTTCTGGGCGTGATTTGATTTTATTAATCGGTGGTTTATTCCTGATTGTAAAAAGTTCAGGCGAAATTAAAGAAGCAATCAATCATCAAGACCATCATGAATCGGAAAGAAAAAATAAAGTGAGTTATCTTGGCGTATTAATTCAAATTGCAGTGCTAGATATTGTATTTTCTTTAGATTCCGTGATTACAGCAGTAGGTATGGCAAGCCACCTTCCGGTTATGATTTTGGCGATTATTATTGCCGTTGGCGTGATGATGTTTGCGGCAAAACCAATCGGCGATTTTGTGGATACACACCCAACGTTGAAAATTCTAGCTTTAGCTTTCTTGGTTTTAGTGGGAATTAGTTTAATTGCAGAAAGTTTGGATATTCACATCCCGAAAGGTTACATCTATTTTGCAATGGGATTCTCTGTTGTGGTCGAAATGATAAATATTAGAATGAGAAAACGGATGAAATAGAAGATTAAAAATAATTTAAGGGCTGAGTTCTGTTATTTGAGGAATTTGGCCCTTTTAGTTTAGTTAGTTAATCTTTATATAACTAAATTATCTATTCAGTTACATTTAAACATAAAGCAGACTCTTTTAGTGTGGTATTATTTCAACAAAAGTTTTTATTTGAAAGGGTACATAATGAAATTACAACAATGGGTTAAACAATATCAACTAGGTTTACTTTTTCAGCAAGGTCAATTTGGTTTAGAAAAGGAAAGTCAACGTATTGACGATAAGGGAAATATTGTAACGACGCCTCATCCACGTGTATTTGGTAATCGTTCTTATCATCCCTATATTCAAACAGATTTTGCCGAAAGCCAGCTTGAGTTGATTACGCCACCAAATGCTAAACTGGAAGATAGCCTTCGTTGGCTTTCTGCAATTCATGAGGTGGTGTTGCGTTCTTTACCTGAAAATGAATACATTTTCCCATTTAGTATGCCAGCGGGATTACCACCAGAAAATGAGATTCAAGAGGCGCAGCTTGATAAACAAGAAGATGTTAAATATCGTGAGCATCTGTCTAAACAATATGGTAAATATAAGCAAATGGTAAGTGGAATTCACTACAATTTCCAACTGTCATCTGAATTTGTGAAAGCTATATTCTTGTTGCAAGATGAATATACTCATCTTAAAGATTTTCAAAACGCCCTATATATGAAATTGGCTAATAATTTTCTACGCTATCAGTGGATTTTAGTTTATTTACTTGCAGCAAGTCCGATAGTAGAAGCAAATTATTTTTCTCTAAATGGTGCACTGAATTTTCCTTTGAAAGAGGGGCAGTTAGTACGTAGTTTACGTTCTAGTCCCTATGGTTACGTCAATTTATCTAATGTTGTGGTGAATCATGATAACCTTGAAAATTATGTAGAAACATTAGAGTTTCAAGTTAAATCTGGTCATTTGATTGCAGAAAAAGAATTTTATTCTAATGTTCGTTTACGAGGTTCGAAAAAAGCTCGTGAATTGCTAGAAAAAGGCGTTCAGTATGCAGAATTTCGTTTGTTTGATTTGAATCCACTTGAGCCATATGGTATCAGTCTAGATGATGCAAAATTTATTCATATTTTCTTATTAGGAATGTTATGGCTTGATGAGACAAGTGGTCAAAAAGAAGTAGAGCTTGGTAAACAAAGATTATATCAAGTATCTCTTGAAGATCCTCGTGAGCAAACAGCATTTAGAGAAGAAGGTGAAGCAATATTAAGCCAAATTATTGATATGTTGAAAATTATCAATGCAGATGAAAGAGCGGTTAAAATTTCGGAAGAAAAATTGGCGCAATTGGCAGAACCAAGTCTAACAGTAAATGGAAAATTACTCAAAGCGATTGAGCAGGAGGGAAGTTATAAAGCCTTGGGGGTAAAACTTGCGAAGCAATATAAAGCTCAAGCTTTTAAACGTTTTTATGCTTTATCTGCATTTGATAATATGGAGCTTTCCACTCAAGCTTTATTATTTGATTTAATTCAAAAAGGTGTTACGACAGAAATTTTAGATGAGAATGATCAATTTCTTGCACTTAAATTTGGTGAACACCTTGAATATGTTAAAAATGGTAATATGACTAGTCATGATCAATATATCTCTCCATTGATTATGGAAAATAAGGTAGTGACAAAGAAAGTATTATCAAAGGCTGGTTTTAATGTACCAAAAAGCTTGGAATTTACATCGATTGAACAGGCCGTTGCACATTATACTTTATTTGAAGGACGCGCTGTTGTTATTAAACCAAAATCCACAAATTATGGTTTAGGTATCACAATTTTCAAACAGGGTGTGACACATAGAGAGGATTTTGTCAAAGCGATTGAGATTGCTTTTCGCGAAGATAAAGAAGTGATGGTTGAAGATTATTTAGTTGGTACAGAATATCGCTTCTTTATTTTGGGGGATGAAACGCTTGCAGTGTTGTTGCGTGTACCTGCAAATGTTATAGGTGATGGGAAGAATACGGTGCGTGAATTGGTCGAGATAAAAAATTCAGATCCTTTACGGGGAGATGGTTCTCGTTCACCTCTCAAAAAGATCGCTTTAGGTGACATAGAATTATTACAGTTAAAAGAACAAGGATTAACACCTGATAGTGTACCTCAGGCTGGTCAAATTGTGCAGTTACGTGCTAATTCTAATATCAGTACAGGAGGGGATTCTATTGATATGACTGATAAAATGCACGAGAGTTATAAACAGATTGCTGTAGGAGTTGCTCATGCAATGGGGGCTAAAGTTTGCGGGGTCGATTTAATTATTCCTGATTTAACAAAACAAGCTGAACCATCCTTAAACTCCTGGGGAGTAATTGAAGCTAATTTTAATCCAATGATGATGATGCATATTTTCCCCTATCAAGGTAAATCAAGAAGATTGACTAAGAACGTCATTAAAATGTTGTTTCCAAATATAGAAATGTAGTATCAACTTAAGTTAAGAGATAAGAAATGATCTGCACCCCAAGAGTTGGATTAAACAAACCAACAATTGAGGTGCAGATTTTATTATGGGTAAACACTACACAATCGAATTTAAATTACAGGTTCTCCAATTTATTCTGAATACGATACAATATCGAAAACAATCCTTTAAATAACAGTCTAACTTTTTGGGGTCAGGTTCATTTAGACCGCATTTTGTTTAATTAAGCTTTTTTCAAAAACTCAGATTTCAACATGATTTTGCCGCAATCAACGTTATGATCGCCATTTACTAAGCGGATGTTTTTGAATTTTGTACCTTTTTTCAATACTTCTGATGAACCTTTTAATTTTAAATCTTTAATCAAAAGTACATCATCACCATCTACAAGCAAATTCCCATTGCTGTCTTTTACAATGAGTTGATCGTCATCTGATTCTTGAATTTCATTATTGTCCCATTCATTACCGCAATCAGGGCAAACAAAATTAATTGAATCGTGGTAAACGTATTCACTTTGACATTTTGGGCAATTAGGCATTTGATCCATTGGGTTTTCCTTCTTGATTACATATAATAGGCGCGCGAGTATAGCAAAAAAGATGTCTTTCGCCAAAGCGTGAAAGTTTTTGATCAATTTTTGAGGAAAATGTATGAAAAAACAAATTTTTGCCTTAGTTTGTGGCGTAATGTTTAGTAGTTCAACTTGGGCACATAGTTTGCAATTAGAGCAATCTTTACCATCGGTCAAAGTGAGTGAGTATGGTGAAATTGTACTTTCAGAAAAAGATACCTCGTTTCAACCTTGGGACTCTGCAGGGTTAGCGGGTAAAGTGCGTGTAGTCCATCATTTGGCTGGTAGAACTGCTGCAAAAGAGAAAAATCAGCCAATGATTGATGCGATCAAAGCATCTCATTTTAATCCTGCAAAATACCAAACAACGACCATTATTAATGCAGATGATGCGATTGTTGGTACAGGTATGTTTGTAAAAAATGGTGCACAAAAAGGAAAACAGCAAAATCCACATAGCCAGGTTGTATTAGATGATAAAAGTGCGGTGAAAAATGCTTGGGGATTAAATCCTAAAGATAGTGCAATTATCGTGTTAGACAAAATGGGAAAAGTAAAATTTGTGAAAGAAGGAAAATTGTCTGATAGTGATATTCAGGCTGTTATTTCACTGGTGAATGTATTGACCAAATAACGTAATACAAAGTAAAAATCCCTAAGCCTTTTGACTTAGGGATTTTTTTAATCCTGATGGCGGAGGAATAGGGATTCGAACCCTAGGAGGGCGTAAACCCTCGCCGGTTTTCAAGACCGGTGCCTTCAACCACTCGACCATTCCTCCGTGATTGATAGGCGTAGTATAATGAATATTTTATTGATGTAAACAGAAATCTAATGATTTAAGTTTAGGTGATGATAATTTATTCATTTTGATGAAATTAATTCCATTAATTCCATTGACTTTTTTACCCCCAACCCTTATTTTACAAGAGACTTTTTATTTATTTTACAAGGAGCTTTTATGCAATCACGTCTTATTGTGGATGCTCAGCAGGAATCGCTACTCAGCACACATAAAGTGTTGCGTAACACGTATTTTTTATTGGGATTAACAATGGCATTTTCAGCGGTTGTTGCATTTATTTCAATGAGTCTAAACTTGCCATATCCAAATATTATTGTGTTATTAGTGGGGTTTTATGGCTTACTTTTCTTAACAAATAAATTAGCTGATCGCCCTGCGGGTATTTTGGCTGCCTTTGCTTTCACAGGATTTATGGGATACACCATCGGGCCAATTTTAAATATGTATGTGGCACGTGGAATGGAAGATTTGATTATGCTTGCATTCGCAGGAACTGCTATCGTATTTTTTGCGTGTTCTGCTTATGTATTGACTACGAAAAAAGATATGTCATTTTTATCAAGCGCAATGTTCGCATTATTTATTGTGCTATTGCTTGGTATGGTGGCAAGTTTCTTCTTCCAAATTCCTGCGTTATCAGTCGCAATTAGTGCATTATTTGTTGTGTTCTCTACAATGACTATTTTGTATGAAACGAGTAATATCATTCACGGTGGTGAAACGAATTACATTCGAGCAACCGTGAATATTTATGTTTCAATCTACAATTTATTCTTGAGTTTATTAAGATTACTTTCTATCTTCTCAAGCGATGAATAATGATTGAATTTTGACGTTGTGACCCCACTTTTCAGTGGGGTTATTTTTTGGGAATAGGCAATGGAAAAACAAATTTTTGAACATGCAGTCAACGTTGAGGAAGAACAATATCAGCCTAAGCAAGAGTTTCATCATGTAGAAACAAAACTAGATGAACCCTTGGAAGGGGAATTACTTGATGCTCAACTTGAACAGGCATTGAAACCAAAATCAGGTTTTGGAAAAACTTTATTAAAATTTACCGCATTTTTATTTGGCTCGGCGACGGTTGCGCAATCCGTGCAGTGGATTTGGGATAGCTATCAACAACATCAATGGATTTATCTTGCTTTTGCTTTAGTCAGTTTAATTGTCATTTTATTGGGGATTAAAGAGATTATTGGTGAGTGGCGACGTTTAGTTCGTTTAAAAAAACGTGAGCAATTGCAACAACAAAGTCAGCAGATCTGGTTGGAAAGTGCGGTAAAAAATGGTGATGTTTTTTCTGTTCATAACGCAGAAAAAAGTAAAGTTCTTTGCTTAGATATTGCAAAATCTCTACGTTTGGAAAATGATTCTCCAGTGGTAATTCAATGGCAACACCAATTAAATGAAGCTTATTCAGCGCAAGAAATTACGCATTTATTCAGTCGTAATGTTTTGTCTTCTTTTGATATACAAGCTAAAAAATTGATTAGTAAAATGGCCGCTGAATCAGCAGTAATTGTCGCGATTAGTCCGCTTGCTGTGGTGGATATGTTTTTTATTGCGTGGAGAAATCTTCGATTAATGAATAAGATTGCTGAGATTTATGGAATTGAATTAGGGTATTTTTCACGTATTCGATTGTTAAGAATGGTATTGGTCAATATTGCTTTTGCTGGAGCAACCGAAGTGGCACAAGATATTGGAATGGATTGGCTTTCTCAAGATATGACTGCAAAACTTTCTGCGCGTATAGCTCAAGGAATCGGCGTGGGATTGCTCACTGCTAGATTAGGCGTGAAAGCAATGGAGCTTTGTCGCCCGTTAGCATTTCAATTAAATGAAAAACCAAAGCTCTCACATATTCAACAGGAATTACTTAGCTCGGTGAAAGATATTGTTCTCGGTAAAAATAAAATTTACAAAAAGGAGCAAGTCTGATGAAAATCGAGGTTGTTTATCAACATAGCGATTTTATTATTATCAATAAGCCTGAAGGTATTAGCGTTCATAAAGATCAAGAAGAACAAGGTTTAACAGAACTTGTTGCAAAACAACTCAATATGCCTCAAGTATGGCTCGTTCATCGCTTGGATAAAGTGACGTCGGGGCTATTAATTTTGGCGCTGAATGCTGAAAGTTCGGCTGAATTTTCACGACTTTTTTCTGAACATAAAATTCATAAAACGTATTTGGCATTAAGTAACCAAAAACCTAAAAAGAAACAAGGTTTGATTATCGGGGATATGAAGAAAGCCCGAGATGGCGCATGGAAACTTTGTCAAACAAAAGAAAATCCAGCAATTACGCGTTTTGAAAGCGTAAGCTGTGAGCCTAATTTACGTTTATTTATTTTAAAACCACAAACGGGGAAAACGCATCAATTACGTGTTGCGATGAAAAGTTTAGGTAGCCCGATTTTGGGCGATGGACTTTATGGTAAAAACATTGAAAAAATTGACCGCACTTATTTGCATGCTGCCCAATTGGAATTTGATTATTTGAATGATTTTATTTCGGTAACTTGTTTACCCTCTCAAGGTCAATTTTGGATTAAATCCAGTGTGTTTGAGCAAATTAAGGCTTATCTGGCAAAGCCGTTTTTATCAAAATAGAAATCTCTGTATAATAAAGACAATTTTACTCTTTAATAGGAACAAAAATGAAATTTATCTCTTTTAATATAAATGGTTTACGTGCTCGCCCACATCAACTTGAAGCCATTATTGAAAGATATCAGCCAGATGTAATCGGCTTGCAAGAAATTAAAGTCGCTGATGAGGCTTTTCCTTATGAAATTACAGAAAACTTAGGTTATAACGTATTTCATCACGGACAGAAAGGCCACTATGGCGTAGCATTATTGACTAAACAAGAACCTAAAGCGGTTCGTCGTGGTTTTCCAACAGACAATGAAGATGCGCAAAAACGCATTATTATGGCTGATCTTGAAACTGAATTTGGTTTACTGACTGTAATTAATGGCTATTTTCCTCAAGGAGAAAGCCGTGCGCACGAGACTAAATTTCCAGCTAAAGAGAAATTTTATGTAGATCTTCAACAGTATTTAGAAAAAGAACACGACAAATCGAATCCTATTTTAATTATGGGCGATATGAATATTAGCCCAAGTGATTTAGATATTGGTATCGGAGATGAAAATCGTAAACGTTGGTTACGCACGGGTAAATGTTCTTTCTTACCCGAAGAAAGAGCGTGGTATCAACGTTTGTATGATTATGGATTAGAAGATAGTTTCCGTAAGCTGAACCCAACAGCAAATGATAAATTTTCGTGGTTTGATTACCGTTCTAAAGGTTTTGATGATAATCGAGGTTTACGAATTGATCATATTTTAGTTAATCAAAAATTGGCTGAGCGCTGTGTCGATGTGGGCATTGCATTGGATATTCGAGCAATGGAAAAACCTTCTGATCACGCACCTATTTGGGCTGAATTTAAATAGGAAAGCGAAATGGATATGGCTAATTGGCAGAATTATCGTTCTACCGTGAATGGTATGCCTGCCGTGTTTACCGCAAATATTGAAGATGTTGAAAAATATCACGGTAAAGATCTCGATAAAATAGTGCAATTCACTATCGCTTATAAAGCAGATGATGAAACCGGTTTGCCTTCAGAAGTTGAGTACGATAAGTTAATTAATCGTGTATTTAAAATTCTGGCGCAATTAACCGCACTTCCGAATGTATTTTTTGCGGGACATTTTATTTGTAATTCCCAAGCTAAAATGCATTTTTACTGTGAGCATGAAAATCTTATTGTAGAAACTTTACAACAAATTGATTTTGTTAAAGATATTAATGTACAAAAAGATTTAAGTTGGGATACTTATTTTGACTTTTTGCTTGCTTCTCCATTAGAGATTAAATTAAATGCAACGGAAGAGTTACTTGATTTACTGAAAAATAAAGGTCGTGATTTAAGTGATACGTATCTGGTGGAGCATAGTTTTCATTTTGATGAAGAAGAGAAAATGTTCCCTTTTATGGATGAGCTTAGTTTGGGGGATTATTCTTTCACGACATTACAATATTCCGCACAAGCTATTCAGTTTAATGAAGATGATGAACCTTATTTCTTGGTGAAATTAGAGCAAGAAATTTCATTAGATAATGGTGAAATTTTTGAACAAGTCGAACGGTTTGAAAAACTGGCTGGACAATTTGGGGGAGAGTATATCGGCTGGGAATGTGATTCTTTGATGGATGCTAATAAGCAGTTGAATTAGGTTTTTAGATACTCGCAAGTCATAAAAAAGAGAGATATTTATCTCTCTTTTTTTAATGTAATTTAACTTTTCGGCGCATTTTACGCATTAGTAAAAATACCCATGGCCATAGTATTCCCGACGCTAAAGCCCCAAAGATTTCTTGCCAGTTAAAAAATGCGGTATGCAGGGAGAATTCAACTAAGAAAATAGCTAATCTGACAATAAACACAAACGCAATTACTAAAAGGCTTTGAAACCAAAGCGATAAATTTCTTAGTACCAGATAGTTTTTTACCACAAAATAAATTGTCACAGAAAGGACTAGGGCATGAATACCCAATGTGGAACCTAGGATTAAATCCCATACAAGTCCTAATAAAAATGCCCATCCAATACTGACTTTATTTGGAATAGCCAGAACCCAGTAAAGCAAAACGAGAATTAACCAAGCCGGCTTAAATGCTTGAAAAGCAAGCGGCCAGGGTGCCAGTTCTAGCACTAATGCCACGACAAAGAAGCTTAAAATTGTGAGCCATTGTAAAATAAAGCGAGTTTGCATTAATCTTCTTCCCTATGTTCTTGTTGTTCTGACGGTACAGCTTCTTCATTTTGTGGTGCATAGGTTGGAATTTCAGGTTCAACCGTTGATTTATCCTTATTTTCTTGAAGATTATCGTCTGTTAACGGGGCTTTTTTTACTTTGTAATCAGCTTCATTCGCTTGGCTTTCTAAACGTTTTTGCACTAAATTACGCACTTCTTCTGGAGACATAGATTTTACTTTAGACATATCTAAATTGCTTGGCCAAAGCAGCAATACATAGCGTAAGCGTTCAAGGGCGGCGAGAGGTTTGGCTTTGACAGTTGCAAAGTAATTGGAACCATCGCGTGAAACGCTTTGTACAACTGCTACTGGATAGCCTTCAAGGAAACGACCACCAAGACCAGACGTTACAAGTAAGTCGCCTTTTTCGATATCCACAGAACGAGGTACATTATCAAGAGTTAGCTCATCAGTATGCCCAGTTCCACTGGCAATGACGCGAACATCGTTACGTAGAACTTGTACTGGAATAGAATGAGTGACATCAGTTAAGAGTAGTACTCTGCTGGTGTTCTCGCCCACAGAAATAATTTGACCAATGACGCCTTTTTCATCAATTACAGGCTGGCCTACATACGCACCGTCTTTTTCGCCTTGGTTAATAACAATTTGTTGACGATAAATATCAGTTTCTGCAGTTAAAATTTCCGCAATCTTTTTGTATTCATCGGTGCGTAAAGGGGAGTTTAATAATAAACGTAAACGCTGATTCTCGACTTTGAGTTGATCTAGTAAGAGTAAATCTGCATTTTTTTCACGTAATTGTTCGCGTAATACTTTATTTTCGATTTGTAATTTACTGGTATCTACTAAATTATCTGATACCCCATCTAATACTGTACGAGGGCTATTGGCAAGATAATAGAGCCCACCCACTGCAGTTTCCATGGCGCTGCGAGCTTTAGTCATTGAATTAGTTTGACCATCAGCTAAGATTAAAGAAAGGGAAGCGGCTACAGCTAATAATAATCGAATGCCAAGCGGGGGGATTTACCGAAAATAGGCTTCATTAAGCGTCCTACGTTGAGATAAAAAGATTAAAAGGAAAAGTGCGGTCATTTTTAACCGCACTTTTTATTTTTGTTCTAAATTAAATTTCGTCACTAAAAATGTCGCCACCGTGCATATCGATCATTTCTAATGCCTCACCGCCACCGCGAGCAACACAGGTTAATGGATCTTCTGCGATAATTACTGGAACGCCAGACTCTTTAGAGAGAAGCGTATCAATATTACGCAATAGTGCACCCCCACCAGTTAATACCATACCTCGTTCAAAAATATCAGCTGCGTGTTCTGGTTGACATTCCTCAAGAGCAGTACGAACTGCGGTTACGATACCATTTAATGGCTGTTGAATAGCTTCTAAAACATCACGTGAGGTTAAGGTGAATGAACGAGGTGCGCCTTCAGCAAGATTGTGGCCATGCACTTCCATTTCTTTAATTTCATCACCTTCTTGAATATAGGCTGTACCGATTTCCTGTTTGATACGTTCTGCTGTTGGTTCGCCGATAACAGAACCAAAAGTGCGACGAACATAAGAAATAATTGCTTCATCAAAACGGTCACCACCGATACGAACTGAAGAAGAATATACGATACCATTTAAGGAAATAACAGCGACTTCAGTCGTACCACCACCGATATCAATTACCATAGAACCAACAGCAGTAGAAACAGGTAATTTAGCGCCGATTGCGGCTGCCATTGGTTCTTCAATTAAATATACTTCACGCGCACCAGCCCCGATTGCAGATTCTTTAATTGCACGACGTTCTACTTGTGTTGCGCCAGCAGGCACACAGACAAGTACACGAGGGCTTGGACGCATAAAATTACCGCTGTGAACTTGTTTAATAAAGTATTGCAACATTTTTTCTGTGACAAAGAAGTCTGCGATGACACCATCTTTCATTGGGCGAATGGCAGCGATGCTTTTTGGCGTACGTCCAAGCATTAATTTCGCTTCTTTACCTACAGCCGCGATGCTTTTTAGTGAACCAACACGATCTTGTCGAATGGCAACAACTGAAGGCTCATCTAAGACAATACCTTGACCTTTCACATAAATTAACGTGTTTGCAGTACCTAAGTCGATAGAAAGATCGTTTGAAAAAAGTCCACGAATTTTTTTAAATAACATAATTATCCTATTCAAAAATCAGAGTTAGTTTTGCTTGGCTGAAAAAGTGAAATTATCTTATCGCCAAGCACGCAAAAAATTTTGCTAAATGTATCAAAAAATGTGTTGAAATTACAGTTGTTTTTCGTGTTTTTTACATCAGTTGCCATCGGCCTTTCTCTTGAAGCGTCAGTTGTTGCTGATGTAAAGCTTTCAGTGTTGAACGGTGGCCAACACTGATTAGCGTGGTTTTTGGTAGCTCTTGTTTTAATAGTTGATACATCGCAAATTCTAAACCTTCATCCATGCTCGCTGTGGCTTCATCTAAGAAGGCTACGGCAGGTTTGTGTAGAATCAAACGAGCAAATGCTAAACGCTGTTGCTCACCAAGCGAAAGAATACGCATCCAGTCTTGTTCTTTTTCTAACTGTTCAGCCAAATGTCCTAGTTGCACTTTATTTAATATTTCTACTGCTTGCGTATGTGAAATATTGTCAGGCTTATTGGGATAAGTTAATGCTGACATCAAATTTCCTTGTGGTACATAGGGTTTTTGCGATAAGAAAAGTTGACTGTTTGTTGGGCAAATCACTTCACCTTCTGCGTAGCTCCAAAGTCCTGCGATTGTTCGTAAAAGTGTCGTTTTCCCTGCACCAGATTTTCCTTGAATGAGTAAACTCGTTCCTTGCGGTAGTGTAATGTTGAGATTTTCTACCAGTGTGTGACCTAATGGATTTTTAACACTTAAGTTGTTGAAAATAACATCTGTAGGGTGATTGTGGATTTGTGCTTGCGATTCATGATTCACTATTTCAATGGTATAGCTGAAACCGGTTAAACGATCGAGCGTCGCTTTATATCCCGCAAAACTATCATAAGTATTACGGAAAAATGAAAGATTGCTGTGCAATTTTCCAAATACTTGTAAAGTTTGCATTAAATCACCGAGTTTTATTTGTTTTTCAAAGTAACGCCCAACTTGAATTAACAATGGAAAAACAACAGAAATTTGACTTACAACTAAGTTAAATCCTGAAAATTTTAGCGTTCTAAATACGATTACCCACATGTTATGGATGACAGCATTGAATTGTTGATAAAGCTGATTTTTTTCTACCTTTTCACCTGCGTAAAAAGCAATACTTTCAGCATATTCTTTTATGCGAATTAAAGAATAACGGTAGTTTGCGTTTAAGCGTTCATTAATAAAATTCAACGATATCAATGGACGACCGAGCCAAAATGCAATGAGGGTAGTGAAAATGACATAGCCAAACACTAAGAACACCATCATATGTGGAATTTCCACGCCAAGTACCATCATTGGACCCGCTAAGCCCCATAACAAAATCGTGTAAGAGATCATCGAGGTGACCGCATCAATGACTCCGGTGCTTAAAGAAAGCGTGGTTTTTACATAAGATTGGACATCTTGTTGAATACGTTGATCAGGATTATCTAGGTTTTCTGATAAATACTGTGTTTTGTAATAGGCACGATGTGCCATCCATTTATCAACAAGTTGTTCGTTAAGCCATTCAATCCAGTTGATGACGAAACGTTGCTCTAAATAATAGCTTACTAATGCTGCTGAAACAGAACTTGCGGCAATGACGCAGAACAAGCCCATTTGTTGCCAAAATACATGTTCATTAAATTCCTGCAATGATGTGTACATATTTTTGTACCACTCAGAATGTACAAGGCTGATACGTACGCTGAGTAATGTCATCGCAACAATAAGCAGAAAGAATAGGATAGGTTTTATGCTACGTTTAGGTGAAAGATAGCCACCAGCAAACATCCAAAATTGTTTTCCCCATTGGGTAAAACTCACCAAAAGAAAAATGCCAAAACTAAAGACGACTGAGGTGATGGCTAGTGTTTGTAAAATCCAAATAAGAGAAGTAATGGCTTCTTGGCCGTAATCCATAAATATTCCATCCGAGATAAAAGTGCGGTGAAAAATAACCGCACTTTTTGTAAAAAGGTCAAAAATTTTCGGTATTGTAGAGTCTATGCTCAATTTCGCAAGAAAAAATGTGACGAACGTAGCATTTTTTGAGTTTGGTTAAGGTTTTCAAAAAACAACTTGGATATAATCCAAAGGAGTTAAATTTCATTTTTAAGGGGTCAATATGAGTGATATTGCAATCACGATTAGTCTTCTTGCCCTCGTTGCCGTAATCGGTTTATGGATCGGGCATTGGAAGATTCGTGGGGTTGGGCTTGGCATCGGTGGCGTGCTGTTTGGCGGCATCATTGTGGCTCATTTCACCAATCAATATGGTTTGCAACTAGATGCACGTACGTTGCATTTTGTGCAGGAATTTGGCTTGATTCTGTTCGTCTATACGATTGGGATTCAAGTTGGGCCTGGCTTTTTTGCATCTTTAAGAAAATCAGGTTTAAAACTCAATGCTTTTGCCATTTTAATCGTTGTACTAGGTTCTGTTGCTGCAGTGATCGTGCATAAGGTTGCGGATGTCCCGTTAGATATCGCTCTTGGTATTTACGCAGGGGCGGTAACTAACACGCCAGCCCTTGGTGCTGGTCAGCAAATTTTGACTGAACTTGGCGTGCAACAAACTACAGTGACAATGGGGATGTCTTATGCGATGGCTTATCCATTCGGAATTTGTGGTATTTTGCTTGCAATGTGGTTAATCCGCTTATTTTTTAAAGTCAAAGTAGACGATGAAGCCGCTCGTTTTAATGCAGAGAGCGGTCAAGAAAAAGAAAGTTTACATAGCATTTCTGTGAAAGTGACCAACCAAAATTTAGATGGTTTAACGCTGATTGAAGTGCCTGGGTTTAGTGATGAGGAAGTGGTTTGCTCTCGCCTAAAACGCGAGGACATGGAAATTGTTCCAAAGGCTAGCACAGAAATTCGTACCAATGATATTTTGCAATTAGTCGGCGATGATGCCGCTCTATCCAAAATGCGCTTGATTATTGGTCATGAGGTAGATGCACCAACATCCTCTTATGGTGGAGAGATTCGTGCCGAACGTGTAGTGGTTACTAATGAAAAAGTCTTAGGTAAAAAGATCCGCACGTTGGGTATTCATCAAAAATATGGTGTGGTGATTTCTCGCTTGAATCGTGCCGGTATTGAATTAGTGCCAACTGCGAATACAACTTTGCAATTTGGTGATGTACTTCATATGGTGGGGCATACCGATGTGCTAAACAAAGCGATTTCCGTAATTGGCAATGCACAACAAAAATTACTTCAAGTGCAAATGTTGCCTGTGTTCATCGGTATTGGTTTAGGGGTACTCGTTGGTTCGATCCCATTCTATATTCCAGGTTTCCCAGTCGCGTTAAAATTAGGGCTTGCTGGTGGGCCATTGGTGGTTGCGTTGATTTTAGCGAGAATTGGCACGATTGGTAAACTTTACTGGTTTATGCCACCTAGTGCTAACTTGGCATTGCGCGAAATAGGGATTGTTCTTTTCTTGGCTGTGGTAGGTTTAAAATCAGGCGGAAGTTTCTTTGACACCTTATTGAATGGCTCAGGCCTTGAATGGATGGGATACGGTATTTTTGTCACCTTTATTCCATTAATGATTACCGGTATTTTAGCTCGTCTATATGGCAAACTGAATTACCTTACAATCTGTGGTTTACTTGCCGGTTCCATGACAGATCCTCCAGCTTTAGCATTTGCTAATGAAATTAAAGAAGATAACGGTGCGGCAGCACTTTCTTATGCCACTGTGTATCCATTGGTGATGTTCTTGCGGATAATGTCTCCACAATTATTAGCAGTGTTATTGTGGGCGGCATAGCTAAAACAAGTTCAATTTATACAAACAAAAGCGCGGTTAATTTCGCGCTTATTTTTTGCGTGGATTTTGCGTGAGAGGGTATTCAATGATAGAATCTCGCACTTTTATTGCGAAGCGAGAACAAAATGGCATTAGTTGAATTTTTGATGGAAACCTTAGATGGGTTAAAGGGAACAGATATTGTACATTTTGATGTACGTGGAAAATCCTCGATTACGGATAATATGATTATTTGCACGGGTACATCGAGCCGCCAAGTTTCTGCAATGGCAGATAATTTAATTACAGAATGTAAAAAAGCAGGTTTTGAAACTTTTGGTGAAGAAGGTAAAAATACTGCAGATTGGATTGTGGTGGACCTTGGTCAAGCAATCGTACATATCATGCAACGTGACGCGCGTGAAATGTATCAATTAGAGAAACTTTGGGCGTAAATTTTAGTAAAGTGCGGTGAAAAATAACCGCACTTTTTAGATAAGGATGACTTGTGAAAATCACGTTAATTGCTGTTGGAACAAAAATGCCTTCTTGGGTTACAACGGGTTTTGAGGAATATCAACGCCGTTTCCCAAAAGATATGCCTTTTGAACTGATTGAAATCCCAGCAGGTAAGCGTGGAAAAAATGCTGATATTAAACGTATTTTAGAGCAAGAAGGTAAGGCGATGTTAGCCGCCTGTGGAAAAGGCAAAGTCGTGACGTTAGATATTCCAGGTAAACCTTGGACCACACCACAGTTAGCCGAGCAACTAGAAGCCTGGAAAAACGATGGCCGTGATGTATGTTTGTTGATCGGTGGGCCAGAGGGGCTTTCGCCAGAATGTAAAGCAGCCGCAGAGCAAAGCTGGTCGCTTTCACCATTGACATTACCTCACCCGCTTGTTCGTGTTGTGGTTGCTGAAAGTTTGTATCGTGCGTGGTCGCTCACGACTAATCATCCTTATCACCGAGAATAGTAAATCCTCATTTTAGTCAGATGAATTTAAAAAGATTCTTCAATACGCCAACTCATGAGCCGTTCCGCGATAAAAAAGCGGAGCGTAACCTTTTTGCACGCCGAACTTTAGTGGCTTTTTTGGGGATTTTGCTACTAACAGGCGTGTTATTCACCAATATTTATCAGCTACAGATTGTTAATTTCGATACTTACCAAACGCGTTCTAATGGTAACCGAATTAAATTATTACCTTTACCCCCAACGCGTGGCTTAATCTATGATCGTTACGGTAAATTATTAGCCGAAAATCTTACTTTTTTTGGTTTATACATTGTGCCAGAAAAAACTGAAAATTTAGACCGCACTTTAGGTGAATTACGCTACATTGTGGGATTGACGGATAATGATATTGAAAATTTTAAAAAGGAACGTCGCCGAGGAACGCGTTACACGCCTATTTTATTGAAACCGAATTTAACAGAAGAACAAATCGCACGTTTTGCAGTGAGTGGCTATCAGTATCCTAGTTTAGATGTACGTCCTTATTTCAAACGCTATTACTTATATGGCGAGATTATGACGCATATTTTAGGTTATGTGGGAAAAATCAATGATAAAGATGTTGAACGTTTGAAAAAAGATGAAAAATTTGCCAATTATTCTGGTACCAATGATATGGGCAAATTGGGGATTGAACGTTATTACGAAGATGAGTTACATGGCACCACAGGTTTTGAAGAAGTAGAAATTAACAACCGCGGTAAAGTTATTCGTAAGTTACGTGAACAACCTTCAGTAGCAGGAAAAAGTATTTATCTTACTATTGATTTAGAGTTGCAGCGTTATATCACAGATCTTTTGGCAGGACAAAAAGGCGCAATTGTTGTATTAGATCCGAAAGATAGTGGTGTGCTAGCTATGGTGTCTACGCCAAGTTATGACAATAATTTGTTTGTTGATGGTATTTCGTCAGAAGATTATAAGCGCTTATTAAATGATCCCGCTCGTCCGCTTTATAGTCGTGCGACCCAAGGTGTGTATCCTCCAGCTTCTACGGTGAAACCTTTTATTGCAGTAGCCGCACAAACTGAAAATGTGATTACCCAAAATACGACGATTTTTGACCCGGGCTATTGGGTATTGCCAAATACGACTAAGCGATTCCGAGATTGGAAAAAGAGCGGTCATGGTTATACAGATTTAAATAAAGCAATTACAGAATCATCCGATACTTATTTTTACCAAGTCGCTCATAGTATGGGAATTGATCGTCTTTCTGATTGGATGAAACGTTTTGGCTTTGGTATGCCAACTGGGATTGAAATTCAAGAGGAAACGGCAGCCAATATGCCAACGCGCGAATGGAAACAAAAACGTTATAAACGTCCTTGGGTACAAGGTGATACTATTTCTGTGGGAATTGGCCAAGGGTATTGGACTGCAACCCCGTTACAAGTGGCAAAAGCAACGGCTGTATTGGTGAACAATGGAAAGGTGAATACCCCACATTTAATGAAAGCAATCGAAGTATCTACTCTAAAACCTTATGAAGATCCTTTGCTTTATCCTGATATTACAGAGGCGAAACAAAGCTATTGGGATGCTGCAAAACGTGGAATGTATAATGTTGTCAATTCAGCTTTAGGAACGGGGAGAAAGGCTTTTTCTGGAGCAAATTATCGTGTGGCAGGAAAATCTGGTACTGCTCAAGTGTTTAGTTTAAAAGAAAATGAAAAATACAATGCAGCGGGATTGAAAAAAGAACTACATGATCACGCATGGTTTACCGCATATGCGCCCTATGAAAATCCTAGATTGGTTGTGACAGTTATTTTAGAGAATGCGGGTGGTGGTTCAAGTAATGCCGCACCGTTAGCGCGTAAAGTGATGGATTACTATTTAAATCAGCGTTTACCACAAGTTGAAAAATATAATGCACCTATTCAGCAAAAAGAAGATTTACCACAAGAGAGCGAGCAAATAAATGGAAGATAAAATCCCTTTCTGGTTGCGCGCATGGCAACGTTTGCATATTGATTTTTGGCTTTTTATTGGCTTAGTTGCAATAACAGCCTATGGCATGCTTGTGCTTTATAGTGCCACTGGTGCCAGTGAAACTATGTTTAACAACCGGATTATTCAGGTTTTTCTTGGATTTACTGTTATGCTCGTCATGGCGCAATTTCCACCTAAATTCTATCAACGCATTGCGCCTTATCTCTATCTAATAGGCTTTATCATGTTGATTTTAGTGGATGCTATTGGAACAACCAGTAAAGGTGCACAGCGTTGGCTTGATCTTGGATTTATTCGTTTTCAGCCATCTGAAATTGTAAAGCTTGCAGTGCCATTGATGGTCGCAGTGTATTTAGGTAATCGCCCACTTCCACCTAAATTAAGTGAAACATTTATTGCGATTGCAATGATTATGATTCCGACTTTACTTGTGGCTATACAACCAGATTTAGGCACATCAATTTTGGTAAGTGCATCAGGTTTATTTGTCGTATTTTTAGCGGGGATGAGTTGGTGGTTGATTTTAGCTGCCGTGATTGGCTTAGCTGGATTTATTCCGCTCATGTGGCTATATCTAATGCACGATTATCAACGTACTCGCGTTCTCACATTATTGGACCCAGAAAAAGATCCTCTCGGTGCCGGCTATCATATTTTACAATCAAAGATTGCGATTGGTTCTGGTGGTCTTTGGGGAAAAGGCTGGATGCAGGGTACGCAATCCCAGCTTGAATTCTTACCTGAACCTCATACAGATTTTATTTTTGCTGTAATGAGTGAAGAACATGGAATGGTTGGTTTTCTTATTTTGATCTCCATTTACATGTTTATTATTGTACGTGGTTTGATAATTGCCGTGAACGCTCAAACGTCTTTTGGGCGAATTCTTGCTGGTGCAACGACGTTAATTTTCTTTGTTTATGTGTTTGTTAACATAGGCATGGTAAGTGGTATTTTACCTGTAGTGGGTGTGCCATTACCTTTATTCAGCTATGGTGGAACTTCTTACGTTGCTATTATGGCTGCTTTTGGCTTGGTGATGTCAGTTCATACACATCAAGTAAAATTTATGAAAGGGAACTAATTTCATTTTTTCTTTTCTTAAAAGGGTAAATAAATGAAAATAGTCAACGCTTATGAAATTAAAAACATTATTAAATCTGACCGCACTTGCTTTGTTTGCTATAATTACTAGCTTTTCAGCCTATGCGGACACTCACAAAATGTATGGTATCCAAGGGGATAAACTTTCGATTATAACCAAAGTACCTTCTCCTAGTACTTATTCCGTGAAAGGGCAAACTTATACGACAAAAACTGAAGATGATGCTAAATCCTATACGAAAGAAGGGATGGCAAGTTACTATCATCTCAAATTTAATGGGCGTAGAACCGCAAGTGGTGATGTTTATAATTCAACGCAATTTACTGCAGCACATAAAACATTGCCAATAAATTCTTATGCTTTGGTGACTAATTTACATAATAACCGTAAAGTTATCGTACGTATTAATGATCGTGGGCCTTTTAGTGATAAACGTTTAATTGACCTCTCTCATGCAGCGGCGAAAGAAATTGGATTAATTTCTCGCGGTATGGGACATGTTAGAATTGAGGCGTTGCATGTTGCTAAAAATGGGAGTTTATCGGGTGCAGCGACAAGAACGCTGGCTAAGCATGCAAAAACTCAAGAGGCAGCTGATCGTTTAGTAAAATCTAATGAATCTTCTAATAAATCGTTTAAGATGGTAAATGAAAAAAAAGGAAATGAAGTTTATCGTTTGAAAATGCTTGAGGTTACTTCTCGTAGTCAAGCTGATAAGTTAATTACGCAACTCGCATTAGATAATATTCAAGCTGAAGTAAATTGCTCAGGCAATAAATACGAAATTCACATTGGACCTTTTGATAACGAAACACAAATGTCACAAGTGAGAAATAAATTACAAAAAATGGCAGTAAACAAGCCACTAATTGTTTACACATATAAAAATTAATTGTAGGAACACACTATGTTGAAAAGAACAACAAAAATCGCACTTTTATCAAGTTTTGTAGCACTTAGTGCTTTTTCGGTAGCTGCCGAAGATATGCAGTTTAGCGTAACTCCACCACAAATTACTGCTCAAACTTATGTATTGATGGATTACAATTCAGGCGCAATTTTGGCCGCACTTAATCCTGATGAGCGTCAATATCCTGCATCTTTAACTAAAATGATGACAAGTTATGTGGTAGGGAGCGCTTTAAAACAAGGAAAAATTCATAATACCGATATGGTAACCATTGGTGAGAGTGCGTGGGGACGTAATTTCCCAGACTCATCAAAAATGTTTTTAGATTTAAATACACAAGTATCTGTAGCAGATTTGAATCGTGGTGTGATTGTTGTTTCTGGTAATGATGCGACAGTGGCATTAGCTGAACACATTTCTGGCAATGTACCGAACTTTGTAGAAACAATGAACAAATATGTTCAACAATTTGGTTTGAAAAATACAAATTTCACCACGCCACATGGTTTAGACGATCCTAATCAATATTCTTCTGCTCGTGATATGGCGCTTATTGGTGCACATATTATTCGTGATTTACCTGAAGAATATAAAATTTACTCCGAAAAAGATTTTACATTTAATAAAATCAAACAACCTAACCGTAATGGACTATTATGGGATAAAACCATTAATGTTGATGGAATGAAAACCGGCCATACTAGCCAAGCAGGATATAACTTAGTTGCTTCAGCGACTACACCAAACAATATGCGTTTAATTTCTGTAGTAATGGGCGTTCCAACTTACAAAGGTCGTGAAGTAGAAAGTAAAAAACTTTTACAATGGGGGTTTGCTAATTTCGAAACCTTTAAAACTTTAGAGGCTGGCAAAGAAATTTCAGAACAAACTGTTTATTATGGGAATAAAGGTAGTGTGAAATTAGGCACGTTACAAGATAGCTTTATCACAGTTCCAAAAGGCAAACAGAATGATCTGAAAGCTCGCTATGAGTTAGAAAGTAAAAACTTACAAGCGCCTTTAGCAAAAGGCCAAGTCGTAGGTAAAGTCATTTATCAATTAGAAGGTAAAGATATTGCAGCGGTAAACTTACAAGTGATGGATGAAGTGGGTGAAGCGGGTATTTTCGGAAAAGCTTGGGATTGGTTCGTGCTCACTGTGAAAGGCTTATTTGCATAAAATATGCCAGAAACTTACCGCACTTTTTTCATTTTTAACTGAGGCATTCGTAATGTGTGGGTGGTGTACCATTCACACATCATTTTTATTATTGGGAAATAATATGACAACAGAAAACGATTACGCAAAACTTAAAGAATTAATGGAATTTCCAGCAAAAATGACATTTAAAGTTGCTGGAATTAATCGCGAGGGGTTAGCGCAAGATCTAATTCAGGTCGTCCAAAAATATGTTAAAGGCGATTATATTCCTAAGGAAAAACGGAGTAGTAAAGGTACCTATAATTCGGTTTCAATCGACATTATTGCTGAAAACTTTGAGCAGGTAGAAACACTTTATAAAGAACTTGCTAAAGTTGAAGGCGTAAAAATGGTTATCTAGCATGAATAATTCCCTTATCGTTCGTCAGTTAGGGTTGCAAGATTATCAAGAAATTTGGCATAAAATGCAGAATTTTACAGATAGTCGCACCGTGGAAACGCAAGACGAAATTTGGTTAGTGCAACATCCTCCTGTATTTACCCAAGGGCAAGCAGGTAAACCTGAGCATCTTTTACAACGTAGTGAAATACCTGTGGTGCAGTCGGATCGTGGTGGGCAAATAACCTATCATGCACCCGGTCAGCAAGTGATGTATGTGCTCATTGATATTAAGCGTCATGAGAATTTAAATGTACGTCAATTAGTTACCGCACTTGAACAAACGGTGGTAAAAACCTTAGCTGAATATGGTATTGAAAGTTATCCAAAACCTGATGCACCTGGTGTGTATGTGGACGGAAAAAAGATTTGTTCTCTGGGACTACGTATTCGTCGTGGTTGCTCTTTTCACGGGTTAGCATTAAATATCAATATGGATCTGAATCCATTTCATTATATTAATCCATGCGGCTATGCCGGTCTTGAAATGTGTCAATTAGCAGATTTTGTTAATCAAGATGAAGCTAATTGCGATAAGGTTTCACCAAAATTAATTAAACACTTTGCCGCGCTTTTAGGCTATAATGTAACAAATTTGTAATATTTAATGATCAAAAATGCCCTATTTGGGCATTTTTATTTAGGAACGCTTATGTCAACGCCTTTCAAAATGGAACGCGGTGTAAAATATCGCGATGCGGCAAAAACGTCGATTATTCCAGTAAAAAATATTGATCCAAACCAAGAGCTATTGAAAAAGCCGGAATGGATGAAAATTAAACTTCCGGCAAATTCACTTAAAATTGAAAGCATCAAAAATGGAATGCGTCGTCATGGTTTGCATTCTGTGTGTGAAGAAGCTTCTTGTCCAAATTTACACGAATGTTTTAATCATGGAACAGCAACTTTTATGATTTTAGGCGCAATTTGCACGCGCCGTTGTCCATTCTGTGATGTCGCGCATGGGAAACCATTACCACCCGATCCTGAAGAGCCACAAAAATTAGCTGAAACTATCCAAGATATGAAACTTAAATATGTGGTGATTACATCGGTGGATCGCGATGATTTGCCTGATCGTGGCGCGGGTCATTTTGCAGAATGTGTAAAAGCTGTGCGTGAGCTTAATCCTAATATTAAGATTGAAATTTTAGTGCCTGATTTCCGTGGTCGTATTACACAGGCATTGGAAAAATTAAAAGATAATCCTCCAGATGTCTTTAACCATAATTTAGAAAACGTGCCGCGCCTGTACAAAGAGATTCGTCCAGGGGCAGATTACAAATGGTCACTTAAATTATTGCGCGAATTTAAAGAAATGTTTCCGAATATCCCAACTAAATCTGGTCTAATGGTGGGATTAGGTGAAACTAATGAAGAGATTTTACAAGTCATGCAAGATTTACGTGATAACGGTGTGACAATGCTCACATTGGGGCAATATCTTCAACCTAGCCGCCATCATTTACCTGTTGCTCGTTATGTTCCGCCAAGCGAATTTGATGAATTCCGTGAGAAAGCCAATGAAATGGGCTTTGAACATGCGGCTTGTGGACCATTTGTTCGCTCTTCTTATCATGCTGATTTACAAGCCAGTGGCGGATTAGTGAAATAATTTAAAACTGCTCTGAATTAAACCGTACTTTTTGCTTGTCACGAAAGTGCGGTTTATTTTTGATGTTTTTTTTCACCGAATATTTACTAGCCAGAATTATTGTAAGCCTGTAGAATAGCCGACCGCTTTATTCAACTAATTATTTATAACACCTGACGATATTGTAGAAAATGACTCAAAAATTACATATTAAAACTTGGGGCTGCCAGATGAATGAATATGATTCATCTAAAATGGCAGATCTTTTATTAAGTACTCATGGGCTAGAACTTACTGAAATTCCTGAAGAAGCAGACGTATTATTATTGAATACCTGTTCTATTCGTGAAAAAGCACAAGAAAAAGTTTTCCACCAACTTGGTCGTTGGAAAGAATTAAAGAAAAATAATCCAAATTTAGTGATTGGTGTGGGCGGCTGTGTGGCTTCTCAAGAAGGGGAACATATTCGTCATCGTGCGCCTTATGTAGATATTATTTTTGGTCCGCAAACTTTGCACAGACTGCCTGAAATGATTAACCAAATTCGTGGTGGTAAGAGTTCTGTTGTAGATGTAAGTTTCCCTGAAATTGAGAAATTTGACCGCTTACCTGAACCTCGTGCAGAAGGTCCAACGGCATTTGTTTCGATTATGGAAGGCTGTAATAAATACTGTACTTTCTGTGTTGTACCTTATACACGCGGTGAGGAAGTCAGCCGTCCCGTGGATGATGTCTTATTTGAAATTGCGCAGCTTGCAGATCAAGGTGTGCGTGAGGTTAACCTACTCGGTCAAAACGTGAATGCCTATCGTGGTCCGACACATGATGGTCAAATTTGTAGCTTTGCTGAGTTGCTTCGTCTCGTGGCGTCTATCGATGGTATTGACCGTTTACGTTTTACAACCAGTCATCCAATAGAATTTACAGATGATATTATTGATGTATATCGTGATACGCCTGAATTGGTGAGTTTCTTGCATCTTCCAGTCCAAGCAGGTTCTGACCGTGTATTAACGATGATGAAACGTGGTCATACAGCATTAGAATATAAATCTATTATTCGTAAACTTCGTGCTGTGCGTCCTGATATTCAAATCAGCTCAGACTTTATTGTTGGTTTCCCGGGTGAAACTGCGGAAGATTTTGAGCAAACTATGAATTTGATTGCACAAGTGAACTTTGATATGAGCTTTAGTTTTGTATACTCAGCCCGACCAGGTACGCCTGCTGCAGATATTCCAGATGATGTGACGGAAGATGAAAAGAAACAGCGCCTTTATGTGTTACAAGAGCGTATTAATCAACAAGCTGCACAGTTTAGCCGTCGCATGCTTGGCACAGAACAACGCGTATTAGTTGAAGGGCCATCGAAGAAAGACATTATGGAATTAACGGGACGTACTGAAACGAATCGTATTGTTAATTTCCAAGGTTCTCCGGAAATGATTGGTAAATTTGTGGATGTGAAAATCACTGATGTTTATACCAATTCTCTACGCGGTGAAGTGGTGCGTACTGAAGATGAAATGGGATTACGTATTGCGCAATCTCCACAAGAAGTGATGAATCGCACACGTAAAGAAGATGAATTAGGTGTAGGGCGTTATCACGGCTAGTTGAAATCTTGAAATATTTAACCGCACTTTGAGAAATTAAAGTGCGGTTATTTTTTTAGGGATATATGGTTTTCAGATTTGCCAATCTATCGGTTTTATTCTGTGGCTTTCCAAATATGAATTTGTTTTGGAAAAATGATGACAGCCAAAGAAACCTCGATGAGCTGACAACGGGGAAGGGTGTGGAGCCGTTAAAACAAGATGACGAGTGCGGTCAATAATTTGTCCTTTTTTTTGTGCGTGACTGCCCCAAAGTAAAAACACGAGTTTTTCACGATGTTCATTAAGCGCTGCAATAACACGATCAGTAAACGTTTCCCAGCCAAAATTAGCATGTGAATGTGCCATCCCTCGTTCTACGGTAAGCACTGTGTTGAGCAGCAATACCCCTTGTTCTGCCCATTTGACTAAATAACCATGAGATGGCATTTGGAATCCCGAAATATCTTGTGTGAGTTCTTTATACATATTTAATAGGGAAGGGGGAATGGCTACTTCAGGTTTTACCGAAAAAGCCAATCCATGAGCTTGGTTTGGACCATGATATGGATCTTGACCTAAAATCACCACTTTTACATTTTCAAAAGCCGTATATTTGAATGCATTAAATACCTCTTCTTGTGGGGGATAAATTGTTTTCCCGCTTGTTCTTGCAAGATGAACCTGTTGTAGTGCGTGTTGAAAGTAAGGTTGCTCTTTTTCTTTTCCGATAACATCTGTCCAGGTTTTCATTATTTTGATCCTATTAATAAGTTTGCTCTTATTATAAACAAAAAGATTAAGGCAATAAAAAGTTTAAAGGTTAAATTAATGTTAAATTATTTTAGGTAAATGGCTATATAAATAAGAAAAATTTAATTTAGATCAAGTTTGAAAAATTATCTTAAAAGGATAACCTGTTCTTTGTCAAAAAAATCCAAAATAATTTGAAATCTTCAAATTATTTGATAAAATTTGTACAGTTTTTATGATTATTCCAATGCCAATTAGGAGGCTATTATGATTAAAGGTATTCAAATTACTCAAGCAGCAAATGACAATTTGCTTAATTCATTCTGGTTATTAGACAGCGAAAAAAATGAAGCGCGTTGCTTATGTGCAAAAGGCGAATTCGCTGAAGACCAAGTTGTTGCAGTTAGCGAATTAGGTCAAATCGAATACCGTGAATTACCAGTAAACGTAGCACCAACTGTTAAAGTTGAAGGTGGCCAACACTTAAACGTAAACGTATTACGTCGTGAAACTTTAGAAGATGCGGTAAACAACCCAGATAAATATCCACAATTAACTATCCGTGTTTCTGGTTACGCAGTACGTTTCAACTCTTTAACGCCAGAACAACAACGCGACGTTATCACTCGTACTTTCACTGAAAGCCTATAATTTCAGTTTGAATGAAAAAAGAAACCCCGAAGTCATTCGGGGTTTTGTTTTATCTAAAAGGTTAAAAAATTTGACCGCACTTTTCCCTTTCATCCCTAGCGATTTCCGCGCTTTTCAGGTACAATCCGCCAGTTAAATTTATTGATTTTTTGAGAAAAACTATCTTTTATGAAGAATATTCGCAACTTTTCTATTATTGCCCATATTGACCACGGTAAATCGACGCTTTCTGACCGTTTGATTCAAACTTGTGGTGGCCTTTCGGATCGTGAAATGGAAGCGCAAGTGCTAGATTCAATGGATCTTGAGCGTGAACGTGGAATTACCATCAAAGCACAAAGTGTTACTTTAAATTATAAAGCCAAAGATGGCGAAACTTATCAATTAAACTTTATCGATACGCCAGGACATGTGGACTTTTCCTATGAGGTATCTCGCTCTCTTGCTGCTTGTGAAGGGGCGTTGTTGGTGGTCGATGCAGGCCAAGGGGTAGAGGCCCAAACTCTGGCAAACTGTTATACCGCAATCGAAATGGATTTAGAAGTAGTACCGATTTTAAATAAAATCGACTTGCCTGCAGCTGATCCTGAACGCGTAGCTGAAGAAATTGAAGATATCGTGGGAATTGATGCGATGGAAGCGGTTCGATGCTCAGCTAAAACGGGTGTTGGTATCGAAGATGTATTAGAAGAAATCGTTGCAAAAATTCCAGCACCAGAAGGCGATCCTAATGCGCCATTACAAGCATTGATTATTGATTCTTGGTTTGATAATTATTTGGGCGTGGTGTCTTTAGTGCGTATTAAAAACGGGGTATTACGTAAAGGCGATAAAATTAAAGTGATGTCTACCGGACAAGCTTACAATGTAGATCGTTTAGGGATTTTCACGCCAAAACAAGAAGATACTACCGTTTTAGAATGCGGTGAAGTTGGTTGGGTAGTTTGTGCGATTAAAGATATTTTAGGTGCACCAGTTGGGGATACTTTAACGCTTCAACATAATCCAGCAACTGAGGTTTTACCAGGCTTTAAAAAAGTAAAACCGCAAGTGTATGCAGGTCTTTTCCCCGTTAGCTCAGATGATTATGAAGCATTCCGTGATGCGCTGAGTAAGTTGAGCTTAAATGATGCTTCACTTTTCTATGAGCCGGAAACTTCAACCGCACTTGGCTTTGGTTTCCGCTGTGGTTTTCTTGGCCTTTTACACATGGAAATCATTCAAGAGCGTCTAGAGCGTGAGTATGATTTAGATCTCATTACTACTGCGCCAACGGTTATTTACGAAGTGCAATTAACGAATGGTGATGTTGTTTACGTCGATAGTCCATCGAAATTACCTCCACTTAATAATATTGCTGAAATCCGTGAACCGATTGCAGAATGTAATATGTTAGTGCCACAAGAATATTTAGGTAACGTCATTACTCTTTGTGTAGAAAAACGTGGCGTCCAAACTAATATGGTATATCACGGTAATCAGATTGCGCTGACTTATGAAATTCCAATGGGTGAAGTTGTTCTAGACTTCTTTGACCGTTTAAAATCGACATCCCGTGGTTATGCTTCGTTAGATTACGGTTTCAAACGTTTCCAAGCTGCAGATATGGTTCGCGTGGATATTATGATTAACAGCGAACGAGTAGATGCTTTAGCTTTAATCGTTCATAAAGATAATTCACAATATCGTGGTCGTGAATTGGTTGAAAAAATGCGTGAGTTAATTCCTCGTCAGCAATTTGATATAGCTATTCAAGCAGCGATTGGAAACCACATTATTGCCCGTTCTACGGTGAAACAATTACGTAAAAACGTATTAGCAAAATGTTATGGTGGTGACGTGAGCCGTAAGAAAAAACTCTTACAGAAACAGAAAGAAGGTAAAAAACGTATGAAGTCTTTAGGTAACGTAGAAGTACCACAAGAAGCGTTTTTAGCAATTTTACATGTAGGAAAAGATAAATAAGGGAAATTATGTCAAATTTATTTTTTGTGATTTTACTGGCTGTGGGTTTTGGTGTTTGGAAAGTTTTAGATTATTTTCAATTACCAAACACATTCAGTATTGTATTACTAATTTTGACCGCACTTTCAGGCGTATTATGGTGCTACCATTATTTTGTGGTAACACCAAAACGTAATCGTAAAATCGCACGTGCTGAACAGCGTTCAGGCCAAGTATTAACTGACGAAGAAAAAGCAGAAATTGAACCGATTTCCGAAGCCTCTGAGTTTTTATCATCTCTTTTTCCAGTGCTTTCTGTCGTATTCTTAGTACGCTCTTTTTTATTTGAACCATTTCAAATTCCATCTGGTTCAATGGAACCGACCTTACGCGTTGGCGATTTTTTGGTTGTGAACAAATATGCTTATGGTGTGAAAGATCCGATTTTCCAAAACACCATTATTGCTGGTGAAAAACCACAACGAGGTGATGTAATTGTATTTAAAGCACCACAACAAGCTTTAATTCGTACTGGTCTTGGGGCAACTCGAGCAGCCTTTGCAGAAAATCTTGCGTTAAGTTCAAAAGATAATATGTCTGGTGTTGATTATATTAAGCGTATTGTTGGAAAGAGCGGAGATCGCGTCATTTTTGATGCGGAACAAAAAACGCTAAAAGTGGTATATGGCAAAGAAGGTAAACCTTGTGAGGTTGATTGCGAAACCAAGGTGTTTGAATATTCACAAAATCCAACAAATCCTGCTTTTCCGAATGAATTAGAATTGACTGAAAAAGGTGATGTGACACACAATGTGTTGATTAGTGAGTATCGTCGTTATTCAGGTCCTGAGTTTTTCCCACAAGAAGGTATGCAAACTGCAGAATGGCTTGTGCCAGAAGGGCAGTATTTTGTGATGGGCGATCACCGCGATCACAGCGATGATAGCCGTTTCTGGGGCTTTGTACCTGAAAAAAATATTGTGGGTAAAGCTACTTATATTTGGATGAGCTTAGAAAAAGAAGCGAATGATTGGCCAACCGGTTTCCGCTTTGATCGTTTCTTTACAGCAATAAAATAAGATGAATCATTTAGATCGACTTGAGCATAAAATCGGCTATCGTTTTAATGATATTGCGCTCTTAAAGCAAGCACTTACGCATCGAAGTGCGGCGACTCAACATAATGAACGCCTAGAATTTCTAGGCGATTCTATTCTTAATTTTACTATCGCTGAGGCTCTTTATCATCAGTTTCCACGTTGTAATGAAGGTGAGCTGAGCCGTATGCGTGCTACTTTGGTGAGAGAGCCCACTTTAGCGATGTTAGCGCGTCAATTTGAATTGGGCGATTATATGTCGCTTGGTTCTGGTGAGCTAAAGAGCGGTGGTTTTCGCCGAGAATCTATTCTTGCCGATTGTGTAGAAGCGATTATTGGCGCAATGTCTTTGGATCAAGGATTGGCAGTGACGACCCAAGTGATTCGAAATTGGTATCAACAATTATTGGCTGAAATCAAACCAGGTGATAACCAAAAAGATGCGAAAACTCGTTTGCAAGAATATTTACAAGGTAAACATCTGCCATTGCCAACTTATGAAGTAGTAAATATTCAAGGGGAAGCTCATTGCCAAATTTTCACTGTTGAATGCAAAGTGAAAAGTGCGGATAAAATTGACCGTACTTTTGTGGCAAAAGGATCTAGCCGTCGTAAAGCCGAACAAGCGGCAGCAGAACAAATTTTAAAAGAACTGGACATAAAATGACCGAACAATTCGACAAAACCTATTGCGGCTTTATTGCTATCGTAGGTCGCCCAAATGTGGGTAAATCAACGCTCTTAAATAAAATTTTAGGACAAAAAATTTCAATTACATCGCGTAAAGCACAAACCACGCGTCACCGTATTGTTGGGATTAAGACTGAAGGGGCGTATCAAGAAATCTATGTGGATACTCCGGGACTTCATATTGAAGAGAAGCGGGCTATTAATCGTTTAATGAACCGTGCAGCAAGTAGTGCTATCGGTGATGTTGATTTAATTATTTTTGTAGTAGATGGCACACACTGGAATGCAGATGATGAAATGGTACTAAACAAATTACGCAATGCAAAAGCACCTGTTGTGTTAGCTATTAACAAAGTAGATAACATCAAAAATAAAGATGATTTATTGCCGTTTATTACAGAACTTAGTAGTAAATTTGATTTTTCTCACATTGTGCCAATTTCTGCACAGCGTGGTAATAATGTTAATGAATTAGAGAAAATTGTACGACGATCTTTACGCGAAGGTGTACATCATTTTCCAGAAGATTATGTCACAGACCGTTCGCAACGTTTTATGGCATCGGAAATAATCCGTGAAAAATTAATGCGTTTTACCGGTGAAGAATTGCCTTACTCTGTGACTGTTGAAATTGAACAGTTCAAAGTGAATGAACGTGGCACTTATGAAATAAATGGATTAATTCTCGTTGAACGTGAAGGTCAGAAAAAAATGGTGATTGGTGCGAGCGGTCAAAAAATTAAAACCATTGGTATGGAAGCGCGTGCTGATATGGAACGTTTATTTGATAACAAAGTCCATCTTGAACTTTGGGTGAAAGTGAAGTCAGGTTGGGCAGATGATGAACGTGCACTGCGTAGTTTAGGATATATGGATGAATAAAGTGCGGTGAAATCCATCAGTAATAAATAGAAAAATCCCCATTATTGTAGTGGGGATTTTTTTGTTTCTAATTTTTCACTGAATACACTTTAAATTTTCCTGTTTGAGCAAGAACGTTGTAATCACCGAAATGTTGTCTCAGTAATTCGGGATAAGGCAAAAATGAATTGGCGACAATGCGTAATTCTCCACCTTGATTGAGGTGCCATTTTGCTTGATTAATGAGTTCTGTCACTGCTCGGTAGGCAGTATCAATGCCATCATGGAATGGAGGATTCGAAATGATCAAATCAAATTTTCCTTCTATATCAGAAAAGACATCACTGGCGTAAACCTTGCCTTGTAATTGATTTTCAGAAACTGTTTTACGCGCTGATTCTAACGCCATCGCATGAATATCAGTCATGGTAATTTGTGCGTTAGGAGAGCGTTTTTTTATCATAGAGCCAATTACTCCCGCCCCACAGCCAAGATCGAGTACTTTTCCTTTTATTTTATTATCAATGGTTGAAAGTAACAATTCTGTGCCCGTATCTAATTCCGCTGCACTAAATACCCCAGGTAAACTATATATGGTTAAGTCTTTTAGCGTAGGATGTTGATAGGTTTTCCAGAAATTTTTAAGTTCAAAGTACGGTTTGTTTTGTAGTGAAAAATGGTATAAACCGCAACGACGAGCAGAGTCAATTTTCGCTATTTCACCATAGTGTTCTAATGTTTTTTCTACTGAACGCACACCACAACGGTTTTCTCCAATAATTAATATTTCTTGGCCAATAGGCGCCTGAGCTAATAGTTGAAGCAGTTGGAAATTTACTTCTTGTTTATTTTTAGTCCAATAATAAACGATTAAATCAGCTTGACCTTGAAATTCAACGGAAAAATTGACCGCACTTTGCGTTCTTGCATAGTCAAAATAGCAACTCCAAATTTGGATTGATTGGCATTTAGAGGCTAATGTTTGAGGAAAATTGTCAGAAATACCGCCGGCAAATAATACTGATTTACCATCAAAAAATGAAATATGTCGTTCTAAAACTTGGCTCTCTAGAGAAATCACGCTTTGAATCCTGTGGGTTATTAGTTAAAATTACGCGCTATTTTAGCAAAATTATTAATAAAAATTGATTAAAACTATTTTAGGAAAATCCTTTATGAAAAAAATTCTCTCTGCAGCCTTAATGGCAACGTTACTATCTGGATGTCAAGTTCTCGACCTTGTTCAAGGTACGTCTCAAAAGGCATCTAAAGTATCAAAGCCGGTATTAACTCCTGCTCAAACTGAAGTATTACAAAAGTTAGATGCGCAGTTTCAGCGTATTTTAGCTAAAGGCATCGAAATTGAATTCAATGGTGAGAAATATGTGAAACAAACACAAGCAGTAAAAGGTGACGATCCTCGTTTTGTGAGTTTGGCATTAAGTAAAAACAGTGAGGCTCGTAAAGCTGTACTAAGTGATACATTCTATTTAACTGATGTTTCTCATGAGAAAGCTATTACGGAACGTTATTTTGCAAAAAATAAAGAGACCTGCCAGTTACAGGTTGTGAAATCAGATATTCATGATTATTATGCTTGTGCCAGTGATAAATTTAAACGTTACGTTGCTTTAGTGCACAAAGATAAAAATATTATTGCTTATCGTAGTTATACCTCATATCAAGTGGAACCTACACAGGCTGAAGAACGTGCGATTATTAAGGCATTAGTCGATTATCCATTTGATAGTATTGCTCGTTAATATGAATAGACGTGATCTTCTTTTACAAGAAATGGGCATTTCCCAGTGGACGTTATATCGCCCAGAGGTGCTACAAGGTTCAGTAGGAATTAGTGTTGCTGAGAATATTCGCTTTATCACTGTTTCTGATGAAAATATAAGTGGCTCGCCTTTGTTGGCTGATGTGCTACTCAGCCTTGATCTTAAAAAAGAAGATTGCTTATGTTTGAATTACGATCAAATCCAGCATATCGAATGTAAGCAGCCTATTCGTTACTGGTTATTATCAGAAAATAGCGACCAAATTGACCGCACTTTACCATTTTGCATGCAGGCTGAGCGTGTTTATCGCTCGCCAAGTTGGCAACAATTTCAATCTAATTACCAAGCCAAACGAGAGTTGTGGCAACAAATTCAGCAGCCTTAATTATGTCTATTATTTCTCAAATTGAAGCCAGTGATTTCGACCGATTGTATGAAATCGAGCAGCAAGCACATCTTGTGCCTTGGTCATTTGGTACGTTAAAAAATAATCAAGGGGCGCGTTATCTCAATTTAAAATTAATAGAGAATAATCAGATTATTGGTTTTGCTATTTGCCAAACAGTATTGGATGAAGCGACTTTGTTTAATATTGCTATTTTACCGTCTCATCAAGGTAATGGATTGGGGAAATTATTGTTGAATGAGTTAATCGCTCGGCTGAAAGAAAAAGGCGTACAGACTTTATGGCTAGAAGTCAGAGAGTCTAACCCTGCTCGTTTTTTGTATGAAAGAATTGGTTTTAATGAAGTCGATATTCGAAAAAATTATTATCCGAAACCCAGTGGTGGACGAGAAAATGCCGTGGTAATGGCCTGTTATTTATAGATACAAATGATATAGCCTAGGGTGTACCCTAGGCTATATTTTTTTATGCTTCTTCTGCTGGAAAAACAAATGGATTTAATCCGCTGCGTGCGAAACCTTTTTCTTCCATTTCAATATCTAAGAAAATAGAAGCCAAATCGTCGGCTACTGGCTCTACATGAGGATCTTTTTCTTGGAACATGATTTTTAAGTAACTTTCACAGCTACCACAGGTTTCGGCACGAATAAGTGCAAGTTCTTCATCTAACGACCACATTTCTAGTTTGTCGTGGCTATTACAGTTGGTGCATTGTGCGCGTACTAAATTCCATTCACTTTCACATAAATTACAATGTAAGTAGCGTAAACCTTGTGATGTACCAATTTGTACAATACTCGCGACCGGTAATGAGCCACAAACAGGGCAGTGATGGAGATTTTCGGCGTTTTCAACTTGGCTATTATGAGGAATTTGTTGGGCTGCTTGTAACCAATAAAGGGAAAGTGCGGCCCAAATAAAGATGGCTTTATCACTGCTGACTAAATTAAATTCTTGTGCTAAGAGCTTATTTGCCATTTCTTCTAATTCGGCAGAGGATGCTTTTTCAAGAAATTCAATCGTAGCAGAGACTTGCTCATTGGCCTTTGGTTTAATCTCATCAAGAATTTCAGTTAAGTATTCACGCCAGATGCTGTTTCTTTTAAAGGTTTTTGCATTTAGTGGCTCTATATCATTTAGCTGTTCAAACTGTTGTGGCGGTAAAGGATTTTTTTCTAACGTGGAAAGCTGGCTTTCAACAATATCTGCAGCAAATAATAAATAATCTGATAGAGGGTGATTTTGTGCTAAGTCTCTTAAACGTTTTGCTCTGCGTTGATAAAGATTTTTAGGATTGGCAAATAATACAGCAGGAGTCTGGAAGGAATTCGCTGCTTGTTTGATTTCTGATTCTGATAAGATTTTGATACTCATGTTCTTTTCTCACTTTCATAATAAAAAGTGCGGTCAATTTTAACCGCACCTTTTTCTTTTTCAAGATTTCAGCTTATTTGCCAAATCCTTTAAATAATACTTTGGTTTTGCCTTTTTTACCTGATTGCTCGTTGAGTAAATCTTTTTCAAGCTCAGGTAAAATTTCTTCGCGATACCATTTCGGGTGGTGTTTCTTCGCCCAACGAACGGTTACCCAACCTTCAACGATTCCTCGAATTGAACCTTTAATCCAGAATGCCATATACATATGCACTAAGATACCAGTGAATAACATAAATGCACTCAAAGAATGGAGCAGAATCGAGAAACGTAATACTGGGATTGAGAAGTAGTGCGAAAAATATTGACGCCACATAATGATGCCAGTTATTAATAGCGTTACCATCGCCAAGTTTAATGTCCAGAAGAGCATTTTTTGACCAAAGTTATATTTGCCATTATCAGCAACTGCGTGTTCATTCCCTTTAAGAACTTCAACGACACCTTTTGCCCAGCGAATATCGTTTTTCTCTGGAATATTGTGATCCCAGTACAATAATGCCAAGTAGATGAAGGCAAAGAACATTAAAATCCCAGTGAATGGGTGAATTGCACGCGCAATTTGTGGTGTACCTAAAATTTCTGTTAACCATGCGAAATCAGGGAAGAAAAACGCAACACCAGTGAACATTGTCATAAAGAAACAGATTACCAACATCCAGTGACTGATACGCGCTGGTGTTCTATGGCGGACGATTCGAGTATCGTTGTTGATCTCAATTTTACTCATTGTTTTCCCCCTTAGATGGTTTTTCTTCTTCAAATTCGTGGTGATGATCTTCCACATCTTCTTCAATATTAGGACCCACAGTTAAGTAGTGAGCGATTTCAGCTAATGCCAAGCCACCCATTGCAACTGCCGCTACTGGTTTCAATACATCTTTCCATAAGGTCACACTTAAATCAATTTGTGGATCTTTTGGAAGACCATTGTAAAGCTCTGGTTTATCCGCGTGATGTAACACATACATTACGTGTGTTCCGCCTACGCCTGGTGGATCGTAAAGCCCGGCATTTTCATAACCACGAGATTTTAAATCAGCTATGCGTTTTTCTGCGTAGAGTTTCATTTCTTCTTTAGAACCAAAACGAATAGCACCAGTTGGACAAGTTTTCACACATGCAGGCTCTTGACCTACAGAAACACGGTCCACGCAAAGGGTACATTTGTACACACGGTTGTCATCCGGATTCATACGTGGAATGTTGAATGGACAGCCAGCAATACAATAACCACACCCGATACATTTATCAGATTGAAAATCCACAATACCATTGGCGTATTGAATGATAGCACCTGGTGCAGGACAAGCCTTTAAACAACCAGGTTCTGCACAGTGCATACAGCCATCTTTACGGATTAACCATTCTAAACGATCGTTTTCTTCTACTTCGTTAAAGCGCATCACAGTCCATGCTTTAGCATTTAGATCTACAGGGTTATCGTAAATACCATGACACTGCGCATTTACATCAGAGCGGATGTCATTCCACTCTGAGCAGCCAACTTGGCAAGCTTTACAACCAATACATGCACTGACATCGATTAATTTTGCTACTTCAACTTTATGATCTCGCGCTTGTGGTGCAGGCGTTAAGCCTGAAGTTGCGGAGATTTTAATAACGTCTTGCGTTTGAACGCCTTGAGCAGTTCCAGCCATATTATGCCTCCCCAACTTTTTCAATATTTACCAAGAATGTTTTGTATTCTGGTGTTTGCGTGTTTGCCTCACCCCAAGATGGTGTTAAGGTATTAGTAGAGAATCCACGATTACCTTTTCCATTTAAGGCCTTCATATTCCAGTGAATTGGAAGACCTACATGGTGTACGGTACGTCCATCAATTTCGAGATCTTTAAGACGTTTCGTAACCACGGCAACAGCTTTAATATAACCACGACGAGAAGTAATTTTTACCATATCGCCTTTTTGGATGCCTTTTTCTGCTGCTAATTTTTCACCGATTTCCACAAATTGTTGTGGTTGTGCGATGATATTTAAGGCAGATTGCGCAGTCCAACTATGGAAGTGTTCCGTTAATCGGTAAGTTGTTGCCACGAATGGGAACTCTTTATTTGAACCGATAAATTCTTTATCTTCAGGATAAATACGTACTGTAGGATCACTTACCACTGCAGCGTGTAATGGGTTAGTATCTATTGGGCTTTCAACTGGCTCATAGTGTTCAGGCATTGGACCATTTGCAATTTTATCAACTGCAAATAAACGACCTACACCTTCAGCAGACATAATAAATGGTCCGGTATCAGAACCTGGTGGTTGTGTACCATAGTCTGCTACATCATGCCAGTTCCAGTTTTTACCATTCCATTTGATTAATTGGCGGTTTTTATCCCAAGGATTACCATTGATATCTAATGATGCACGGCTATAAAGTATGCGGCGGTTTGCAGGCCATGCAAAGCCCCAACCAATGGTGCAGCCTAAACCTGATGGATCTGAGTTATCACGATTTGCAGTTTGATTGCCTTTTTCAGTCCATTGACCAACATATAACCAGTTACCTGATGTTGTTGTCCCATCATCACGTAAATGTGCAAATCCATTGAGTAATTGACCTTTCTTGTACATCAAGTTGCCGTTTGGATCATAAAGATCTTCTAGCGCATAACCATTTAATTCTTTGGCTAATTCTACCGCACTTGGTGAGTGTGGTTGAGCATAATTCCAAGTCATTGCTTCAAATGATTCAATACCACGACCACCTTCTTTTTGGTAAAGATGATGCATTTCTTCACGAATCATAGAAAGAATTTCAACATCTGGTAATGCTTCACCTGGTTGATCGCAACCTTTCCAGTGCCATTGCACCCAACGTCCTGAGTTTACAATTGAACCATCTTCTTCAGCGAAACAGGTTGTTGGTAGGCGGAAGACTTCAGTTTGAATTTCTGAAGAATTCACATTGTTTGATTCACCAAAGTTTTTCCAGAATTCAGAGGATTCAGTTTGAAGCGGATCCATCACGATTAAGAATTTTAACTTACTCATTCCTGCAACAGTTTTGTTTTTGTTCGGTAATGAGTTTAACACGTTAAAGCCTTGTAAAATCCAACCGTGTAATTTGCCTTCATTCATCAATTTAACGTGAGTAATCGGGTCATATAAGCGATCTGCTTTTGGTAAGAAATCAAAACCCCAACCATTTTCTTTGGTTGCTTTATCACCATAGAAGGTTTTCATCATACTAACAAAGAATTTTGAAGTATTACGATAATAGTTTACTTGGTTTGGAACAATATCTTTTGGTGTAATCGCGTTAATGTATTGCTCATAAGAGGTATCTTTATCGTTTGGTAAACGCATATAACCTGGTAAAGACATTGGCAATAAGCCCATATCTGTTGTACCTTGTACATTGGAGTGACCACGTAATGCATTAATACCACCACCAGGCATACCCATATTACCTAAAAGTAATTGGATCATCGCCATAGAACGAATATTTTGTGTACCGATTGAATGCTCGGTAAAGCCTAACGCATATAGATGCGTCATCGTTTTATTTGGGGCAGAGGTTTTACCAATTTCTTCACAGATTTGTAAGAAGAGTTTTTGTTTTACACCTGTAATGCGTTCAACCATTTCTGGGGTATAACGTGAAACATGATCTTTTAAGATATTAATGACACAACGAGGGTGTTGTAAGGTCATATCACGTTTAGCCTGTCCGTTTTCATCAAACTGATAGTTCCATTTAGATTTATCGTAGTTACGTTTTTCTTCGTTGTAACCTACAAATAAACCATCCTCAAATTTGAAACCTTCATCAATTAAGAATGAGGCATTAGTATAGTGTTTAACGTATTCGTGTTGAATTTGGTTTGTTTCCAATAGGTAACGGATGACACCCATTAAAAATGCGATATCTGAACCAGAACGAATTGGCGCATGTAAATCTGCAACAGAGGCTGTACGGTTAAAGCGTGGATCGATAACGATAAGTTTAGCACCGTTTTTCTTTGCTTCAATTGCCCAACGGAAGCCAACAGGGTGAGCTTCTGCAGGGTTACCGCCTTGAACAATGATAAGGTTGGCATTTTTAATATCAACCCAGTTATTTGTCATCGCACCGCGACCAAATGATGGAGCAAGACTTGCTACCGTTGGTCCGTGTCAAGTATTCGCTTGGTTACACATCGGTACCATACCCAACATCCGCACCCATTTATGAGTCAGTAGTGCGGCTTCGTTGCTTATGGCTGATGCAGTCATAATACCTGTAGTTGTCCAACGGTTCACGGTTTTGCCACTTGCATCTTTTTCAACGAAGTTAGCATCACGATCGTCTTTCAGTAAGCGAGCAATGCGTTTAATTGCATCTTGCCAAGAAATTCGTTCCCATTTATCAGAGCCTGGTGCGCGATATTCAGGATATAAACAGCGACTTTCGCTATTTACGTAATCAAGGGCGCCAGCACCTTTAGGACAGAGAGCGCCACGGCTAACTGGATGATCTGGATCGCCTTCAAGGTGAAACAGTTTTGAACGAGTATTGGTGCCAGTGTGGCTGCTTAACGTATCGTAAGGTTTGCCTGTGCTGTATAACAACATACCGCAGCTTACGGCACAATATGTACAAGTGTTACGAGATTCAAATGCGCGTAATAATTTGTATTCACGCGGCGCGGCTAACGCACTTGCTGGAGCAAAGCCCAACATCGCAGCCGATGTTCCCGCCATACCACCTGCACAGACCTTAAAGAATTTTCTTCTTGAGATCTGCATAATCACTCCTTTCAACAACAAGTTGTTGAGATGTTTAGATAGTAATAAATTCGTCTAGTGTAACTAGATAATTTGGTTGATTTCGTTAAAATAACGTTACTCAACATCGCAAATTGGTTCAAAAGTAGGCCAATTTATGGGCGACTAGAATAACGATTTTTTAACGATAAATCCATAATCAAATGGCATTATAACGCAGAAAAATTATGATCTAGATCATAATTTTATAAAAATATTAACATTTTTTTTACATTTTAGTAATGGGTAGGTAAAGAATGGATTGGGTGATTAAACAAACGATTAACTTTTTTAAAAGAAATAAAAGTATAGAAAATTCAACCGCACTTTTACAATCAAAAGAAGATTTTCTAGCTGTCGAAATGCCAGTTTCATTAGTTTATAACGGTATTTCTCATGCGGTTATGATGTGTTCACCGAAAGATTTAGAGGTATTTGCTTTGGGCTTTTCTCTCACAGAAGGCATTATTGAAAAAACTTCGGATATTTACGGTATCGATGTTGTGGAAGTTTGCAATGGTATTGAAGTGCAAATTGAACTGTCTAGCCGAAAATTTATGGCATTAAAAGAGCATCGTCGTAATCTTACAGGACGTACTGGGTGTGGCATTTGTGGCACGGAGCAGCTTAATCAGGTATATAAAAACTTTCCAAAATTAGACCGCACTTTTAAGTTTGATTTGAATTTGCTCGATGGCTGTTTGTCAGATCTTCATAAAAATCAACGATTAGGTCAGCAAACAGGTTCGACTCATGCTTGTGGTTTTTTTGATTTAGAAGGTAATATGCTTGCTATTTTTGAAGATGTGGGTCGTCATGTTGCTCTTGATAAATTACTTGGTTGGCATGCAAAATCAGGCAAGCCTAATGGCATTATTGTCGCTTCGAGTCGTGCAAGTTATGAAATGGTTCAAAAAACTATTTCTTGTGGGGTTGAAATGTTAGTGACGATTTCTGGAGCAACTAATCTTGCCGTGAAAATGGCTGAAGCACATCATTTGACTTTGATTGGTTTTGCAAGAGAAGGTAAAGGGAATGTCTATAGTGGAGATGAACGAATTAATAGTTGATATCTGAAGTAACTCTATACATACGAGATATTTTTTCTATTTATTTGTAATCCAACTAGCCAGCGCGATAAAAATAGCAAAGATGCAAAACCAAATTATGTGGAGTTTTGTACTTTTACGATTGATTTCAGCATTGTGCAATCGACGTCTTTCTAATTGTTGTTTATAAGTTTCTAAATCTGCTTGTTTGAAAGAAAAACCACAATTAGGGCAGTTTTCTGCATTTTCACTAATCTTTTTTCTGCATTCAGGACATCGAGTTAAGGCCATCTTTTTCTCTATAATTATAAAATTACTTATTTATTAGTATTCTAATAGAATTCTTCATTTTTACAAATGTGATGTAAGTCACAAATCCATAAAATTTCTTAAATTCAATTTTTGATTTTAAACAATTTGAAATAGAATACCGCGGCTTGTTTAGGGCATCTACTAAATACTTTCTTTTATCTTTTGAGGAGCCTTTCTATGTTATGGTTTTTCTTTTGTGTAGCCATTTTGATTCTTGGTTACTTTGTTTATGGAAAAATTATCGAAAAAATCTTTGTGATTAATCCACAACGTCAGACCCCTGCTTATCAGGTTAATGATGGCGTGGATTATATGCCAATGTCAAAAACAAAAATTTGGTTAATTCAATTATTAAACATTGCTGGAACTGGCCCTATTTTTGGTCCAATTCTTGGTGCTTTATACGGACCGGTGGCAATGCTTTGGATTGTAATCGGTTGTATTTTTGCCGGTGCAGTACATGACTATTTCTGTGGTATGTTGAGTATCCGTCATGGCGGTGCAACTATGCCACATTTAGCTGGTAAATTCTTAGGTCGCCCTGTAAAAGTATTTATTAACACATTAGCACTTGTACTTTTATTATTAGTAGGTGTTGTGTTTGTATCAAGCCCAGCTCAATTAATGGGTACGATTACCATGGACTTATTGGGCGCATCTCAAGGTGCGTTACAATTAGGTGATGCTGAAGCTGTTCATCATGCAGTTGAAGCTGGTGGTATCAAAGTATGGGGTATGGATAAAGCAACGGTTGTTGCAATTTGGACCATTATTATTTTTGCTTACTATATTCTTGCGACTTTATTGCCGATCGACAAAATTATCGGTCGAATCTATCCGCTCTTTGGCGCGTTGTTGCTATTTATGTCTGTGGGTATGGTGTATGGCTTAGTTTCTGCACACTTTAGTGCTGTTGATCCTATTGAGTTCTTCCGTACTATCAATGCAGATGGTCAAGGTTTAACTTTAGAGAAATTTACACAAAACTTCCAAGTGAAGGGTGATGTTCCAATTTGGCCATTATTGTTCTTAACTATTTCTTGTGGTGCATTATCTGGTTTCCATGCAACTCAAACTCCTTTAATGGCGCGTTGTGCTGAAAATGAAAAAGAAGGTCGTTTTATCTTTTACGGTGCAATGATTGCTGAAGGTGTAATTGCATTAATCTGGTGTATGGTTGGTCTTGCATTCTATGAAAACCCACAGGCATTACAAGATGCAATTGCTGCGGGTTCACCATCTAAAGTTGTATATGATAGTTCATTACACTTCTTAGGTTTTATCGGTGGTATCTTTGCTGTGTTAGGTGTAGTGGTTTTACCTATTACTTCTGGCGATACCGCATTCCGTGCAGCTCGTTTACAATTAGCGGAAATTTTCCATATCGACCAACGTTCATTACCTAAACGTTTATTAATTGCTGTACCACTATTCGTATTGGGCTATTTTGTGTCAACCATTGACTTTAGCGTATTATGGCGTTATTTCACTTGGGCAAACCAAATGACAGCAATGGTAATGTTATGGACTGCAGCAGCATACTTATATCGCTACCATAAATTCCACTGGGTTGCGTCTATTCCGGCTTGGTTTATTACAACAATATGTGCAACTTACTTGTTCTACAACAAAATCGGTTTCGGTTTAGATTATCAACTTTCAGTTTATCTTGGTTTTGCAACAACAATTGTTTGTATCGTGTTATTCTTCGCTATGCTTAAGCCATTAGGCGAGCGCGATGAAGAAGCGTATGTGAATAATTAATTCATAAAATCTCATTTTATAAAACCGTTTGAATTGATGTTCGAACGGTTTTTTATCTATGATTTTTATGTTTCTTTATATTTCCTCACATTCCTTTACATTCCTTTACATTTCTTTACATTTCTTTTCTTGTTTTGAAGAGTAAATGATAGGAAAATCCAAAAACTTTTATAACCTAGGATTTTAATCTATGAGAACATTTGACAAGCAAGCAAGCAAGCAAGCAAGCAAGCAAGCAAGCAAGCAAGCAAGCAAGCAAGCAAGCAAGCAAGCAAGCAAGCCATAAATCATCTCTCTTTTCTCCAAACAATCAATGGGTAGAGAGTATGAACAAAAATCTATTTTTCTCCCCTTTCTTTATCATGTTTGGAGCTATTCTATGAATCATATTTTTCGCGTTATTTGGAATACATCTATTCAATCTTGGTCAGTTGTATCAGAATTATCTAGAGCACATAAAAAACAAAGCGTATCAAATCCACAATCAAGTGCGGTGAATTTATCTGGAGTTTTTAAATTATCGGCAATTGCCCTTTCTTTTTTTACGGCTTCCAGTGTTTATGCGGCAGTTTCTGATAATGATTTTACTGCTTTACAAGGTCGTGTTGCAGCATTAGAAAACCAACATACATCTCTTAATGATGCTGTGACAGCGATTAACAATAAGTTAAATGCTACATCGGTAGCTATTGGCGAAAGTGCCGTAGCATCAGGCAATCATACAACCGTGGTGGGTGCAGGTGCGAAGGCAGTAGAGGATAATTCGGTAGCTATTGGTAAAAGTGTCGTAGCATCAGGCATTAATGCAACAGCCATGGGGACAGAAGCTAAGGCGGCAGGCGCAGGTTCGGTTGCGATTGGTAAAGACGCAACTGCAGATAAAATTCCAACTGCTGGTGACGTGCTTGGGACTCCTGGTTCTGAAAGTGCCATTGCCATTGGTAATGGGGCAAAAGCGCAAAATGATAGAGCAATTGCCATTGGTAAGAGTACAGTGGCAACTGGACAAAGTTCGATTGCTTTTGGTGAAAACGCTAAAGCGGAGGGAATGCAGAATGTGGCGATTGGTTTTAATAGTGAAGCGACAAGGGCATTTGGAGTTGCAATTGGCGTAGATGCTAAAAGTAATGCGACTAATGGATTGGCTTTGGGATATGATTCAAAAGTAACTGGTCTTGCGGGTACAGCGATTTCAAATCACGCAAAATCAGAGGGAGACTATTCTGTTGCTATCGGTGATGATGCAGAATCTAAAGGAAGGGAATCTTTAGCCTTAGGTTCAAGCGCAAAATCAGAGGGAAATCACTCTTTTGCTGCCGGTGCAAGGGCAGATGCCAAGGCAGCTGCTGCGACAGCTATCGGTTTACGTGCAGAAGTAATGGATGAAAAGTCTATAAGTTCGGTAGTTATTGGCACAGATTCTAAGATTACTAATTCACGATCGAGTGTCGCTATTGGGCAGAGTGCAGAAAATACTTCCTCTTCATATAGCGTGGCATTAGGGGAATCTGCACTTAATACAGCTTCAAACCTAGGTGTAGCCATTGGTTCTGAAGCAAAAAATGACACATCTGTACGTGGTACAGCTATAGGTTTTCAAGCGAATACAAAAGGACAAGATACGATTGCTTTTGGTACGCAAGCAACTAGTAGTGCTGATCGTGCAGTGTCTATTGGTATTAAGTCTATTGCAAAAGCAAGAGATAGTTATGCAATTGGTACGCAAGCGTCCAGCTTATCTAGCGAAGCGGTGGTCATTGGCAATCGTGCTGCAATTAATGAAAAAGCAGCTAACTCTATTGCTATTGGTTCTGGCGCATATATAGGTGTTCAAAATGCTACATCTGAAGTGGGTAATACACCTGCAAAAGTGTCTCAACCTTTAGAACGAATCACCAAAGATAACAATGAAATTTCTGTTATTACACAGGCTGAATCTCACAAATATGATTGGTCTATGGCAATTGGCCACGATTCACGTGCGTATGGCTACCAAACGTTAGCATTAGGTAATAATGCAGAAGCCTATGATACGAACAGTACAGCAATTGGTATGGGGTCCAGTGCAAAAGGTCATTTTTCCAACGCATTAGGTTATTTGGCAAAAACAGAGGGTAAGTATGCTACAGCGATAGGTTATAACTCTGTAGCTGCTGCAGAATCTGCCACAGCAGTGGGCACACGTGCCGTAAGTAATTTGAAAGGTGCCGTTGCTCTAGGTAGTGATTCTCGTACTTCTGTAGATAAAAACGTATTTGGTTATGATACGGTGGAAAATGCTAATAAGACATTAGAGAATCTGTTGAGTGCTGAGGAAAAAGAAAAATATAATAGATTACTAGATGAAATTAGGGAACTTGAGACAGAGCGTACCACATTAGAAAATAATTTGATTGCTTACATTACTGATGCAGCTAATGATCCTGAAGGTAAAACAGATGAGCAGAAAGACGCTATAAAAACTGAGAAAGCACGTTTAGGCGCATTAGTTACAGCAAAACAAGAAGAAATCAAAACGAAACAAACCGAAGCCAACAATATGGTGAAAGTGTGGCGTTCGACAGGGGCAGCCGTATCTGTGGGTGATGTGGGAACAGGATTAACACGTCAAATTACGAATGTAGCCGCTGGTACAGAAGATACAGATGCAGTGAATGTGGCGCAGTTGAAATCCTTAGCTGTAGCAGGTATTCAATTTTCTGCCAATGATTATAATGATCAAGATTCTAGCGATGCGATGAAAGCTAAGATCATTAAAACACAGATCGGTGGTATTTTACCTATTCAAGGTAAATCAAGTACAGTGTATGGTTCAGTAAATGCTCCTACTACTGCATATTCATCAGATAATTTAATTACATTTAATGATAGCGGTACATTGCGTATAGGTATGTTAAAAGCACCGACTTTCTCTAGCATTAAATTAGGTGATACAAATTCAAAAGTATTAAACGTTGATAATGGAAAATTAAAGTTTGATGGAAATGAAGTTGTAACTACAAATAATTTTGAAACTATTTTTAATGGATTATATGAATTCAAAAATGGGCTGAAGACTACAACAGAAAATAATAAAACAATTGTTAGTTTAGATAAAGATAGTCTTAAAAATGATCCTTCTTTTAAAGGCGAAAAAGGTGAAGATGGCAAATCTGCATACGAAGTATGGAAAGCGCAAGCAGGTAATGAAAATAAATCAGAAACTGATTTCACTAAGGCGATAAAAGGCGAAAAAGGTGATAAAGGTGAAGATGGCAAATCTGCATACGAAGTATGGAAAGCGCAAGCAGGTAATGAAAATAAATCAGAAACTGATTTCACTAAGGCGATAAAAGGCGAAAAAGGTGAAGATGGTAAATCTGCATACGAAGTATGGAAAGCGCAAGCAGGTAATGAAAATAAATCAGAAACTGATTTCACTAAGGCGATAAAAGGCGAAAAAGGTGATAAAGGTGAAGATGGCAAATCTGCATACGAAGTATGGAAAGCGCAAGCAGGTAATGAAAATAAATCAGAAACTGATTTCACTAAGGCGATAAAAGGCGAAAAAGGTGATAAAGGTGAAGATGGCAAATCTGCATACGAAGTATGGAAAGCTCAAGTAGGTAATGAAAATAAATCAGAAACTGATTTCACTAAGGCGATAAAAGGCGAAAAAGGTGATAAAGGTGAAGATGGCAAATCTGCATACGAAGTATGGAAAGCGCAAGCAGGTAATGAAAATAAATCAGAAACTGATTTCACTAAGGCGATAAAAGGCGAAAAAGGTGATAAAGGTGAAGATGGCAAATCTGCATACGAAGTATGGAAAGCGCAAGCAGGTAATGAAAATAAATCAGAAACTGATTTCACTAAGGCGATAAAAGGCGAAAAAGGTGATAAAGGTGAAGATGGCAAATCTGCATACGAAGTATGGAAAGCGCAAGCAGGTAATGAAAATAAATCAGAAACTGATTTCACTAAGGCGATAAAAGGCGAAAAAGGTGATAAAGGTGAAGATGGCAAATCTGCATACGAAGTATGGAAAGCGCAAGCAGGTAATGAAAATAAATCAGAAACTGATTTCACTAAGGCGATAAAAGGCGAAAAAGGTGATAAAGGTGAAGATGGCAAATCTGCATACGAAGTATGGAAAGCGCAAGCAGGTAATGAAAATAAATCAGAAACTGATTTCACTAAGGCGATAAAAGGCGAAAAAGGTGATAAAGGTGAAGATGGCAAATCTGCATACGAAGTATGGAAAGCGCAAGCAGGTAATGAAAATAAATCAGAAACTGATTTCACTAAGGCGATAAAAGGCGAAAAAGGTGATAAAGGTGAAGATGGCAAATCTGCATACGAAGTATGGAAAGCTCAAGTAGGTAATGAAAATAAATCAGAAACTGATTTCACTAAGGCGATAAAAGGCGAAAAAGGTGATAAAGGTGAAGATGGCAAATCTGCATACGAAGTATGGAAAGCGCAAGCAGGTAATGAAAATAAATCAGAAACTGATTTCACTAAGGCGATAAAAGGCGAAAAAGGTGATAAAGGTGAAGATGGCAAATCTGCATACGAAGTATGGAAAGCGCAAGCAGGTAATGAAAATAAATCAGAAACTGATTTCACTAAGGCGATAAAAGGCGAAAAAGGTGATAAAGGTGATAATGGAAAATCTGCGTACGAACTATGGAAAGAAATACCAGGTAATGAAAACAAATCAGTACAAGAGTTTGCTGATTCCTTAAAAGGTACAAATGGCAAAGATGGTAAATCAGTTAAAGCAACTGTAATGGATAACAGCGATGGTACTCATACGCTTGAAGTTACTAATAGTGATAATACCAAAACTAGTACGAAGATTAAGGACGGTAAAAACGGTAAATCTGCTTATGAGATCTGGAGAGACAATGGCAACACTGGCAAAACAGAACAACAATTTGTAGATAGTCTTAATGCTAACACGAAGTTAAAAGAGCGTGTTAATACCATTGAGAACACTGTACATAACCATAGCCGTGAAATCCAGCAAAACCGTAATGCAATTGCGCAAGTTAATCGTGATATGCAAAAAATGAATAAAGAATTGCGTGCAGGTATTGCGGGTGCGATTGCAATTGGTAGTTTGTATCAAAATACCATTCCAGGTAAAGAAACGATTTCTGCTGGTCTTGGTTCTTTTAAAGGACAAAATGCCGTTGCAGTAGGGTATTCTCGTTTATCTGATAATGGACGGGTTGGTATGAAAGCTAATCTTTCTATTAACTCAAGCGGAGATGCTGGAGCAGGGGCAAGTATTGGTTATACTTGGTAATACACTTTAATTCTATAAAAAAATCTAGCCTGTGAATGAAAATTCACAGGCTATTTTTTATTCTCTAAGATAACTCTTGATCTTATTAAATCTTCTTCTATTAATTGCTTGCAACTTAATCAAACAAATTATAAACTTACGTAGATGTGGAGAAAAGTGGTGTTTTGTGGAGATTTTTAGGAAAATTTCTCAAAATAAGTTTAATTTTGAAGGCGTAATATGTTTCGTGGTGCAACAGCGGTTAATTTAGATTCTAAGGGACGCGTAGCGATCCCAACCCGCTATCGCTCTGAAATTCTTGAAAAGAATCAAGGGCAAATGGTTTGTACTGTAGATATTCGTCAACCTTGTCTTTTACTTTATCCCCTTGATGAATGGGAAAAAATCGAACAAAAACTTCTCGCACTTTCTAACTTTGATCCTACCCAACGCCGTTTGCAACGAGTAATGCTTGGTCACGCCACTGAATGTGAGATGGATGCTCAGGGCCGTATCTTGCTTAGTGGGCCATTACGCCAACATGCAAAATTAGAAAAAGGTTTAATGTTGGTGGGACAACTTAATAAATTTGAAATTTGGAGTGCTATAGAATGGCATGCCCAAATTGAAGAAGATATGGAAATTGGTTCAAGTGCAGACTTTGCGTCTGAGGCTTTGAAAGATTTCTCATTATAGAAAATGATTCACCGTTTTTTACTTTTATATTGTATTTATGGATACCGAAAATTCCTTTTCTTCACCTGAACATGTCACAGTTTTACTTCACGAAGCCGTGAATGGCTTGGCATTGAAGGAAAATGGAATTTATATTGACGGAACTTTTGGCCGTGGTGGTCATTCTCGCTTAATCCTTTCTAAATTATCTTCAAATGGTCGTCTCATTGGAATTGACCGAGATCCCAGAGCCATTGCTGAAGCTCAAAAAATTCAAGACCCACGTTTTCAGATTGAACACAACAGCTTTTCCCATATTCCTGAAATTTGTGAAAAATTAA